>NZ_JAVXCI010000068.1:0-17969 GCF_036659555.1 Acinetobacter sp.
AAACCAAAGGTTTTCAGACCTGCTTCTTCATAAGCCACGGTCCCTGCAAGAACGATTAAATCGCCCCATGAAATTTTGTTGCCATATTTACGTTTGATTGGCCAAAGCAGGCGACGGCCTTTATCGGTGTTGACGTTATCAGGCCAACTGTTGAGAGGTGCAAAGCGTTGGTTCCCTGTGTTGGCACCGCCACGTCCATCTTGTTTACGGTAAGAACCCGCCAAGTGCCATGCGGTACGCACAAACATCCCAATGTAACTGCCATAGTCAGATGGCCACCATTCTTGGCTGCTGTTGATGAGTTCACGAAGATCTTGTTTCACCGCTTCTAAATCCAATGATTTGAATGCGGCTGCATAGTCGAAATCAGGATCCATCGGGTTGGTTTTTTTATCGTGCTGCGAAAGGATATCTAGATTTAAGGCATTCGGCCACCAATCGGCATTTGAGCTGGCGATGCTGGTATTGCCACCCTGCTGATGAAAGGGGCATTTGCCGGCAGCTTGCGAATTATCCGTCATGTTTAAGCTCCACAATTGTCTTAAAGTGATTTTTTACTTGAATTATTTCTGCATGCTTTACTCCATCAACATAGCTTTTTTCTTTTGCAAGCTAAAGCGAATTTAACGAATGGATACAATCGAATTCGCCTATCTAACACATTAAGAAAAAAAGATTTTTTACTTTTCAAAAAGATGCGTGGCAATTCCCGCAGCGCCGCCGCGGATGCGGGCAGCGGCAGGCGCGATTGAATATTTTGATTAAGCCCTGCGCATAAACCAATCATGAATTTTGCCCCGGCAGCCTCCTGTCCGGCTGCCGCAGAAAGCTGCCCGCCTGCTTAATGCCAGTCAGTTAAGAAATTGACTGGCATTTTATTTTTAAATTCTAAATTTTATTTGATACGCGGAAGCGTCATCCGCAACCTATCTGGCCTTTTAAATAGACTGTTTTTGCAACAGAATTATTTAAGTGCAGAAAGTGAACAGGTTTCGCGGATGACAAATGTTTTTGGTTCTTTTGGCAAAACAAAAGAACAAAACGAGCTCCAAATATCGAATTTAAAAACAGTAAGACTCCGCCGTGAATGGCCAAAAAGTTAAGGAGTTTATTGTAAAATTCCTTAACTGATTAGCATTAGCCCACCTGCGCAAATTTTCCTGTCCTTCCCCCTGCAGCTCCGCTATATTGGCCTTAAGCATCAACAATAAATAAAGCTATGCAAAACCATACCGCCGCCATCATTCAGCAGCATGACATCATCCTGTTTGACGCCGTTTGCGTGATCTGCAATGGCTGGGCCAAATTTCTGATCCGGCATGATCCGCAGGCCAAATTCAAGCTGGCCTCTGCGCAGTCGCCGCTGGGCGAAGCGATTCTTCAGCACTACGGCATGTCTACGGCGCATTACACCACCATGCTTGTCATTCTGAATGGCCAGCTGCATACCGAATCCACCGCGCTGCTGAAAGCCATGCATCATCTGGGCTGGCCCTTTGCCCTGATGGATGCGGGCTACGCCATTCCGCGGCCCGTGCGGGATTTCCTTTACCGCCGGGTGGCGCTGAACCGCTACCGGCTGTTTGGCAAGACCAATCAATGCCTGATTCCCTGCGCTGAAAATAAGCGCCATTTTCTGGAAGATGCTGTCCGTGAATCTTAAGCGGACTCTGCAGGCGCCGATCCGGACGGTTCAGCTCAGCCTGGCTGCGCTCTGGATTTATCAGGGGCTGGTGCCCAAAATTCTGTTTCAGGCGCAGGATGAGCTGCGCATTTGGCTGCTGCAGGGTTTTGATGCAGACCTTGCGCTGACGCTGATGCAGCTGTCAGGCGCGGCGGAAATTATTTTCGGATGCCTGCTGCTGATTTTAAAGCCGTCCCGGCTGCTGCATGGCCTGAATATTTTGGCGATGCT
The DNA here is from genome assembly GCF_036659555.1 of Acinetobacter sp. GTDB lineage: Bacteria > Pseudomonadota > Gammaproteobacteria > Pseudomonadales > Moraxellaceae > Acinetobacter. Next base: position 1,916 of record NZ_JAVXCI010000068.1, read on the forward strand.
GGCCCTGAGCCTGCTGATCATTGCGCTGGAGCCGCTGTATTTCAGCAAGGCTTTCAACCCCTTTGTCATGAATGGCGCGATGGTGGCGCTTTCAGCCTGCGCAATCCAGCTGCTGCGGATTGCGGAAGCCCCAAGGCCAGTGGCTGAAAGCTAACTCCGCTGCAGCTTAGCGCGGGAATCTGGCAAAATACTGCCGGCGCCAGTCTGTCCAGAAATACATCAGAATGCCCAGCATCACCGCTGCAATGCCGGTAAAAGCCCGCGGGCTGACCTGTTCATGATTCAGCGCCGCGCCTAAAGCCAATGCAATCACCGGGGTCATCACATTGCTCAGCGCTACCGCTGAAGCCGCCAAACGGCGGATCAGCCAGAAATAGCACAACATGGCGACAATTGACGACATGATCATGGTAAATAAGAAGCCGATGACGGCATGCATGCCGGGCAGCTGCGCTGGGAAATGCCTCCAGATAAATGGGATCAATGCAAGCGAGCCAAGCGCGGAAATGATCAGTGAACCAGTGGCCTGCGACATCGGACTGAGGGGCGCATCAATCCGCTTGACCCAAAAGATTGAGCTGATATAGGACACAATGCTGATCAGCATCAGCGCAATGCCGATGGGGTTGACTCTGCTGTCTGCAGAATCAGCAAAGACAAAGCTGAGCCCGCCCACCGCAATGGCCATGCCCAGCCACTGCAGCCGGATCAGCTTCTGAGTTTTTAAAACCATATGGCCGATTAAGCCGGCAATCAGCGGCGAAAAGCCGAAAAGCAGCGCCATCAGGCCGGAGGTCAGATAGCCGGCCGCCAGATAAATAAACAGCTGCGCGCCGATTAAATTCAGGCTGCCCGCCAGATAGCTTTTCAGCGAGGCGGCATCAAAGGGCAGCGGATCACGCATAAGCTTCAGCAGCAGCAATGCGATGAGCGAAGCGCCGAAATAGCGGATGATCAGCACCCACATGGGATGGACTTCCGCCACGCTCCACACAATCGCCAGCGGCGTTGCAGCCCAAATCAGCACCAGCAAAGCATAAATGCCGGCCGTGGCGAGCATTGAGGATGAATTTGAGTTCATAGGCTGTTCTGCCGCAAGTTAAATTCTAGCTAAGGCCCAAAATAAAGCCCGCTCCGTGATCAACTGCGCTGTGCTGATTTTTCAGGCCCAATAAAAAAGCAGGCCGGCGCATCGCAGAGGCCTGCTTAGATTAAAGCGCGCAGGACTTAGGCGGCTTTGCGCAAGTCCAGGCTTAAATCAAGATGCTTTTCCGCTTCAAATACGGCTTGTTTGGCGATCATCTTTTTCAAATGGCGCATTTCTTTGGCTGCATTGACGGTAATTCCGCCCACGATGACGCCGTCGGTTACACCAAACAATACAAATGAAGACGCTAAACCTAAAGCTGCATCCATTTCCCCGCGCACATGCCATTCACTTGCTGCCATATCGCCTACAAACTGATAGTTAATATCAAGCTGATCCGTCCAGAACCATGCAGGATTCGGCACCGGATGTTCAATGCCCAGAATATGGCGCGCAAACAGTCCTGCTTGCAGATTGGCATTTTCCCACGTTTCCACACGGCGGTACTGCCCATCCGCACGAAGCTGCGTGGCCACATCACCCGCGGCATAAATATCGGGATGTGAAGTTTGGCAGTTTTCATTGACCTGAATCGCACCCTCCACCGCTAAACCAGCATCTAGCGCGAGCTGTGCATTCGGCACAATGCCAATGCCGTAAACCACCGCATCTGCGCGCAGTTCTTCACCACTTTCCAGCGTGATCACAAGTTCTTCACTGCCCTGATTTTCTTCAAGGCGGCAGTTTGCAATTGAGCTTGAAAGGCGGACATCGACACCAGCGAGGCGCTGCTGCGCCAATAAAAACTCACTCAAAATCTGCGGGGATGAACGTCCCATTACCATTGGTCCCATTTCAATCACGGTCACTTGGCAATCTTTAAAACGCGCAGAGGAAGCCAGTTCCAATCCAATGACCCCTCCACCAATCAAGACAATTCGCTGTCCAGCTTGTAGCACAGGCACTAGTGCTTGAGAGTCTTCCAGATTACGTAAGGTATAAACGTGTTTACCTAAAGCATCGAAATTCGGCAGGCGACGTGCTGCACCGCCAGTCGCAAGGAGCAGTTTGTCATAAGCAATAACATCTCCCTTTTGCAATTCAACGGTTTTTGCCTCAGGGTTGATTTTTACCACGCCATTACCACGGATATGCGTGACACCTGAAGTCGCCAATTTCTCTTCAGATAAAATCTCAACCTTGGTTTCCTCAGGCTTTAAAATCACATCTTTAGACAACGGTGGACGTTCATAAGGCAAATGAACTTCATCCCCAATCAGGATAATGTTGCCCTCATACTTGTTACCGCGAAGTTCTAAAATCGCACTCGCACCCGCCTGTCCCGCACCGACGATGACAATGGTTTCAATATTGCTCATTTGATTCACCCTTTTAACTCAGCCGATACAATACCAAAGCCCGCAATCCACTCGCTGATGTCTTCATAACAATGTGTGGTCATCTCGTATTCGCCGAGTTCATGTAAGGCTGCAAATGCCACCATCCAAGAACGGACTTCCTGACCACCACGCCCACCATCACGGCGAATGTCTGCTTCAGTCATGGCTTCAATCGTGGCGAAGTCTGCTTTGGCCAATGTTTCAAGCAATGCACGATCCCATTCTGGATTGAGTGGCACGGCAACAGATTGATCGCCCGCAGCCAGTTTCTGCCCAACCGCAATAATTTTGGCTTGACGATTGTTACGTGATTCTGCGGATGGGTTACGTCCACAAATCAAAAACTCTTCTACTTCTAGCGGTACAGCGCCCATTTGTGGTGTCGGAGGATCATGCGATAAACCGCCTGTCCCTAAAATTAACACCCGTTCATTTTCAAGATTTAAGGACTGAATAAACTGTCCGACCGCACGCCCCAAAGCGATGGTTCGCTTGGTGGTTGGCATCGGCGCAGCTGCCCCATTAATAAAAATCGGAATGGTTGGATAGCGGTCCAACTGCCCGCCACACAGGAAATGCAGCGGCTGCGTCACGCCATGATCGGCTTGCATCCTGTAGGAATAGGCAACATCGACACCTTCATCGAGCACACGGCGCACCAAATGAAGCGCGGTTTCTTCAGGCACATTGATGCGGGCATTGTCTTTGCCGTAGTCCCAATCCCCTGCCGCTTGCGCACGGATACCAATACAGAAACTTGGCATCAGGTCATAGAAAAATCCATTAAAATGGTCTGGGCCAAAAGTAATGATTAATGTCGGATCGTAAACTTCAACTTCCTTCGACAGCTTTGCGAAAGTCTCACGCACAGCTTGTTCTTTGCGCTGTTCTTGCGGTGAAGCAAATTCCATTAAGGGACTGTGCGATGCACAAATGAGTTTAACGGCCATGTGTGACTCCGAAATTGAAGCAGTGTCTGTACTTCTGAATCTCCCCTAGCCCCTCTTTGAAAAGAGGGGAACTTTCAAATATGAAATGTCGATTTCGATTCGTGAAACTCCCTCCTTTTATAAAGGATGAGAAACACGGTTTCGCAAGGGGAGGATTTAATCTATGAATAGTTCAGTGAATCAATCACTCATCAAAGAACCCTGCACGGGGCTGGCGCAAACCGCGGATTCCCAGCCCGCATTCCGCATTGATCAAAACACCGGTCAGTGGACGGTTGTTTTGACGCGATGCCAGCAGAACGTATGAACCCGTCATATCCTCAGGCTCAGGCAGGAAATTCAGCGGCATGCCGCGGGCGATTTTTTCAGGGTCACGTGCATCCAGCAGACCCAGATTTTCCTGACCGAGTGATGTCGCTCCTTTGATATTGACGTTCATGCCCGATGGCGCCACCGCATTCACGCGCACTTTAGGCGCAAGTTCATAAGCCAATTCCTTCATCACGCCCACACCTGCATGCTTAGAGGCTGTATACACAGGGCCTCCGCCTGCCGAGTACAGGGCGGAATTAGACAAAGTAAATATGATCGACCCTTCAGAAGCGATCAATGCATCCAGCGCAGCCTTCGCACCTAAGATGAGCGACTTGGTATTAATGCCCAGTATTTCATCAAAGGCTTTTTCCAGCTGCTCGCCTGAGGTATTGACGATATCGGCATAGTGATCCCAAATGCCTGCATTGCCGACAAAACAGTCCAGTTTGCCAAAACGCTCAAGCGTGGCATTCACGGCGCGGACGTTGTCTTCATAGCAAGCCACATCACCCGCAATGGCAAGAATGCGGTCACCAAAATGCGCCTGCAATGCCTCCACTTTGGCCTGTGAACGCTGAAGAACCGCAACCTGCGCGCCTTCTGCTAAAAAGCGCTCAACCAATGCCCAACCCAAACCTGAGCCGCCGCCTGTAATCAGGGCAACTTCACCTTGCAGCCATCCCATGCCTATGCCCCTGCCATCTCAACAAACAATTGCCCATCTTCCACAATCACAGGAAAGGTCTGAATGGGATCGGTTGCAGGCAGGCATAAAGCCTGACCTGTTGTTAAACAGAAACGCGCTGAATGCAGCGGGCATTCCACCGTGCCGTCATCCTCCAAATAACCTTCAGACATTGAGGCATTGCCATGTGAACAGCGGTCATTCATGGCGAAGAACTCACCGCCATTGTTGAAGACTGCCAGCGCTTCAATGCCATTCACGCCGCAGTCCACTTTCAATGCTTCGCCTTCGTCTAATTCGTCGATTTGGCACACAAAAATCTTATTCATTAGAAGAACACACTCAGGTTATGGGAGTTGTAAGTCACTTGGTCTAAGGTGATTTTACGATTGAAAATCTGGAAGCCTTGCCCGGTACCGACTTTGCGAATCTTGTCATGACGCTTACCGCAGTAGATGGTGACATCTTTTTCTTTCTGGGTGCGGTACAGTAAATAGGTGACGTAGACATCGTACTCGCCCTCGACGTCAGCCGCTTCAACAATAATGTTTGACACCATGTGGGTGGTGCGTGATGGCGGCTCTTCAGCCCACGCCATCCCGGTTTCAAGACGCGCCACACGGCGTTCCAGCAAGTCTTTGGTATCGTTAAATACCCAAGTGGTTGGCGGTTCAACTGAACGGCGGCGGTCGCGGGTTTGCGCGTTTGGCGTGGTGCGCAAGGTATAGGCAATATCGTCCGCCAAGACGTCCAGCCACTCGCGGAATTTCCAGTCGTCCAGCAGCTTTGCTTCACGGTAAAGGAACTGGCTGATCTGATGCTGAAGTTCTAAACTGATCTGGCTCATTTCATCAGCTCCTGCTCATAGTCATCCGCGGCTTTCTCGACCTCTTCCCATGTTTCATGGATCAACAAATCTGCCCAGCGGCGGTACATCCCGCGCGCTGCCGTTTCAGAGAAAATATAGTTGGTAATGCCCGGAATGCCGTCTTCACGGACTTTTTCATTGCCCAAGCCCATTTCCATGATCAAGGGGTTGTTGCGCGCTTTATAACCGCGTAAGACTTTTTGGATTTCAATCCAGTTTTCCGAGTCATCTTGCTCAAGGAAACCGGCCGGCCCAAAGGCGCGCGTTGCAGAACGCTCAAAGGCTTCTTTGACTTCTTGAGAGGCTTCAGCATCGGCAATGCAGAATGCCCAGACTTCAGTTTTGTTTGGACCGCGCGGATGCCAGACCCGCAGGGTTGCTGTGCCGTTCAGCCAAGACATGGTCGGGAACATGGTGTTATGCCCCGCAAGGCGCAGCGCACGGACTTCGCCCAAGCGTTCTTTGACTTCCTCAAAAGTTTCACGGAAGTAATTCGCCACCTCACCATCCACCCAGACGTTTGCATCGGGTTTTTCAGTAAAGAAGAAGCCTGAGCCATGCCCGCGTGAACCGTATTGGATGGCGTCTTTGGCGGTTTCCCAGACTGGCCGCGCGGTTTGCGCAGCGCCTAATTTTTTAGAAGAGTCATCATCCGGTTTTGCACCCAAAACTTGAATCGCAGAGGCATGTGAGAACAAGGCGTGATACTGGTCTGAAGCAAACTGTTCCGCAGCAAACTTCCAGTTGCATTCGATTTCCCACTTGTGCACACCGCCAATGATTTCAGTCCCGCCCGGGCGGCGGTCGAGTACGCCATCCAGATACCAGGCGATATCGCCCATGTATTCGATTAAATCAGGTGTAGTTTCATCCCAGCAGCCGAAAATCAGCCCCTTATAAGACTCAACGCGGTTGACTTGCACCAGCCCCCATTGCTCTTTGCAGGCGCCTTGCGGGAAGGCGCGGTCTTCCAGCGGAATATCTTTCAGGGAACCATCCACGCCATATGACCAGCCATGATATGGACAGGTAAAGGCGCGGGTATTGCCGCAGTCGGCAAAGCTGACCCGCATAGAGCGGTGCCGGCACTGGTTGAGAAATGCTTTGATTGAGCCGTCTTTTTGGCGCGCCACAATAATCGGGTCTTCACCCATGTAGGTATTGAAAAAGTCGCCCGCCTTAGGAATTTGGCTTTCATGGCACAGGAACAGCCAAGTGCGGCCGAACACGCGCTCAAGCTCGAGTTCGTACAGATCCGGGTCAGTGTAGATCGACGGCGAGATGCGGCCATTTTGTGCATCGACTAAAGCGTCAATTTCACGCACATCAATTTTTCCATTCATGAAAAGCTCTCCTGTGACCGGCAGCGGCACAACGTAAATAGACTCAACTTTTCAGCGATGATGGATTTTCAGCAGGTTTTGGTGAAATATTTTTTTTGTTTCAATTAATAGGTTTAAGCGCTTACTAGAACAGCAGCTGCTGATATTGCAACAGCCCTAAGCGCGCTAAGCCCATTTATTTTCTAAATATCAAAATCATCTTCACGGCATAGTTGTTTATAGATTATACTGGCGCGAAATTATAGTAAGACATTTTTTGGATTACTCACTGGGCGGATTATATGGAATTACGACACCTGCGCTACTTCATTACGGTTGCTGAAGAACTCAATTTCAGCAGGGCCGCGCTTAAGCTTTACACTGCTCAGCCTTCGCTCAGCCAGCAGATTAAGGATCTGGAAGAGGATGTCGGGGTGCGCCTGCTGCACCGCACCAAGCGCAAAGTCGAGCTGACGGAAGAAGGCGCCGTATTTCTGGAGCAGGCCCGCTTAACGCTGGCGCAGGCCGACAAAGCCATTGCCATGGCGCGCCAGGTGTCCCAGGCCAAGCAGCAGATGCTGCGCATCGGCTTTGTGCCTGTGGCGGAAATGAAAATCTTCCCTTATGTGCTGCCGAACCTGCGCGTGCAGAATCCGGATCTGAAGATTGAGCTGCTGAGCCTCAACAACCTTGAGCAGATGAAGCTGCTGAAAAAAGGCGAACTGGACATTACCTTTACCCGGCATAATTTCCATAATGATGAAATTGAAAGCCAGTTCGTGCTGCGCGAACCGCTGATTTTTCTTTTGCCGCAAGACCATCCCTTGGCCAAATATGAGCGCATTCCCGTCAAGGCATTGAACGGCATTGACTTTATTATTCCGGCAGCCGAACAGTCCCTGACCCTGCATACGGCAATTCTGGATTTCGCCAAAGCCAATAATATTGAGTTCAATATTGTCCAGAAAGCCGACAACATCCTGTTCAATATCAACTCGATCGGCATGGGCCTCGGCTGCACCATCCTGCCGGGCTACATTGCGCCGCTGACCATGAGCAATACCGTAATCCGCCCGCTGGATATTGAACTGCCGTACCTGGACCTGTATGTCAGCAGCCGCAAAAACAGCAGCTCGGCCGCCGTGCAGAAATTCATTGAGCTGCTGACCCGGGTTTTCTATCTGGACATTACCCGCGATCAGGCCTAGCTTGCGCCCCAAGCCCTGCAGCCAGCAGCGCCGTCATTTTCTGGATTGATAATGGCGCTTTTTTTGCGCAAGAAACACCCGTTTTGCATAAAAAAACCGCATTATCCTGATGCAGTTTGCCTATCAGCGCCCAGCCTTTGATGGAAAATAACTTATAATTTTCAGTTTATAGATTCATAAACTGTATAGCGCGCCGGCTAAATTACCACTTAAGTCTAATGCCGGCAGCGCAGCCAGGTTGGACTATTCACAGCAATCTGCGCTAGATTCATTCTTGGCAGCACTAAGAACTCAAGAATTAAGGATGCATGATGAAGCTTCAGCCGTTTTTCAGCCTTAAAGCTGGCGTGCAATACCGTCCTTATTTCTTTGTGTCCTTTTTAATGGCCATTCTGCTGTACGGCGCCCTGCAGCTGTTCAGCCCGTGGACCTGGTCGACCTGCCTGCTGATCAGCTGGAATATTGCGGTTTCCTGCTATCTGATTTTCACCATGCGCAAGCTCTGGCATGCAGACCACCTGCACATTCTGCAGCGCGCGCAGCAGCAGGACGCCAGCAAATGGCTGATTCTGCTATTGGTAATCATGACATTGGGGATGTGTTTAATTGCGATTGTGCTGGAATTAACCCATCTCCCCAATGATCCAACCATCAAATATGGACACTTGGCTCTGTCTTTGCTGACCATTATTAGTGCATGGTTTTTTATGCATACCGTGTTTGCTATTCATTATGCGCATGACTATTATCTCGCCCTCGCCGACCAGCAAGATGCAGGCTTAGACTTTCCGAAAACCGCACAGCCGACCGATCCCGACTTCTTATACTTTAGTTATGTGATTGGCACCTCGGCGCAAACAGCAGATGTTTCTATTACCTCGCGCCCTATGCGCATTCTGAATATTCTGCATATTATTTTGGCTTATGGGTTTAACACCTCAATTTTAGCCATCAGCATCAATGTCGCGGCGGGTTTCATCACGCTTTAATCCATTGTTTATCTGCATCTGCCGTCTTTAAAAAGGCATAAAAAAGGATGGCCTGCGCCATCCCTGCTTCGCCTCAGCGCAGAAATTATTTCACGCCGCGCGCGCTTAAATAATCCTTAATGACGGTATTAAACTCATCCGCTTTTTCCACTTGCGACCAGTGTCCGCACTGGCTGAAAATATGCGAATCGGCGAATGGCACCGTATTTAAAATATCCCATGAGCGCGACACTGGAATCACCACATCCTGCACGCCATGAATCAGCAGCACAGGCACTTGAATGTCTTTCATCTTGTCAAAATCCAGCGGGAACTCGAAGCGGTCACGGTCACGCGCGCCCACTACATCCATTAAACGGTCTGAAGCATAGTCATTTTTGGCCGCTTCATAACGCACTTTGACCAGCTCATCTGTAATCAAGCTTTTATCCACCACAAACATCGACAAAGTGTTTTTAATGCCTTCTTCGGTCAACACTGGGTTGGCATGGGCTTTCAGCGCCGCGGTTTGCTTGGCCCCGCCTGTACCCATCGAAACAATACCTAACACACGTTCTGGATAGTCCAACACCATTTGAAAGGCTAACCAGCCGCCCAATGAATTGCCCACCAGCCAGGTTTTTTCAATGCCCAATGCATCCAGTGTACGGACTGCGTGATCTACCCACGCTCGAATTCCATAAGCTGTGCCTTCAGCCACAACGGTTTGACCGTAGCCAATCGAGTCGATGGCGATACAGCGGGCCTGCTCGGCAATCTGCGGCAAGTTCAGCCACCAGTTGGCAGCTGCCGAAACACCTGTGCCTGATCCATGTAAAAATAAAATTGGCGTACCTTCACCCAATTCATGGTAATGGGTTAACTCACCTTCAGCCGTTTCAATCCATTTATCTTCCAAACCAAAAAATGGGTCGGTGGCGTAATTCGGGATTTGGACCGTGCTCATACATACTCCTCGTACAGCCTTAGATCTGTCTGGTTTTATGCATCCAGCTGCAGATCAATGCGTTCATTTCGTCAGGTTTTACTGCTCCATCTTACCTGTTCAAAACCAAGCAACTGATAGTTGTTTCCGATCACACCCTACAAAAAAACGATTATTTAAACACATGTTTATAAACAATATATTTTCAAAAACTCTCTGCTCAGCCTATTCGCTGCACATCAAAGCTTCTCTGCAGAAAAAGGGCGATTCTTTTTGAATCGCCCTGTTCATTTTGCTTAAGATTAGAATTTATAACTGTAGGTCGTGGCTACGCGGTATTCTTTTAAATCGCTTTTCCAGTCGTAGTCCGTGTCGATATACATCGCCTGAACGCCCAAACCTTTGAATTTGCCTTCAGGTACAGTGTAATTCACAATCAAGTTCAGCTCTTGTTCGTCCTGATCAGTCTTGCCGCCCGCTTTGGCATCAAAGCCTGCAAAGTAAATCGCATTGGCATTCAAGCCTTTTAGTCCTAATTCAGCAAAATCATATCCATAAGAAACATTCCAAGATTTCTCTTTGGCATTGGTAAAGGTTGCAACAGACCAATTCACTAAATACGGCTGCGGTACCCAACCTGCCAATGTTGGGAAATTATTTTCCCCAAACATTTGCTGATAGCCCAGACCTATACTGTGCGCGCCATGGCTGAACTTGGCTCCCATCGACAGGGCTTGGTTGTCAATCTCACCATACAGCTTGTCGCCAGACGCTGAGTTGTCAAAATAACGCACATGGCTTGCCAGCTTAGTGTTTGCACCCAGCGTGGTGTTGTAATTGAGACCGGCATAATGCTGTTGGTAAATGTCTTGGACATCGGCATACCAATAGCTGGCGCCAAGCTCAGGATTAAACTGATGATCAATGCCTGCGATATACATGCCATCCGCTGCTTTGGCGGTATGCGGATTATTGTTTGGGAATAGGCTTAAATCCTGAAATTGATTGTCATACCGCGCATTAATGCCATCAATATACGCCAAGCTCAATTTGGTATCTTTAAGCTCTTTCGATTCTAACCATGCGCCACGATAGGTGGTCAGCAACTGACGTGATGGATCAAACACCAATACAGGAGAAACAGGCAGCAACTCACCCACTTTCAGTTCCGTTTTTGACAGTTTGGCTTTTAAGGTCGCGCCGACTTTTCCGAAATTTCTGGCTTGTTCCTGTCCATTATGCGGCAAGACCCAATCGGCATTTTTATCGCGCCCATTTAAACAAAAAGCATGCTGCGCCAAAACATCCGCACCCACCTGCAATGCGCCAATTTGGGCATAACCTGATTTTGCATCCAAGGTAATGCCTTGCGACCAGCTGCCCCAATTGTTTTGCGGCAGCGTTTCGTACTGACGGTCTAAATAGAAATTTCTGAATTTTAACTGGACTTGGCTATCGTCGATAAAGTCTGCATTCGCTGCAGTTGTACCTGATGCCGCAATTGCGGCACAGATGGCTGTCCATAAAATTTGACGACGCATGAGATATATTCCAATGATCACATTAAGCTATAAGGTCATCATGCGGAACTCGCCGTGCAGAAAAAATCCGACCACAGTCTTAAGAAAATGCGGCTCAGCGCAATATAAAACCAAAGGCAGGCACCGCGCTTTTTTCATTTAGATAAAATTACAATAACTCCCTTTAAGTTAAATTTCAGAAGAGCTGATGAGAGATTGAGTCTACCTGTCATTTTGAGGCTAAAACCGATTTCTTTTCTGAATGGTTTTAATCATTAAGCGTTTTTTTGTTTAAGTTTTTAGATTCCATTTTCTCATAGCGGTGTAGACTGATAAGAAATAACGCTCATATCACAGCTATTTTCTATATGTGCATGATGAAGTTGAATAGCTTTAAAACTGGATGGGTGTGCAACTAGAAATGAGAAAAGTCTGATTTATTAAATGCGATATAAAATAGAGTTCTTGCATAATTCGTTTTTTGAGCTGTATTGAGATCACAATGAAAGTTCCCTCTCCTTTTTAAAGGAGAGGGCTAGGGAGAGGATTTATATGAAGAATCCCCCTCATCCTAACCGTCTCCCCCAAAGGAGAAAGGACTTTTTTCAACACTCATTTTATTGCCAATGAATGATCATTTTTTGACTTTTACAAGAGCCCTAATAGAAGAACTTTATAATTCAATCGCAGTATTTTAAGCAAATATCCCTACGTCTAGAGCTACTTGCTATGAAATCTTTCAATAGCTAAAGCTACTGTTGTTTCATAGCTGAGTAAAATCAGCTTTGGATGCTGTGTATGGGCAACAAAAGACTTTTGCCGACTTTAGGTCTTTCCAAAGTCGGATCTTGCCTACGCAAAGGCGTTTAGACTTTATAAAGCAAAAATACGGCAATGCAAGCGCTGAAACTTAAGAATTTAAAAAGAAAAAGCCAGTCAGTTTCTTAACTGACTGGCATTAGCCCAAAGGACGCCTTTCAAATACATATTAATCAGTTTAAACCAAAGCTGCCTTCGCTTTAGACATGGTCAATGCCAAATCTTCAATCATATCTTCCTGACCACCCACCGTACCGCGGCGACCCAACTCCATTAAAATTTCACGTGCAGACACACCGTATTTTGCTTCCGCACGTTTCGCAAACAATAGGAACGATGAATATACCCCTGCATAACCTAAAGTCGCGGCATCTCGGTCAGCACGAATTGGGTTCAGCATCATTGGAATGACCAAATCCTCTGCCACGTCCTGTACTTTAAACAAGTCCACGCCTGTTTCTAAGCCCATACGGTTAGCCACCGCAATGAACAATTCCAGTGGTGTATTGCCTGCACCCGCACCTAAACCAGCAGCAGCCAAGTCCACACGAATTGCACCTGCATCAACTGCGGCTACTGTATTTGCCACGCCCATACCCAAGTTATGGTGACCATGGAAACCCAGTTCAATGCTGCTGTCCAGCTCTTGACGGAGCAAGCCCACGCGGTCTGTGACATCTTGCGGCAGCATATAACCTGCCGAATCAGTCACATAAATACAGTTCGCGCCATAAGACACCATCTTTTTCGCTTCTTCAAGCAATTGAGCAGGCGATGCCATATGCGCCAACATCAAGAAGCCAACGGTGTCCATCCCAAGCTGGCGTGCTGCAGTAATATGCTGTTCTGAGCAATCCGCTTCAGTACAGTGGGTCGCCACACGGATGGTCGAAACGCCAATCTCATGCGCCATTTTTAAATGATCAACCGTGCCAATTCCCGGCAACAGCAATGCCGAAACTTTGGCGTTTTTCATGCGCGGAACAACCGCTGACAAATATTCTTCATCAGTTGCTGCAGCAAAACCGTAGTTCACCGATGAACCGCCTAAACCGTCGCCATGCGTCACTTCAATCAGCGGTACACCTGCATCATCCAATGCAGTGGAAATTGCAATCATTTGCTCAACAGTTGTTTGATGGCGCTGTGGATGCATCCCATCACGCAAAGTCATATCATGCACAATAATCTTAGACATGGGTTGCTCCTTATACTTCAGCCGCAGCCAATAAACGTTCCGCAAACATTTCCGCAGTGCGCGCAGCTGCCGCAGTCATAATGTCCAAATTCCCTGCATATTTTGGCAAGAAATCACCCAAGCCTTCCACTTCAAGGTATACCGACACGCGGCTGCCATCAAATACTGGGCCATTCACCAATTTATAGCCGGGTACATATTTTTGAACTTCGGCAATCATGGCTTGAACCGATGCAGTAATTGCTGCTTGATCAGGTTCACCTTCGACCAAGCAATGCACCGTATCACGCATCATGAGTGGAGGTTCGGCTGGGTTAATAATGATGATGGCTTTACCTTGTTTTGCACCGCCAACTTTTTCAATCGCACCTGCCGTGGTCCGGGTAAATTCATCAATGTTTTTACGTGTCCCTGGACCGACCGATTTGGTCGAAACGGTGGCAATAATTTCACCATAGCTCACAGGTTGTACACGCGAAATCGCAGCCACCATGGGAATGGTCGCTTGACCACCACAAGTCACCATGTTCACATTCGGCAACTCACCTGCGTCCAACAATTCTTGCAAGTTCACTGGCGGCACACAAAATGGACCAATCGCAGCAGGCGTCAAATCAATCATCTGTACACCCAACTCATTCAACTTGCGGCTGTTTTCTGCATGCGCATACGCTGAAGTCGCATCAAAGGCAATCTGAATTTCATCTGCAAGCACATGTGGCAGTAAACCGTCCACGCCTTCTGCTGTGGTTTTGATGCCCATGCTGGCAGCACGTGCCAAACCTTCCGAAGTTGGGTCAATCCCAACCATCCACACAGGTTCCAGAAATTCGCTACGCTGCAACTTATACAATAAATCTGTTCCGATATTTCCCGGACCGATTAATGCACATTTAATCTTTTTCATGCATTCACTCTCTTAAAATTCACATTTATTCCGCAGCAAACGCAGCGACGACTGAACCGAATCCTTCAATTTCGACCTTGAATTCATCGCCCGGCTGCGCAATCACCATTGGACCCAACGCACCGGTTAAAATGATGTCCCCCGCAAGCAATGGACGGCCGCGGCGCACCATTTCATCGGCAAGCCAAACTGCTGCATTTAAAGGATTGGCTAAGCAGGCTTTACCAATACCTTGCGAAACCACTTCATCGCCGCGGGTCATGGTCATTTTGCAATTGACCAAATCTAGTTGTGCCAATGACACTGGACGTGAACCCAACACAAACGCCGCAGAAGACGCATTGTCCGCCACAGTATCAATCAGTGAAATTTTCCAGTTTTCAATACGGCTATCGACCACTTCAATCGCAGGCAAGGCATATTCCGTTGCGCTAATAATGTCCGCGTAGCTGTGTTTTTCTTGGGTTAAATCTTTATTAATCACTAACGCGATTTCAGCTTCGACTTTGGGCTGAATTAACAAATCCGCTGGAATGGCTTCACCATCGCCATAAGCCATATCGGCAAACAGCATGCCGAAATCAGGCTGATCAACCCCCAGCTGCGCCTGCACGACTTTAGAGGTCAGGCCAATTTTACGTCCCACTAGACGGCGCCCTTCTTGCAAGGCGCGCCGGGTATTGGCTTCCTGAACCGCATACGCAATATCGACGCCTGCCTGCTCTCCGCCCAGCTGCGGGCGAATGGGTGCAATCGCAGTTTTTGATAATTCGGCATTGCGTAAAGCCTGTGCAACAGATTCAACAACAGCAGAATTCGACATCTAGCTTTCCTTAAACTGCAAAATAGAGACAGATACCGTTTTAGCGAGCAAGGGAAATCAAGATACAGTCAGAATTGACCACGCAAATGACCGAAGGAAAAACTGAGGGCTGTCCCGAACCACCACTAAAAACGAGTATGTTTTAGACCGCTTAAGCATCGGAAAATTGCGGGCTTTACGCCAATACTTATTTTATTTATGACAATAGCTAGAACCTATAAATCTTTTTTTTATCCATCAACATAAACAGCGTAGAAAAATCAAAGAGAAAAATGACAAAATCATTCAGAATTTAGCTATGTATATGTCAATCGAAATTTTCATCTACGACTAAAAAATAATAAGCAAGGCGTCTATTTGTATAATATTTACCACAAAAAATAAGCCTCTTTTATAAGAGGCTTATCGGAGTAAAATGGTTTTATGCTGCAAATAAAGCCGGATTATTCTTTAAACTTTCACGTTGTTGTATGGCCAATACATAACGCTCAATCGCAGGATGTGGTTTTAATAAATTCATTTTTAACTGCCACATGATCATTGCGCCTAAACTGATATCGGCTGCCGTAAACTGTGAGCCGCATAAATAAGGGCTTGCTTGTTCCAAACCTTGAATCAAGGCTTGATAGGTATCCTGATAATCGCCATACCCCATAAACATTTTTTGCTCTGGTGCAACTTGAACTTTTAAATGTTCATTGTCAGAGGCGGCTGCAAACGGGCCTGAGCCAAAAAACAACCAACGATAATATAAACCTCTTTTCGGATCATTCAGTGCAGGGGCTAAACCTTTTTCAGAGAATCGATCTGCCAAATATGCACAAATGGCATCTAGCTCATAAATTACCACATCGCCATCAACCAAAACTGGCACTTTGCCAAAAGGGTTGAGTTTTAAAAATTCAGCTGATTTCATTTCTGCGCCATAGGCGACTTCTATGCGCTCGACCTCAATCCCCAAATCAAGAATGAGCCAATCCACCACAACGCCACGAGATTGCGTATTGGTATATAAAGTTAAAGCCATTGTTCTATCCT
>NZ_JAVXCI010000069.1:0-17872 GCF_036659555.1 Acinetobacter sp.
AGAACCAAAAGCATTTGTCATCCGCGAAACCTGTTCACTTTCTGCACTTAAACAGTTTTCATTGCAAAAACAGTCCATTTCAAAAACCAGATAGGTTGCGGATGACACTTCCGCGTATCAAATAAATTCTAGAATTTAAAAAGAAAAAGCCAGTCAGCTTCTTAATTGACTGGCATTACTCTGATTTGAGCGCTTTCTTTGGCATTTGCTAAAAGGGCTTAGCCGATTTTTTTGAAGATAAAGTCATTAATTTTATGGCCTTCTTCCAGTCCGCGGCGTTCAAACTTGGTTTGCGGGCGCCACTCTGGACGCGGGTAGCTGTTGCCTTTGCCTGCCAGATTTTCCAGATTTGGACGGTTGTCCAGCACATCCAGCATCCATTCCGCATACGGTTCCCAGTCCGTCGCTGAGTGGAAAGTGCCGCCCATTGCCAATTTCTGCTCAACCAGCGGCATGCGGTCATGGGAGACAAAACGGCGCTTGAAGTGGCGCTTTTTCTGCCACGGGTCTGGGAAATACAGCTGAATGGTGTCAATGCTGCTGTCCGGCATTTCACGCAGCACTTTAATCGCGTCGGCATCCAGCAGGCGCAGGTTTTTCAATTCAGCCATGCCGGCTTCATACACGCACTGCGCAATACCCGGCACATGCACTTCAATGCCGACAAAGTTGCGTTCAGGGTTGGCGCGCGCCATCAGCACCAGCGAGCGGCCCATGCCGAAACCGATTTCTACCGTTAAAGGGTGCTCCGGATGTTCAAAATGCTGGCGCAGGTCGCCAACCGGGTATTCCAAAATCAAGTGACCATATTGTTCAAGCGCAGTGCGTTGAGACGTGTTCAACGGCGTTGAGCGGCGCATAAACGTCACAATTTCACGCTGCTCGCTTAAGTTGTCCAGCTCTACGACTTGCTGGTCTAATTGATCGTTCGACATAACTTTGGCAAATGTAAAAAATTTGAATGCGGTATTTTAAGTCCTGCGCTTAACAAGTCAAACTTTTTGCAGAAAATCAGCTGAAACAGCCTGCCCGCTATCAGCGGAAAATTCAGTTAAATTGTCACAAAATTTTCACGGCGATGTCATTTGGTAAAATTATCCTGAACATAATTTCACCAAGCAATAAAAAATCATGAAGGCATTCAATCCAAAATTTTTAACCACATGCGTGCTGCTGGGCGGCTGTTCATTTCCTGCATATGCTGAAATCATGTTCAGCCAATATATTGACGGCATATCCAACCAGAAAGGGCTGGAAATTTATAACCCGGACGGCAAAGCGGCGGATTTATCCGCCTACAGCATTCTGCAATACAGCAATGGCGCCTCAGACAAGCCCAGCGGCACATTTAAGCTGGAGGGAAGCTTAGGGCCAAAGCAGAAAATGATTGTCGGGCGCGCAGAGCTGCAGGCGGCATTGGCGGGCTATGCGGATAAAATGCAGTTTCTGGTGAAGGGCTTGTCTTTTAATGGCGATGATGCCTTAATTTTAAAGAATAGTGATAAAGCGGTTGACCGCTTTGGCCAGTTGGGCGCAGATCCCGGCGAGGGCTGGGGCACAGCAGCATTCAACAGCGCGAAGAACAGCCTGAAGCGGATTCAGTCCAGCAATGACGCGGGCAGCGTCAACCCTGCAGATCCCTTCAATTTGGAAAGCCAATGGGTAAAATGGTCTGACCGCAGCGCTTACGGTGAGAACCTGTTCAATGGCGGCGGTAGCCAGCCGGTGCCGGAAAATATCAGCTGCAGCTCAGGCACCACAGCCATTGCCGACCTGCACAGCGCGGCGCTGGATCAGGCCTATGCCGTGCGCGGCGTGATCACCGCGGACTTCCGTTACAGCAATGGCTTTAATGGCTTCTTTATCCAGACTGCGGACAGCAAGGCCAAGGCCGGCGCGAACAATGCAATTTTTGTGTATATTCCGGCCAGCAGTGCGGTTAAAGGCGGCAAGCTGGGCGATGAAGTCATTTTAAAAGGCAAGCTCAGCAATTACCAAAACCAGCTGCAGCTGCAGGACTTAAGCACCGAAGTGGTTTCCTGCCAGGACAATGCATCGTCTTTGGTGCAGCCGCTGGCAGTGAATTTGCCCTTTGACAGCTTAAGCGCTTCCGCTGGCCATGCGCCGAAACGCTATCAGGGCATGCTGGTGAAGCTGCCGCAGAAGCTGACCGTCAGTGAAAACTATGAATACGGCCGCTTTGGCTCAGTGGTGCTTACGCCGGAACGCCACTATATCCCGACCAATCTTTATCCTGCGAAATCTGCTGAAGCGCTGGCTTTGGCCAAGCAGAACATGCTGTCCAAAATTGTGCTGGATGACGGCTATAACAATCAGAACCGCACGCCGTGGCTGCCGCAGAACTTCAGCGCTGCCAATTCTCTGCGAACAGGCTATGAAATGCAGAATGTGCAGGGAATTCTGGAATACCGCTACGGCCAGTGGCGGATTCAGCCCCGCCCAAGTTTGGATCAGCCGGCAGTCAGTGCAGAAAAGAACCCGCGCGCCGCGCTGCCGGCGAAAGACGCTAAGCAAATCCGCGTGGCGGCCTTTAACGTGCTGAATTATGACAATGGCGCGGAAAAAGGCTTTCCGACAGCGCGCGGCGCAAG
Source organism: Acinetobacter sp. (assembly GCF_036659555.1). Taxonomy (GTDB): domain Bacteria; phylum Pseudomonadota; class Gammaproteobacteria; order Pseudomonadales; family Moraxellaceae; genus Acinetobacter. The sequence goes on from NZ_JAVXCI010000069.1 coordinate 2,613, forward strand.
CACGCCGGCCGAGTTTGAAAAGCAGCACAGGAAAATTGTCAGCGCTTTAAAAGCGATGAATGCAGATGTGGTGGCGCTGATGGAAATCGCCAACAACGGCTATGCGGAAAACAGCGCGATTGCCCATTTGACCCAAGCCTTGGGCAGTGACTGGAAATACGTTGCGCCTGCAAAAGAGCAATTGGGCAGCGATGCGATAGCCGTTGCGGTAATTTACAACAGCAAGCGCGTGACGCCGGTGGGCAATCCTGCGGTATATGATGATGAAAGTAAGATGAACCGCGTCACCTTCCTGCAAAGCTTTAAGCCGGCGGGCGGCGGCAAGCTGTTTACGGTAATTCCCAACCATTTGAAATCCAAAGGCAGCTGCCCTAAAGATAAGGCTTCGCCGGATGCCGATCAGGGCGACGGCCAAGGATGCTGGAATGACCTGCGCACCAAGTCGGTTGCGAAGCTGATGCAGTGGACAGCGAAAGAGCAGGCAGCATTAAAGCAGAATGCGAACCTGCTGCTGCTGGGCGATATGAACAGCTATGCCAAAGAAGACCCGATTCTCGCTTTGGAGAAAGCCAGCTATAAAGTGCTGTTGAATGACGAAAAAGTCGGTCAGGGCAAAGCGGCGTACAGCTATGTGTTCGGCGTAGCCAGCAATACGGAAGGCCATGGCGGTTCAGGCAATCTGGATCACGCCATTGCCGATGCGAACCTCTACCCGATGGTGAAGCGCACCTTTGCATGGCATATCAACGCGGATGAGCCGACGGCGCTGGATTACAACGATGAATATAAAACCGATGAGCAGAAAGCATTATTCTTTAATGACGACCCGTACCGCTCGTCTGACCATGACCCGATTATTGTCGATTTAGACCTGAATGACGCGGCTGTGCAGCCGCCGCAGGACAGCGCGGAAATCGGCGGAGGCAGCATGGGGCTGTTCGGCATGCTCAGCATGCTGGGGCTGGCGGTTTTTGCTCAGCTTCGGCGCCGCAAGGCGATTCAGTCAGACTGATTTTTCCGGCTAGGCTTAAGCGAAAACCTCCCGGCGGCCAGTCGCCGGGAGGTTTTTTAATCCTGTGAGTTGAGTTCTTTGCATCCCTATTTTGATCTGGCTTTTCAGTTTAGTTTATTCCTCAGGAGGGAAGCTGAAGATCCGGCTTGAGCGGCAAAATGACCTGAATAGCCGTATGGCCGGCAAGCGGCGCAGCGCGGGTTTATTGGCACGGATATTTGAAAATAGCAGCGTTTGCCAAAAAATATAGGGTTTTAATGCCAAACTGCACTTATGCGCATGGCGAATCATCATCAGGAAAAAATCAGTGCAGATTGACTTGAAAAGTTCTGTGATTTAGACAATATTCAAAGCCTAAATGTTTTTTTATGTATTTAGGCTTTTTTGCAATTTACAGGTTCAGTGACTTGAAAGTTTGCCGGAAGCGATTTAAAACATTAATAGTTTAATAACAAGGATCAGATATGAAGCTATATTATTCTCCGGGCGCATGCTCTTTAGCATCGCATATTATTTTAAATGAAATTAATGTTGATTTTGATTTGGTTCGCGTTGACCTAAAAACACATAAAACAGAAAAAGGCGCAGATTATTACGAAATTAACCCTAAAGGCTATGTGCCGGCGCTGGAAATCAATCCGGGCTTAATCCTTACAGAAAACGTGGCGATTCTGCCGTTTCTTGCGCAGCATGATCCGAAACAGGATTTAATTCCGCCTTCTGGCCTAGGCCGCGCCAAGGTGCTGGAATGGCTGGGCTATTTGAATTCTGAACTGCATGACGCCTATGCGGTGTTCTTTGGCGGGCCGTTAAGCGCAGAGGCGAAGGATAAAGCCTATGCGGAGATTGACCGCTTGCTCAGCTATATTGAAAAAAGCATCGGCGAGTCGGACAACGATTATCTGGTGGATGACAACTTTGGCCCGGCGGATGCGTATTTATTTGTGCTGACCAACTGGTCGAAGGGCATTGGGCACGATTTAACGCCGTATAAAAATATCATTGCCTTGCGCAATAAAGTCGCAGAACGCCAGTCAGTGCAGATTGCAATGCGCGATGAAGGCTTAATCCCTTAATTGGCGGGCTGTGCCTGACAAGAGGACGCCTTCGGGCGTTTTTTTATATTTAGGAGCTATTCATGATTTTTAATCAATAGTATTTTGCTGATTGATATATTTTTTGCAATAAAAATTGCCTCTATAGTGCCTGCATAAATCAAGACTGAAGGCCGCTGCATGAGCAATATCTTAATTATCAATGGCGCTAAAACGTTTGCGCATTCCAATGGCGAATTAAATGACACTTTGGCTGCATTGGCAAAGACTGTATTAGGCGAATTAGGCCACAGCGTTCAAATGACGCACGCAGACAGTCTGTATAATGCTCAGGAGGAAGTTCAAAAATATCTTTGGGCGGACACGGTTATTTATCAAATGCCGGGTTGGTGGATGGGCGCGCCGTGGACGGTGAAAAAATATATTGATGATGTCTTTACTGCCGGGCATGGCAGCCTCTATGCAAACGACGGCCGCTCGCGCTCTGATGCGGCCAAACAATACGGTTCAGGCGGGCTGATTCACGCTAAAAAATACATGCTGTCCTTGACATGGAATGCGCCAATCGAAGCATTTTCCGAGCCTGACCAATTTTTCCATGGCGCCGGCGTAGACGGCGTGTATCTGCCATTTCATAAAGCCAATCAATTTTTAGGCATGCAGGCGCTGCCGACATTTATGGTCAATGATGTGATTAAAGCGCCGGAGATCGCTGCCTATAAAGCGCAATACCGCAGCCATTTGATGCAGGCATTTGCCTAATCAGGAGATTGCCATGCTGACCGTTCTTGCGGAAATTCTGTGCCATTCAGAAGATGATTTTAAAATAGTTTTAGCGTCTTTTAAAACCATTAGGCCGCTGGTGCTGCAGGAAACTGGCTGTCATGGCTATGATGTGCATATAGATGCTGCCGCAGAAAGCGCGATGCAGAGCAAAGTGCCTTATTCCATTGTGATGTATGAAAAATGGGAAACTGCGCAGGATTTGGAAAGGCATATGCAAAGCGCCAATATGCAGGCAGCGCTGGGAGCAGTGTTTAAAGTGCTGGTGCGCATTTTGGAACAAGTTTAAGGCGCTTGCGGTATCAGGGAAACAGCCTTTCCGCAGGCTGTTTTATTCAAACTCATAATGCTCATTAAACTTAACCTGTTCCAGTTTAAGCGGGTATTTATTTTTCAGCTTCGTCCATTGGGTTTTGATGGGCTGGTGGCCTTCTGCAAATTCATTTTTGCCTGAAGTGCTTTTCACTTTTCCGGTTAAAAAGTTAATGCTCCGTTCTGTAATATCGCCGGAAGAGCGGTGGAAATCATTGCTGTCATAGCCAATTAGTTTAAAAGACTGATCTTGATATCTGAATGTATAAAGATGATTGCTTACATACCATGAGCCGCAACTGAGCCAGTAATGCAAGCCAATTTTAAGCAGGCCATTTTTGATTGCTAAAGCTTCGCCTTCAGCTAAAGGATCGGCAAGGCAGGGCGATTCTGCATCGCCTTCGGCTGGCAGAAAATCATTGCTGGCCGCCAGCTGATAGCCTTGCGGCTTTTTAAACAGAACCAGCAGTTTCCGGGGATTTAAATTCAGTTCTGGGCTTCCTAAGCTGTCATTTTTGACAATATTTTTAGGGTTGCTGTCTTCAATAATGAGCGCCAGATCTGCCTGGACATCGCCATTTAAATCGCCTTGAACTTTTTCCAAAAGTTTCCAGTTGTGGGGAATAAATGACTGATATTCTGCTTTGGTTTCAGCCTTTGCCCAAGCTGTGCTGATCAGCGTATTTGCCAATAGGCAGGCTGCCAGAAGGCAGCTGATTTTCTGTTTTAGCATTCATTTAATCCTAATCCGTGATTCATATTTTCTGCGCAAGCCCAGAAAGAGCTGAAATTATTTATCTGATATTATTGCATTGAGCTTTTAACATGCAATCAGTACAGCTGTTGCCCTATTGAATCAGCGCGATAAAAAAGGATTCCGAAGAATCCTTGAGCTAAAGCGTAGAGGCATGATGAGGCTTATTTAAAGAAATAGCCGGTTTCCGGCGAGCTGGCATTCGCCATGCGCTTGCGCGGCATGCGCCCGGCAAGAAAGGCTTCACGGCCAGCTTCAACTGCTTTCTTCATGGCGGATGCCATCAGTACAGGGTTCTGCGCGGCGGCAATGGCGGTATTCATCAGCACGCCGTCACAGCCCAGCTCCATGGCAATGGCGGCATCGCTTGCCGTACCTACGCCGGCATCTACCAGTACTGGAACTTTGGCATTTTCTTTAATAATAGAAAGGGTATGCGGATTCAAAATGCCCAAGCCTGAGCCAATGAGGCTGCCTAAAGGCATAATAGCCACACAGCCCATGCTTTCCAGTTCCTGCGCCACAATCGGGTCATCCGAAGTGTAGACCATGATTTCAAAACCGTCATCAATCAGCGTGCGTGCGGCTTTTAAAGTTGCGGTGACATTTGGATATAGGGTTTTTTCATCGCCTAAAACTTCCAGCTTCACCAGATTGTGGCCGTCTAAAAGTTCACGCGCCAGCATGCAGGTGCGCACAGCGCTGTCGGCATCAAAACAGCCGGCGGTATTCGGCAGAATGGTGTATTTTTCCGGCGGCACCACAGAAAGCAAATTCGGCTGATCCGGGTGCTGGCCAATATTCACGCGGCGAATGGCGACAGTGACAATCTCTGCGCCGCTGGCTTGAATGGCCAGATCGGTTTCGTGCAGATCCTTGTATTTGCCAGTGCCCACCAGTAAGCGTGAATTGAACGTGCGTGAACCAATTTTAAATGTATCTTGCATGGGAGCTCCTGTTAACCGCCGCCAACGGCATGTATGATTTCAATGCGGTCTGCATCGCAAATAGCTGTCTGTTCCAGCTTGCTTTTGGGAATGATCATTTCATTTTTTTCAACGGCAAAGCGCTTGCCTTCCAGCGCCAATTCCTGAATCAGTTCCAGTAAATTGCGGCATGAAGTCTGCTGCGGTTCGCCATTCAAGTAAATATGCATTTCAGAAAATCTCGAGTGTGCTATTTTGCGTATTTTAACGCGTTCCAGGCCAGCGCCAGCCAGCCTAAAATCATCAGCGCGCCGCCGATCGGGGTAATGGCGCCTAAACCGCGCGGCAGGCCTAAAGCCATAATGTATAGGGAGCCGCAGAAGAAGAAAATGCCGACTTGAATCAGCCAAAAGCTGGCTTTAATAGGAAGCTGGGGAATGACTTTGCTGAGAACGGCAAGCGCCAGCAGCCCCAAAGCATGATAGAAGAAGTAATCTGTAGCCGTCTGCCACCAGCCCAGCTGCGCTTCCGTGGCGCTGGCTTTTAAGCCGTGCGCGCCAAAGGCGCCCAGCATGACCGCAAGGGCTAAATTCAGTGCTGAAATGGCGATCCGCATGGGCAAGATTACCTTAGTAAAATTTGCGCTCAACCATAGCATATTTTGAGGCGCAGATTAAAGATGAAATCCTGCCCTGGGCGCGGAAATTTGCCCTAAAACGCTGCTAATCAGCCGTCCGGCTTTGAGGGGGCGTGAAGCGCTTTTTTGCACAGGCCATGCCGTTAATTTGAAGACATGGCCACTTTAATTTTTTCCATGGCATTTTTTTCTAGCTGGCGGATGCGCTCTGCGGAAACATTGTACTCAGCTGCCAATTCATGCAGGGTGGATTTTTCGTCATCCAGCCAGCGGCGCTGCAGGATATTGCGGGAACGGTCATCCAGCTGTTCCATTGCATCGTGCAGGGCGGAAGTGCTTTGCTCCTCATAGTCTTCATTCTCAATCAGACGGGCAGGATCGTAGCGGTTGTCTTCTAGATACAGCGCCGGCGCAACATGGGTTGAGCCTTCATCATCATCATCGCCCTGTGCTTCAAAGGCAGCATCGTAAGCAGTCAGGCGGCCTTCCATTTCCAGCACTTGCTCAGCGGTCACGTTTAAGTCATCAGCAATTGACTGCGCTTCGGCCAGCGTTAATTTTTTTGATGATTTCTTCAAGCTGCGCAAATTGAAGAATAATTTACGTTGCGCTTTGGTGGTCGCAATTTTGACGATGCGCCAGTTGCGGATCACATATTCATGAATTTCAGCTTTAATCCAGTGCACAGCAAAAGACACTAAGCGCACGCCCATATTCGGGTCAAAGCGCTTTACGGCTTTCATCAAGCCTAAATTGCCTTCCTGAATCAGGTCGCCCTGAGGCAAGCCATAGCCCGCGTAGCTGCGCGCAATATGAACCACAAAGCGCAAATGCGACATAACCAGCATTTTCGCCGCGTCTAAATCCTGATCGTAATAATAGCGTTCCGCCAGCTCTTTTTCTTGGTCGGCTGTGAGAATAGGAATCTGGTTGACAGTACTGATATAAGCACCGAGGTTTACCCCTGGTGCCGATAATGACAGGGGCATCAATTGATTGCTGCTGTCACTCATGTGTTCTCCTTGAGCGTAAAAAGGCTTTGCCAATAATTAAGTTTTATCTTAATCCAATATTTACCTGAATTATGGAAAATTGGGTAGCGAAATGTAAACTTTAATAAAGTTTTTAGGGTTTTAAGTTTAATTGAAAATATTTAAGATTCAATTAAGTAGTGATATTCATCATTGGATATTTTATCCAGCCGGCAGCCTAAGGCATGCATCTGGCAGTAGCGTAAAACATCCTGCTGGCTGTGCGGGTCAGAGGATTTTAATAAAAAAAATGCCTGGCCGGCATGCAGCTTTAAAGCCTTTTTGAGCATTAAGAGCGGCATAGGGCAGGGTTTCCCCATGGCATCAATCATAATGGCGGATGCGGCTGAATTCTCACTCATTTTAAAATCCAATCATGATTTTTAAAAAGAACAGAAATATTAGCAAATTGGCCGGGAAAGCCCAAACAATTTGCAATTTTTTTATCATCAGCAGTTAAGCAAAACCAGCGGATTGCAACTTGCTTATAATCCGCGGTTAAGAAAAATGAACGGCAAGCTTATGAAAAAATATTCTGAGATAAAATGAAGAATGATGAAAAAAATCTATCAATTGTCATGAACCCATGTTAAGCTCGACGCGTATTTGGGATTTCAGACAAACAAAAGTTGTTTTTCGCCCAAATGCAAATGGATGTAACCGGGATTTTGTTAATAGTTTTACAGAATGATTACAAGCTTAGAAATAAAAACATTTTTAAACTTTGTTTGCTCTGCTGTTTGCAACACCGGGTTGTCCTTCTTATGCAATACAATGAGGATTAACTTATGACAGCACGTGAACAAGGCGTTGTTAAATGGTTCAACGACACTAAAGGTTTCGGCTTTATTCAACGTAACGGCGGTGACGATGTATTCGTTCATTTCCGCGCTATCCAAGGTGACGGCCACCGTTCACTTCGTGACGGCCAACGCGTTGAATTCAGCGTAGTAAAAGGTCAAAAAGGCTTCCAAGCTGAAGAAGTTCAGCCTTTAGACTAATCGTCTAGGCAGTCTGAAAAACGCTCCAATGTAAATTGGGGCGTTTTTTGTTTATAATGGTTGAAGTTTTTGTGATTACTAACGTTCGAGCGCATTTATATGTCATCTGGTTTTGAAGCCTTAAATTTACATCCGCAATTGAAACAGGCAATTGATGCTTTAGGTTTCAAAGAAATGACGCCAATTCAGCAGAAAGTTTTAAAATATACTTTGGCTGGACATGACGCTATTGGCCGTGCACAGACCGGTACGGGTAAAACGGCTGCATTCTTGGTCAGCGTGATCAATGATTTGCTGAATAATCCCATTCAGGAGCAGCGCTACCGCGGCGAACCGCGCGCCTTAATCCTGGCGCCTACGCGTGAGCTGGCTTTGCAGATTGAAAGTGATGCAAAAGAATTAACTAAATTCAGCAATCTGCATGTCGTGACCTTGCTGGGCGGTGTTGACTTTGATAAGCAGAAAGCGCAGCTGAATAAAAATTTTGTTGATATTATTGTGGCAACGCCAGGGCGTTTAATCGACTTTGTCGAGCAGAAGGAAGTCTGGCTGGATCAAATTGAATTTTTAGTAATTGATGAAGCTGACCGCCTGCTGGACATGGGTTTCATTCCTTCAGTGAAGCGGATTGTGCGCTACTCGCCGCGCAAGGAGCAGCGCCAGACGCTGATGTTCTCCGCGACATTCAGCTATGATGTTTTGAATTTGGCGCAGCAGTGGCTGTTCGAGCCGGTGACTGTAGAAATTGAGCCGGACAAGAAAACCAATGCGGACGTGGAACAGCGCGTGTATATGGTTGCGAAATCGGACAAGTACAAGCTGCTGCAGGATATTCTGCGCGATGAGCCGATTGAAAAAGTCATGATCTTTGCCAACCGCCGCGATCAGGTGCGCCGCCTGTATGATCATTTGAAAAAAGACGGCTATCAGGCGGTGATGCTGTCCGGTGAGATTGCGCAGGACAAGCGCTTGAAAATGCTGGATCAGTTTAAAAACGGCAAGCACAACATTATGATTGCGACCGATGTGGCTGGCCGCGGCATTCATGTGGACGGCGTTTCGCATGTGGTGAACTTTACCTTGCCGGAACAGTCCGATGACTATGTGCACCGTATTGGCCGTACTGGCCGCGCAGGCTCGCGCGGCGTCAGCATCAGTTTCCTGTCGGAAGATGATGCGTTCTACCTGCCGGAAATTGAGAAGGCTATTGGCCAGAAGCTGCCTTTAACCCGCTTGGAAGGCTATTGCTGATTTCACCCCCGCAAGAAAAAACCGCTCAAAATGAGCTAATGCCGGTCAGTTAAGCATTTTTAATCCTCCCCAACCCTCCTTTTTCAAAGGAGGGAGTATTTTGAAATTCAATACAGTCTTGAATTCAAGGGTGTTCCCCTCTTTTTCAAAGAGGGGTTAGGGGAGATTTATCAATCAGTAATAATGAAATTACGCTTAACTGATCAGCATTACTCAAATAGAGCGGTTTTTTTGACTTCTTTTTTCAGGCTAATCGCTTATTTAGCCTGACAGGTAAAGGTGAGGATGGTTTGATAGTCATCCTCCTTGCTGATATCGGTATTGCTGCCGGTAATTGAGCCTAAAATGCCGGCTGCTGCTTGCACCATTTGCCCGGTTTTTTCATCAAAAACGCCTTTCAGTGCGCCATTGTAGCCGCTTTTTTCATCGACAATAATCGGGGAGGCGTTTCTGCCGCAGGTGCTGTTGGCTGCTGAAATGGCATTGTTTTTGGCTGCAAGGCTGGTTTTGCCAACGGCAGTGACTTCATATTGATTGTTTGGCTTTTGAATGGCCAAAGACTTTGTTGGCGCATTCGATGCGCAGGCACTCAGCAGGATTGCAGATGTAATTGCGGTACAGGTGAGCAGCTGTTTTTTCATGATTTTTTCCCCGTTTGGTAAATTTTCTATATTTGAACACAGCTTCTGGGCATGAGCGCGTGAAAGCTGTATGAGTTGTGCTGCTTTTTATTGCCGGCCTGTGAGGCGGTGCGGCCAAATAAATTGAAACTTCCCGGCGCCAACCGTATGGAGTAAGTGCTTGAGAATATGCTAATCTTGGGGCGGATTTATTAAAGCGGTATAAAATGTCAATGTCAGAGTTAGCGGTTGAAACGGTTCATCAAAACATTCATCAGCGTCAATCGATTGGGCATTTGGCTGAGCCGGCGCCGGATGCCGCGCAGCTGGAAAGGGCATTTCAAGCGGCTTTGACTGCGCCGGATCATCACCGTTTAAAGCCCACCCGCTTTGTGGTGGTGCATGAAGCGCAGCGTGAAGCGTTCGGCGAGCTGCTGTCGCAGGCGCTGGCGGATACGGGCCAGACGGAAGCTGCGCAGCTGGAGCGCGTGAAGCATCATCCATTCCGCGCGCCGCTTTTGGTATTGGCTTTAACCCGGCTGCAGGACCATCCTAAAGTGCCTCATTTTGAGCAGATTTTAAGTACTGGCGCAGCTGTGCAGAATTTCCTGCTGTCTTTGCAGGCTCAAGGCTTTTCGACCATGTGGCGCAGCGGCGCAGTGGTGGAGTCGGCTTTATTCAAGCGGGCTTTAGGTTTAAGCGAAACAGACTTGATTTCAGGCATTATTTATATTGGCACAGCAGTTAAGGCGATTCCGCCCCGCGCAGAAATGCAGACTTCAGAATTTGTCAGTGATTGGAAAAAGTAAGCGTTCGCATACAGCGCGTTAGGAAATAAAAACAATGTCAGAACTTAAATTTTCAGATTTAGTCGAAACGGCGGCGCCAGCTGATAAAACCGCCCTAAGAGTCACCGTGCTTGGCGGCGGCAGTTTCGGCACAGCCATGGCTAATACAGCAGTGCGCAACGGCTGCGACACTATCATCTGGATTCGGGATGGGGAGGCGGCTGCCGATATTAATGCAACGCATATCAATAAGCGTTATCTTCCGGATTTTCAGCTGGAGGCCGGCCTGCACGCGACCTCAAATCTGGAAGACGCGGTCTGCGGCCGCGATATTATTTTCGTCGCGATCCCAAGCCATTCATTCCGCAGTGTATTGGAACAGATTAAGCCTTTTATTACTTCGCAGGCCGTGGTGTCATTAACCAAAGGCATTGAAGCGAAAACCTTCAGCTTTATGAGCGACATTATCCGTGAAGTGCTGCCGGAAGTGCCGTATGGCGTGCTGTCCGGGCCGAATTTAGCCAAGGAAATTATTGCTGGCCAGCCGGCCGGAACGGTAATCGCCAGCCAGTCTGAGCTGGTGCGCTATGCGGTGCAGCAGGCGCTGCACAGTGCGCTGTTCCGCGTATTTTCCAGTGATGATGTGCACGGCGTGGAGCTGGGCGGCGCGCTGAAGAATATTTATGCTGTGGCGATGGGCATGGCAGCGGCTTACGGCGTGGGCGAAAATACCAAAAGCATGATTTTGACCCGCGCCTTGGCGGAAATGAGCCGTTTTGCGGTAGAGCTGGGCGCCAATCCGCTGACCTTCCTTGGATTGTCCGGGGTTGGTGATTTATTCGCCACATGCAGCAGTCCGCTCAGCCGCAACTATCAGGTCGGTTTCGCTTTGGGTTCGGGAAAAACGCTGGAGCAGGCGACTCAAGAGCTGGGTCAGACTGCGGAAGGCATCAATACCATTGTGCAGGTCAAGGCCCGTTCAGAAGCGCTGAATGTCTATATGCCGATTACCAGCGCATTATATAATGTGATTTATGAGGGCGCGCCGCCATTGAGCATTGCGCTTTCATTAATGAAAAACGGCCACCGCAGCGATGTGGAGTTTGTGCTGCCGCATCAGCAGGCCTGAGCAAAAACAGCGTGTGATGAAAACAGAATTGTCATGAACTATGTATATAATGCGCCACAGTAAATAAGGAAATTTTATGCAACTGACTTTAGTACGCCACGGGGAAGCAGCCCGGCCTGTGATGGGCAATGACAGCGTGCGCCCGCTGACGGAGCGCGGCCACCTGCAGGCGGAGCAGATGGCGGATTTCTTAAAGGATATTATCCGCCCGGAAGTATTCGTGGTCAGTCCGCTGCTGCGCGCGCAGGAAACGCTGGCGCATTTGCAGAAGCATTTTCCAGATGTGCCTGTGGTGGTGTGCAACACCATTAAGCCGGATGATGATGCTAAAACAGCGGTAGAGTGGCTGTCGCAGCTGCCTTATGAGTCAATTGCCGTGGTTTGCCATATGAATGTGGTGGCGCATATAGCGTCCATTCTGGTTTCAGAATCATTCAACCCTTATGCTTTGGCGGAAGCCCGCATCTATGAGCAGGCGGTGATAGCGTCAGGGCTGTCAACGCAAATTAAAAGTTTTATTCCAGCAGCATAATAAATTAATTAAAACGGCAGAAAAGCACCGATGTTGTATTTATGGATACCTGAGGCCAATGGGGTTTGGCAATGGTCTGATGGGGAGTGCTGGAAGCAGTCCTCAAATCTTGAACAGTTGATTCAAGACCTGCACGAGCATCACGGCAAAGAAGCTGTGGTGTTTTTCCCAAGCAGGAATGTGCAGATTATTCAGCAGGCCTTGCCGAAAGCGCAGTACAAGAAGCTTGGGCCGGATGGGGTGAAATATCTGCTGGAAGAATATGTGATTCTGCCTTTGGATTTAATGAAAGTGCTGCATCATTTTCAGCATCCGGATCAGCTGACGATTTTAGGCGTTGCAAACTCTGCGGTGGAAACGCTGCAGCATGCGCTGGCTTTGATTCCTGTCAAAGCGGTATCCCTGCTGCCGGATTTCCTGCTGCTGCCTGTGCCGGAAGCGGGGCAGACGGTATTGGGCAATATCGGCGGGCGCCTGCTGGTGCGCGAAAATGAATTTTGCGGCCAGTCTGTTGATGATTTAGCGCTATTTCTGGATTATCAGCCGGAACATCCAGCCTATAAGATCACCAATTTAACCGCGGAGCAGATGCATAGCCTGGAGGCTGTCGTTACGCAGGATCAGCTGGAAAGCTTCCATTATGCGGTGCCGGATATTAAAAAAGCCAAGCAGCATCCATTCAATGTGCTGCCGAAAGCGAAAAGCAGTACGGGGATATCCGGTTACTGGAAAGCCTGCGCTGCTGTGCTGCTGGGCTTGCTTGCCGTACAGTTCAGCTATGACGCTGTGCGCTGGTATCAAAATAAGAAAGTGGCCAATGCCATGGCTGCGCAGGCGGTTGAGCAGTTTAAATACTGGTTCGGGCAGAACTATCCGGTGACAGAGCAGACGCTGAAAAGCCAGTTTGAAAGCCAGATGCGCCAAAGCCAGACCGGCAGTACGCAGGCCTTGTCTTTGCTCAGCCGGGTTGGCCCCGTGCTGATGCAGAATCAGGTTGTGGCAAACCGCGTGGTGTACGACAGTTCTGCGCTGAATATGGAGCTGAAGGCGGGTTCTGCTGAAGTTTTGCAGAATTTAACCCAGCAGCTGAGCCAGCAGGGCTTTAAAGTGGAACTGGGGAATATTCAGCCGAATAGTTCCGGTGTTGTTGGATTGGTGAAAATACAATAATGAAAGCATTAGAGCAAATACAGCAGGCATTTGATCAGCGCGCGGAAAAAATCACAGATTATTTGGATCGGCTCTCAGCGCGCGAGCGTATTATGGTTGTGCTTACATCCATATTTGTGATTGCGGCAGCCGTGGGTTCTGCGCTGTTTTATATGCATAAAGCAGCTGAGTTTCAGCAAAAGCGCGTGAACGGCTTAAAAGATACGATGGTCTGGATGCAAAGCAATGCCGTGACCATGAAGCCGGCGGGGGATGCTGAGCTATCGGCTGCGGATAAGGTGCAGCGGGCCGCGCAGCAGCAGGGGCTTTCCGTCGCTTCGCAGCAGTCCGGCGAGCAGATTCAGATTGCCGTGATGCATGAAAATTATGCGGTGCTGGCAAATTTTTTGACGCAGCTGGCGCAGTCAGGCCTAAGTGTTGAAAAAATGGAGTTAAATTCTGAAGCCGGGCAGATTAAATTAACAGCGGCTGTACAATAATCGCTAGAAATAAAGAAGGCCTAAGCATGGCGTTTTCGCTGGGCTATGCCTATAATACGGCGACTTAAAAAGCAGTAGACTTTTGCAGATATGTTGTATTCTCTTGCCCGCCCTTTGTTGTTTACTTTAGCACCAGAGCGTGCACATGAGCTGACATTATCCCTCCTGAAATCAGCCCATAAGCTGGGCTTGATGCGGCAAGCTGCTGCATCTAAGCCTGTGACCTGCATGGGAATTGAATTTCCGAATCCTGTCGGCCTGGCTGCCGGCCTGGACAAGAACGGCGCTTATATTGACGCCTTGGCTGCGCAAGGGTTCGGCTTTATTGAAATTGGCACCATTACGCCAAAGCCTCAGCCGGGCAATCCTGAGCCGCGCCTGTTCCGCCTGCCGGAAGCGAAAGCCATTATTAACCGCATGGGCTTCAATAATGACGGTGTGGATCAGCTGATTGAAAATGTCAAAGCCTCTAAATTTAAAGGCGTGCTGGGCATCAATATCGGCAAAAACGCTGCGACAGCGGTGGAAAACGCGGTAGATGATTACCTGATTTGCCTTGAGAAAGTCTATAATTACGCGTCCTATATTACGGTCAATATTTCTTCTCCAAACACTAAAAACCTGCGCAGCCTGCAAAGCGGCGAGGCGCTGACCGAGCTGCTGGAAACTTTAAAGAAGCGCCAGCTTGAATTGGCGGAAGAAAACCAGCACTATGTGCCATTGGTGCTGAAAGTTGCGCCGGATTTAGAGCCTGAAGATATTCAGTTTATCGCGCAGCAGCTGCTGACCTTTAAAATTGACGGCCTGATTGTCACCAATACGACGCTTTCGCGTGAAGGCGTTGAAAACTTAGCGCACGGCAATGAAGCCGGCGGCCTGTCTGGCGCGCCGGTCTTTGCCAAAAGCACCGCCTGCCTGGCAGCGTTTGCCCAAGCGCTGCAGGGGCAAATTCCATTGATTGGCGTCGGCGGCATTTTGTCGGGTGAAGACGCGCTGGCGAAAAAGAATGCCGGCGCAGCCCTTGTGCAAATTTACAGCGGCCTCATATATACTGGACCCAAGCTGATTAAAGACTGTGTAGACGCACTGTAAAGATCATGAACACCATTGATGTCTTTATACTGATTCTTTTGCTCATTGGAGGGCTCAACGGTTTGCGTCAAGGATTTATTAAAGCCTTTGCGAACTTGGCAGGATGGATTCTGGCATTAATTGTTGCGGCAAAATATGCTGCCGTTCTGGCGCCTTCGATGCTTTCACTCAGTTCAGACCCGGTGGTGCAGAAAATTGCAGCCTTTGCATTCATTGTCCTCATAATTGTGGTGCTGACATGGCTTGTAACCTATTTGCTGAACGGCATTTTAAGGACGCTTAAGCTGGGCCCGCTCAACCGCTTGGCAGGCGGTGTGTTCGGCGGCTTGAAAGGCCTGCTGGTTGTGCTGATTACCATTCAGGGTGTTGGGCCTTGGGTGGAAAGTTCGCCGCACTGGAGGCAGTCCAAATTTATACAGACTTTACTGCCTTATGCGCCCTGGGTGGCTCAAATGTCCAAGGAAGCGGCCAGTGAAGCATTGCATCATATACATGCTGAAGATGAGCATAAATCTTCAGCAGCATCATCTGAAGCGCTGAACAAAAAAGAGCGTTCATCAGGTGAGTCAACAAATAATCCTTTTTATTAATCCTAGCGTGTCTGCGAGGTTGCTATGTGTGGAGTAGTTGGTATAGCTGGTAAATCACCCGTTAACCAAATGTTGTTTGATGCATTAACGATGTTACA
>NZ_JAVXCI010000070.1:0-17798 GCF_036659555.1 Acinetobacter sp.
AAGGGGTCGGGAGTTCGAATCTCTCTGAGCGCACCAACTTGAACAATCAACCGCTTTTACAGCGGTTTTTTTGTGCCTGAAATTCGGCGCCTGCAGCAGGGCGCGGCATTCAAGGCCGCGCGGGAGAACAGCCTGGGCATAGGCTTGCGTGGAGCTGTCATAAGATGGATTAATAAGCGCTGAATCGGCCAGCGCGCAGGATCAGCCTGCAGATTTGCCGGTAAAATCGCCACTCAAGGCGAAGTTTGGCCAAATACTAGGCATTCAATCAGATTTAGATGAATCGCCTCTTAACAAACTGAAAAAATCACGTATAATGCACCTCATCAAGACGTCGCGCTCATAGCTCAGCTGGATAGAGCACTTGGCTACGAACTAAGGGGTCGGGAGTTCGAATCTCTCTGAGCGCACCAACTTGATCAAGTCTTAAAAACCGCACATTGATGCGGTTTTTTTGCGTCTGGGCCATGGAAAATAAATATAAATTTCCGGCCGGCGCGTTTTCGCCGCGGCCTGTTTCCCGGCGCTTTCCGGCAGCGGCGCCCGCGCCGGGCATACGCGCTGAAATTGGAAAAAGAATAAGGGAAATGCGCAATCTGGTGTAGTATTCAGCTTAATTTATATGAATTATGTACTGATAAGCATATGTCTGACACTCAACCTGCATTATCGCTGCGCTATTTTCTGAATCTGGAAGAGTCGCAGGACGGCTTTGCCTTGGCGACGTTTGGCAAAAAGCAGTTTACCCGCTTTGTCACGCCTGTCATCAGCCTGGCGATTATCGGCTGGGGCTTTTATCTGGGCTTCAATGGCGTTGGCCGCTACTATGTGGCGCTGGGCGCTTTCTTCCTGATCATGCAGCTTTTAATGCGCTACTGGTTCCTGCCGATGATGTTCAAGCGCCAGTTTGTCAAATATCAATTCGGCAAAAGCGAGCAGGGCATTGACCTGTATCAGGATCATGGCGAACTGCATGCCAATGGCCGCAAAAATACCTTCAATTATGCCGAAGTCGCCAATTTCGCCTCCGGCAAGCTGACCTATATGCTGGAAATGAAAAACCGCACTGTGGTGATTGTGCCGAAGCGCGCATTTGCAAACGCCGCCGATCAGGCCATATTTGAAAACACATTTAAAAAGTAAGCCGAGCTAAGGCGGGAAGGGAAGATCATGAGCGCACGTCCATCAAAAATTGTCTGCGTTGGCCGCAGCTATGCAGACCATGCCAGAGAACTGGGCAATGCCGTGCCGGACCGCCCGGTTTTATTTATTAAGCCGCCCAGCGCTTTAAGCCCGCTGCAAGACGGCATTGCATGGAACACGGCCTTAGGCAGCTGCCATTATGAATGTGAGCTGTCTTTGCGCATTGACTATCCGCTCAGGGCTGAAACTGATCCGCTCAAAGCTTTACAAGCTGTAGGCGCGGTGACTTTGGGCCTGGATTTGACCCTGCGCGATCTGCAGGATGAGCTGAAGACAAAAGGCCAGCCGTGGGAACGTGCCAAAGCCTATGACGGCTCATGCATGCTGGCGGACTGGATTGCTGCTGATGACGCAGTGAATGACTGGAATAATGTGCATTACACCCTGCATGTAAATGATGCGCTGCGCCAAAAAGGCGATACATCGCATTTGATTTTTGCTATCGGCGCGCTGCTGGCGGACATCAGTCAAGTCTTTACTTTGGAAGCCGGCGATGTGGTGATGACCGGCACCCCGGCAGGCGTAGCTGCGCTGCAGTCCGGCGATCAGCTGAAGATGACGCTGCAAGGCAAGGCGCAGGACTATGTCTGGAATACTTTTGTAAAGTAAGCGGCGAATGGCGGAAAAGGACTGCAATGCTGCAGTCCTTTTTTATGCCGAATGGCTGCGCTGCCAGATAGCGTTCACTGCGCAGCTGCGCTGTCAGCGCCGTCCATATTCCGCCTGTCATTTTCATTGCTGTCCTGCATGTCAAATGGGCTGGCCTGATCTGCGTCAATGCCGGAAGAACGGTTTCTTGCAGCGCCATTGAACATATTTTCATATTCTTTGGGCGTGAGGTAAATCTGATTGCGGCCTGAAATTGTATTTTTTTCGCTGATATAGGCGCCCGAAGTATTCCAGGCGCGCGGTGTTTTAACCTGATTTTTATCAATATGGTACAGATAGGCATTATAGCTGCCGGCAGTTAGGTAAAAAGGCGGATAAGGGGCGGCATGGCCGTAAATTGTATTTTTGGATCTGTGATGCGCCATGACTGCGCCGCGCCGCAAGCGCTCCTGAAAAACTTTTTGAGCCAGTAAGCAGCCTTGCCGGGCAGAGCGCTCATACCAGCGCATTGCCAGATGCGGGTCTTCAATCAGCCCCAATCCCATGTCATGCATCCATGCCGTTGCATATTGCGCCTGCGCGTCACCCTGCCTGGCCTGCAGGTAAATCCAGCTGGCCAGCAGGCTGTTGCCTTTATCCAGCTGTTCAGAAAGGAAAAGCTCTGCCTCCACATTGCCTTGCAGCGCCTGCCGGCGCAGCCATTGAAAGGCATCGGTATTGCCTTGAAGGGCAGCTTTCTGGCGCCAGTGCAGGCTTTGCCCGGCATTTTTTTCTGTGCCTTTGCCTTGATCATAGTATTGCCCCAGCTGTACTTGCGCCGCGGCGCTGCCGGATTCCGCCGCTTTCAAGGCGGACTGAAAGGCTTTCTCATCCGCTGAACTGCAGCCTGTAAACAGTGCGCTGCTGAGGCAAAGCAGGAATAAGGCGGATGCTGTAATTTTCATTGCCGTGACTGTTTTTAGATTTATATTTGCACATCATATACAGTCTGCTTTTAGAGTAAATACAGGCAGAGATAATTCTTCGGACGGCTTTCAAGGCAGCAACAGGCGCCTGCAGAACGGCTCAGGGATGCGCATTGATTGTTCAGCGATGGCCGGCCTGCGCCATTTTTCAGCCTGATGCTGAGGCGGCTTGAATTGCTGGAAAAATAATATAAATGGCCGGCCTTTAATGCTGTATTTTGCAGCCGGCAAAGTGCTAAGGTGGCTTTTTGGATTGGCTGAGTAAGCGTTGTGCAAGTACGTCAGGCGCTGGATGCAAAAGCATCCGGCATTATGTTTTTCCTGTGCATTCTCTGGGGCCTGCAGCAGGTGGTGATTAAGCTGGCGGCTGCCGATATCGCGCCGATCATGCAGATGGCGCTGCGTTCAGGGCTGTCTGCATTGCTGGTCTTTCCGCTGATTAAGCTGGCCAAGGGGCAGTCGCTGTGGGGCCGGCCATACTGGTTTTCAGGCGGCTTAGTAGCGCTGCTGTTCGCCGCCGAGTTCTGCCTGATCGGGGAAGCCCTGCGCTTTACCTCTGCATCGCATACCGTGGTGCTGCTGTATACCGCGCCGATTTTTGTCGCGCTGGGCCTGCACTGCAAATTGCCCGCGGAGCGCTTAACTGGACTGCAGTGGTGCGGGATATTGACCGCATTTTCAGGCATTGTGGTGACTTTTTTAGGGCGCGGTGCAAGCGGCGCGCAGGATCTCAGCGCAATGCTTTGGGGTGATCTGCTGGCTTTAGGCGCTGGAATGCTTTGGGCATCCACCACCATCGCCGTGCGCCTGAGCAATCTGTCGGAAGCGCCCGCCACGCAAACCCTGTTTTACCAGTTGCTGGGCGGTTTTGCATTTCTTTTGCCGATGGCGTTTATGCTGGGGCAAAGCGCGGTTCACTGGACCGCGCTGACATTCGGCAGCCTGCTGTTTCATGCGGTGCTGATCTCATTCGGCAGCTATCTGCTCTGGTTTTGGCTGCTGAAGCACTATTTGGCGTCGCGCTTAGGCGTTTTTTCCTTTTTGACGCCGCTGTTTGGCATCGCTTTTGGCGTGCTGATTTTAAATGAGCCGGTGGAAAGTGGCTTTATTGCCGGCACTGTTATGGTGATGCTGGGGGTGATTATTGTCAGCTTGTCCGGCCGGATCGGGAAAAAGGCGCCTGCAGCGCAGTAAGCCTGCATGCGCACCCTGCGGGCCAGTGCAGGCGCGCCTGAGATTTAAAAAAAGCCAGCTGCTTTTTCCGCGGGCTGGCTTTAATTCACTGCGCGGCTTTTGCCTATTGGACGCTTCCGGAGCAATGGCGCTAGTTTTTCTCAAAAATCGCCGACAGCGGAATCGCCAGCTTGGCGGCCAGATAGTCATCCGACTCAATCAGCGCAGGGCCGATTTTTTCCATCCATTGATCATTGGAAAACACATGGCCCAGATCTTTGCGGTGCGGCAGCGGATAAGGCAGCTGCGAATAAAAGCTCCAGAAATCAACCTGCGACAGATTGCGCACCAGAACATAATTGTTGTCATCGGTGCGCATCAGCAGATTCTGCTTTTCCAGCATCAGCACATACGACGGCCAGCGCCCGATTTCTTCGCGCCCCAGCACGTCCAGCGCCTCAGCTTCGGTCACGCTTTGCCCGACCTGCTGCTTCTTATAAAACAGCTCCAGCAAGTCCAGCAGCATAATCACCGGGTGGCGCTTGCGCTGCCGATGGGTGTCGGCATTGAAGGCGGTCAGGGCATAGCTGATTTCCACGCCCAGCAGCACAATATTCCAGGACAGGAAAATCCACAGCAGGAAAATCGGCACGGCGGCGAATGCGCCGTAAATAATTTCATAGCTGGTGAAATTCGACATGACAAAGCCGAACAGGTGCTTCAGCAGCTCAAACAGCGTGGCGCTGAATGCGCCGGCAATCAGGGCGGCTTTCAGCGGCACGGTGCGGTTGGGAATAGTCCAGTTGAGAATGAAAAAGCCCAAAATGGTCAGCGAAAAGGACATGCACCAGAAAATAAAAGCGCCGTTCAGCTCATAGCCGGCAAAATTATTGCTCAGCACGTTGATGGAGGCCGCCGCCGATGAAATCACGAATGCGCTGCCGAGCAGAATCGGCCCCAGCGAAATGATGGTCCAGTAGCGCATAAAGCCTAAAATGCCGCCGCGGGTTTCGCGCACCCGCCAGATGCGGTTAAACACAGTTTCAATGCTGGTCAGCATCATCACCGTGGTCACGAACAGAAACAGCACGCCAATGACCGTTAAATTGCTGGATTTGTCGGTAAATGCGTTCAGCGCCTTGTCAAAAGCAATGGTGGTTTTTGGCAGGAAATTGCTGTAAATCAGCTGCTGCAGCTGCTGGCGCGCCGGCTCCAGCGCCTTAATGGATGAAATAATCACCAGAAAAACCGTCAGCATCGGCACCACGGCAAACAGCGTGGTATAGGTTAAAGAGCCGGCCTGTTCACGGCAGCGGTCGGCTTCAAAACGCCTTATGACAAATAAAACAAACTGAAACCATGTCTTGTCATAAAAGGGAAGTTTTTTTAAGTGTGCTTCGATCATGCGCTAAAGTCTCAATTTTTTTAATCATCTTTCTCAATTTTCACTGCCAAGCTTAACCAAAAAGCCGGAAAAATACCGTATAGTTTTCATTTTTAATGGCATTTATCAAAAATTATGCAGCCTTACGTTCTCGTGCTTTATTACAGCAAATATGGATCGACCAAAGAAATGGCGCATTTGATTGCCGATGGCGCTGAAGCTGCCGGCGTGGCCGTCAAAATCCGCACGGTGCCGGATATCGCCGCTGTGGTGACCGAAGCGGCGCCCAGCATTCCGGCAGCCGGCGATATTTACTGCACTTTGGATGATCTGGCCGGCTGCGCAGGACTGGCGCTGGGTTCGCCGACGCGCTTTGGCAATATGGCGTCAGAAATGAAATACTTTCTAGACCAGACCACCAGCCTCTGGCTGAACGGCGCGCTGCACGGCAAGCCGGCCTGCGTGTTTACCGCATCCGGCTCCATGCATGGCGGGCAGGAAAGCACGCTGCTGAGCATGCTGCCGCCGCTGTTTCACCACGGCATGATGGTGATGGGGCTGAGCAATGCGCAGCCGGCGCTGTCCAATACCAAAACCGGCGGCACGCCGTATGGCGCCAGCCATGTCAGCGGAACGCGCCATGAGCATCCGCTCAGCCAGGATGAAAAGCTCCTCTGCGCGGCGCAGGGCCAGCGTCTGGGCGAAGTGGTGAAAAAGCTGGCCTAAGCCGGCGGATTTTTGCCTGAACAGCGGCTGATGCAGCGCGGGAAATCCAGACGGTTTTCCGCGTTTTTTATGCGCCCGGCTGCCGGATGAGCCGGTAAAGATAATCAAAATTCAATAAAAAATCAGCCGGATAAAGCATGATTCCTGCTGTATTTCAAATACCCAGTTTCAGGGATATAAAATAACTAAGCAATAGATTTAAATACGCTTTCTTTTTAGGCAGAACTTTTTCTGCAGACGGTTATTCCTCTAAATTATCCTGCATATATTGCGTGATTTATTGGAAATTTTATTCTCATTATCCTTGGGGGCTTTGATGCATTCACATCAATTTTTTATGGCTTTGGCGGTTGCTGCGGCTTTAACCGCATCTTCTTTTACTGCGGCGGCAGCGGTTGTACATACGCTTGATTTTCCTGCAGCCAAAGCGGATCAGGACGGTAGCGCGCAGCAAAACACCGTCAAGGCGCAGTCAAAGCCGGTTTCCGGCATCGCCAATTAAGCGGGGCAGCAAGGCGGGATCAGCTTCCTGCCTTGCTTATGCTGAAACGGCGCATTGTGCGCTGTTTTTATTTTCCGTCTTTTGCGGCGGCTTCAGGCTTTGCATTGAAGCGGTATTTGCATTTTTGGCACTGATAGTCCAGAAAGATATTCTGGTCGACAATCACGCCAGCTTTTTTGCCAAAGCGGTGCCCGAGAAAGCCGCCGGTAATGCCGACACTGATGGCGCCGACAAAAGTGCCGATAGTGCCGCCCATAATGACGCCCAGCGGGCCGGCTGCAGCGCCAATCGCCGCGCCGATGGATGCGCCGGAGGCCGCGCCGCCCACAGTTCCGGCGGCTGTACCGGCAGAGCTGAGCAGCACGCCGCCGATTTTCTGCAGATGCTGTTCATGATTGCGCGCTGCAACTTCGGTTGAGCCGCATTTAGGGCATTGCATAGCCTGCTGCGCTGCGGGATGGTCTGTATTCATGACACTGTCTGGCCTTAATGGAAATGGGGAGGGCTTCAGCTGTATTGTAGCTGGATGATGGCATTTTGCTGAAGATGCGGCAGTGCGCAAATATGGCAATTTTGTAATGATGCTGCAAGTCCTGCCGGATCTTTGGAGCCTAGCCGAAGGCAGGTCATTCGCCAGCGGCCATAAAAAAGAGCGCAATTGCGCTCTTTAAGGTTAGCCGGTGAATCAGTCACGGACAAATTCAACAGTGCCGCTGGCCAAAGATTTCACGCGCGCCAAAGATTCTACGCGGTAGCCTTTTTCAAGCAGGAACTCGCGGCCCGGCTGGAATGATTTTTCAATTACAATGCCAATGCCGACCACTTCAGCATCCGCTTGATGAATTAAGTCAGCTAAGCCTAATGCAGCCTGGCCATTCGCCAGAAAGTCATCAATCACTAAAACTTTGTCAGCTGCGCTGATATGCTTTTTGGAAATCGCAATGGTGCTTTCAATCTGCTTGGTGAAAGAGAACACTTTAGAGCGGTATAAATCATCTTTTAAAGTTAAAGACTGGTATTTGCGTGCAAAAATAACCGGAACGCCCAGCTCTAAACCCGCCATCACCGCTGGCGCAATGCCGGACGCTTCAATGGTAATAATTTTCGTGATGCCTGCATCTTTAAACAGGCGCGCAAATTCTTGGCCAATCTGCTGCATCATCACAGGGTCAATTTGGTGGTTTAAGAAAGAATCGACTTTCAGAACTTCTTCAGACAGAACGATACCTTCAGCTAAGATTTTCTGTTCTAGTGCATGCACGGGAGAATCCTCAAGGGCAGGTGCTTTTTAAAGCAAACGCGTATTTTAAAAAGCACGGGGAAAAATGCAAGCAAAATTGATTAAATCGGTTAATTTACAGGCCCTTTATAGCCGGTCAGCAGCAGCCCGTAAGAGCTTTTCTGGTCCTGATGCGCCATTTTCACCGGCAGATAGTCCAGTTTCGGCGCCAGCCAGAACACGGTTTCACGGCCTGGCTTGTCATGCTTCATCACCACTTTAATGGTGTCAAAGGTGCCGTAAGCGGTTTTGACTTGCTCTGCGCCCTGCTTGACAAACTTGCGCGCCTCAATTTCTTTGGCGTCGGCAATCCAGTAGCCGGATTTTAAATTGCCGGATTTTAAGTCTTCACGCACCTGCAGTTCCGCATTCAGCTCATCCAGCACGCCGCTTTTCCAGGCAAAGGAGCGGGCTTTGTCGTCTTTCTTGGTATTGATGATTTTGGCGCCCGGGTTGAAGCTGATACTCATGGTATTGTTGTGGATCAAAATCTTGCTAGTGCGCTTAAAGCTCTGCGATGTGATGCTGCCGCCGCTGAAGCCGAAATTGCTGGATTCCGTTGCGGAGGCAATGCCGCCTGCCTTGGCGGCGAAAACATAAGTCCAGCCGCTGCCGGCCTTGCTCAAGGTGCGGGTGGCTGAACCCATGTTTTTGCCATTGTAATTAAACTGATAGCTGGCTTGGAACGGACTCATGGCAAAGGCTTGGCTGGCGAAGCCGCTGAACAGCAGCGCAGTAGAAACGCCTGCTGCAATCCCCAAGGTTTTAACTGTAAATGTAGCCATAAGTGATGCTTTCCTGTGAAGTTTTAAGAGGGCAAAATGTTCTTTTTACAATGAATCTTATTATGCGCGCCGATTGTGGAGATGGAAGCGGAAAATCCGCTGCAAATGTATATTTACTGCTGCTTTTTATGCGCTGAACTTCAGTCCGCGCGCAGCCGGTCTATTTTTCTTTCTGCCGGATTGGGGTGACTTCGGTTTCATTCAAATCAGCATCATCCCAGCGCTCCATTTTTTCTGCAGCCATCGTGCTGAACAGGGCCGCCAGATTGACATTGCCCAGCACCACCAGCTCGGCTTCGCGCAGCACCGCATGGTTGACATGCACCTTGCCCAGCGTATCAATAATCGAGCGCTTTTTGCCCAGCCAGCGGTTGAGGTCTAAATGCAGCAGCTCATCCTTGACTTTAATCACCTTCAGCTTTTCCAAAATCATGCCCAGCGGATCATCATTCAGCACTTTCTGGTAAAAGAACAGGGCGCAGCGCACGCCAATTTTATAGAGGAAATTCGGATATTTGGCGTCAATCAGCTGGGTGTCGCCAATCTGCTCAAAGACAATCAGCTGGGTGGTCTTATTCAGCTCCATCTGCACCAGCTTTAAATCCACCGACAGGGTAACGTCCAGGCCGTTATAGCTGAGCGTGGCGTACAGGCGCAGCCAGCCGTCATGCAGGTCAGCATGCAGGTCCTGCAGCATTCTGACATTGTCGGTGACAAAGCGCTGAAAGGTCGCATTCAGAAACACCTGCGACAGAGGAAATTCCCGCTCATCTTCAATAAACCCTTCCGCCTTTTGATACACTTGGCGGATGCGGTGAGAAATACTGGAAATGAGCGATTGCATATCGATGGCGCATCCTGGCAAATAAGCGGGTTAAAATTTTAATCTATCTTGCGGCATGATGTAAAAAATACCGGCTTGCGAGCTTGCAGTTTAGCAAAATTAACTGCAGCATTTTCAGGATTTTGAAGGCGCGCAATCCATTTATTGACGGATTGGCCGCTTTCATGCGGAAAATGAAAATTATGTTTATTTTATGCTCATTTCGAGCGTTTGGGGAAAGCGGCCAACCGCCGCATGAATGCGATGCTGAAAATAATGACCGTTAAGCCGTTAAATCGCGGCTGGTGGAAAGATCCGATTTTTACCGGCGCTGTAGGCTTGGCTGCGGTTTTGCATTTGGCCGTGCTGACCATGCAGTTCGCCATGCCGCAGGAAAGCGAGGTTACGACCAAGGAAATCGCGGTGTCTTTGCGCCCGAGCGACGCCAAAATCGAGCATGCAGATTTCTTGGCGCAGGCGGACCAGCAGGGTTCGGGCAAGTTCCGCGAGCAGCACCGCATATCGGCCGATATGCCGGCGCCGATGCTGGATCAGACCGCAGGCGAGCAGGCGCAGGAAGCGCTGGAAAAGCTGCAGCAGAAGCGCGAACTGAAGTTTGAAGAAAAAGTGCTGATGACCGCGCTGAGCTGGCAGAAGCAGGCGGAAGAAAATCAGCGCAAGAAAACTGCAGATGAAATGCAAAGCCAGTTTCAGGCCAAAGCCGCCATGATTGCCAGCATTGAAGCGCAATACCTGCAGCGCCAGCAGAATTTCAGCCGGCAGCAGAAAATTAAAACCATCGACGGCATTCAGGCCAAGCAGGACAACACCGCGGCCTATATGGAACAATTCCGGCAGAAAGTGGAGTTCTACGGCAACCGCTATTATCCGGACAGCGCCAAGCAGCAGAATCTGGCGGGAGAAGTCCGCCTGATGGTGATTCTGAACCAGAACGGCGGCATCCGAGCCATCCGCTTAATTGAAAGTTCTGGGTACGGCATTCTGGATGAAGCGGCCAAGACATCGGTGCGCAAGGCCGCGCCTTTTGGCGGATTTGACGCCAAAATGAAGGATATTTCGGAGCTGCGGATTGTGCGGACATGGCGCTTCGATCCGGCGGAAGCGGAATTTGAAGTGCATTGATGCAGGCAGATCCGCCTGCTTCCTTTGAATCATAGCTAAATTTTAAAGTCTGTATGACGCATAATTTTCTATAAAATATGATTTCATGAGGTTTTAGCTGCACTAACTATTTCGGCAATTAACGATGCGCTTGCACTGCCTCATTTTTTCTTTAGAAATTTAGATGCCTTTGCGCAGGCAAGTCCCGACTTTGGAAAGACCCAAAGTCGGCAAAAGTCTTTTGTTGCCCATACACGGCATCCTTGCCGTGATGGGCAACGTGCGGCATCCCTGCCGCACGCGCGTATCCAAAGTTTATTTTACTCAAAGGCCTAGAAAACTCGAGGCTGAAGGGATTTTTGCGGAATCGTTCAAGAAAACTTAGCCATCATATAGCTGAGTTTTGAAATCTGTATCACACACAATCTCCCATAAAATATGCTTCATTAGGTTTTGTATGTGACAGCCCCTTAGGTAATTAGCTATATTGAAGCGGTCACTTTACTGGTCCGCCGGCGCATAGCTGCCGTCCTGGCGCCCGTCCGGCCAAGTCACATCCAGGCTTTTTTCCCTGATGTTCAGGCGGGCCGGGAAGATTTCCAGATGCTCAGCATACTGCGGAGCGGCCTTTAAGCCAATGCAGGCGCCATTTTTCCACCATGCGCCTTCCGCATACTGGTCTAAAGATCCAACCGCCAAATACCATTTGAATGTGCCGTCCGGCTTCAGCAGCAGTTCTGAGCCGACCTCCATGATGCCATTCAGATAGTAATGCCCGGCCCAGGCGCTGTCGGCCTGTTTAAATTCAGCGGCTGCGCAGGCGGCTTCATCGCCGGCATGGAGCGGAGCGCTGCAGAGCAGCGCGGAGGCAAGCAGCAGTCTGGAAAGCATCTTTTTCATATTTTTAAGTATCTTGATGAATATTTAAGCGTCCTGCTATTTTTAGCATAAATTAAGCCCGGTCAATCGAAATTAACCGGGCTGATGACTGCGGAGCTTAAAAGTTACTGTTCTGTATAAGGATTTTCAAAGCCCAATTTGGCTAAAATCTGAATTTCCAAAGCTTCCATTTCTTCAGCATCTTCATCTGAAGTTTCATGGTCATAGCCCATGAGGTGCAGCGCGCCGTGCACCAGCATATGGGTGAAATGCTCGATGGGCGTTTTTTGCTGATCGGCAGCTTCCTGCAGCACCACAGGAATGCAAATCACCAAATCGCCAATCGGCAGCGCATCCAGCATGGCCACAACTTCTTCCGGCACATCGCCCGGAAAAGACAGCACATTGGTCGGCTTGTCTTTGCCGCGGTATTCCAGATTCAGCTTATGGCTTTCGTCATTGCCGACACAGGCAATGCCGATTTCGCAGTCTTGATCTATATCAATAAAGCGCAATGATGTTTCAATGACTTTCTTGATGTAGGCGCGTTTTAAGACCAGTTCAGGCGCTTGAAATTCCTGCTGCAGGGAAAGGTTGAGTTTCAAAATGGATCCTTAATACTATTGCAGCCTGCGCAGCTTAATCCTGCGCATCCGCTTTGGCGTCATTGTCGGCAATTAATGCCTCTTGAAGCGCTTTACGCTCAGCGCGGGCTGCAGCGCTGAGGCGCTGCTGCTCGCTGTCCCATCCCTCGTAGGCTTCAACAATTTTCTGCACCAATTGATGGCGCACCACATCGCGGGAATGGAAGCGGGTGATGTGAATTTCTTTAACGTTTTCGATTACGCGCAGGGCATGCGACAGGCCGGACTGCTGTCCGCGCGGCAAGTCGACCTGCGTGACGTCGCCGGTGATGACGGCGCGCGAGCCGAAGCCCAGGCGGGTCAGGAACATTTTCATCTGTTCGGGCGTGGTGTTCTGCGCTTCATCCAGAATCACAAATGCGTGGTTCAGGGTGCGGCCGCGCATATAGGCCAGCGGCGCGACTTCAATCACCTGGCGTTCAATCAGCTTGGCGACTTTTTCAAAGCCGAGCATTTCATACAGGGCGTCATACAGCGGGCGCAGGTAAGGGTCAATTTTCTGGGTTAAATCGCCCGGCAGGAAGCCGAGCTTTTCACCGGCTTCAACCGCAGGCCGCACCAGCAGGATGCGCTGAATTTCGTTGCGCTCCAGCATGTCGACCGCGGCCGCTACGGCAAGGTAAGTTTTGCCCGTGCCGGCAGGGCCGATGCCGAAGGAAATGTCGCTGTTCAGGATGCGCTGCACATAGCGCTTCTGGTTGGCGCCGCGCGGGTTGATGCGGCCCTTGCGGGTCTGCAGCCAGACTTCATCCAGGCCGGTATGCTCCTGGCCTTCCATGTCCTCCTGCAGTTCACGGTCAGTCTGACTGCCTTGAATCATCATATGCAGGGTGTCTGCGCTGATCTGGCTGGAGCTTTCTGATTCTTCATGCAGGCGGTGCAGCAGGCCTTCGGCCCTCTCTACCGCATCAATTCCGCCATCAATAAAAAAGGCGTCGCCCCGATGGGAAATTTTGACTTCTAAACGCTGTTCAATTTGCTTCAAATGACCGTTGTAAGCGCCAAGCATGCTTTGCAAACGGTCAAGGGAAACACCAGGAAATGTTACTGTACGCCGAATCGCTGCAGTCAAGAGAATTCCTTAAAAGTAGTCTTGAGTTCAGTTCTTACATTACGCCACGTCAGGTTCAAGATTCAATAGCTCGCCGTAAACAAAATTCAAAGTTTTAATTTCGGTAATTTCGATTTCCGCGAAGCGTCCAACCCAGGCCGCATCTCCAATAAAGCTGACATAGCGGGTGTTGTCCGCCGTGCCGATCAGGATATTCGGGTCCTTGTCGGAAACGCTCTCCACCAGCACGCGCTGGATGGTGCCGAGCATGGCGTCGGTTTTGTCAATGCTGGAGCGCTTGATCCATTTCTGCACTTTAGACAGGCGCTCTTTTTTCACATCTTCAGGCGTGGTGTCTTCCAGGTCAGAGGCTGGCGTGCCCGGGCGTTTTGAGTAGACAAAGCTGTAGGAATGGTCAAAGTCCATGTCTTTGATGAACTGATAGGTTTCTTCAAAGTGTTCATCAGTTTCGCCCGGAAAGCCGATGATGAAGTCGGAAGACAGGTGCATGTCAGGACGCACTTTGCGCAGCTTGGCAATCTTGTCGATATACACGTCAATGGTGTGGTTGCGCTTCATGGCCTGCAGCACCGCATTGGAGCCGCTTTGCACCGGCAAGTGCAGGTGTGACACCATTTGCGGCAGGTCGCGGTAGCATTGAATCAAATCATCATTGAATTCAAGCGGATGCGAAGTGGTATAGCGCAGGCGGCCAATGCCCGGAATTTCAGCCACTAAGCGCAGCAGGTCGGCAAAAGTGCAGATGCCGCCTTCAAAAGTTTCGCCGCGGTAGCCGTTGACGTTCTGGCCCAAAAGCGAAATCTCACGCACGCCTTTTTCAGCCAGCGTGGCAATTTCCGCCAAGACGTCATCCAATGGGCGGGAAACTTCTTCGCCGCGGGTATACGGCACTACGCAGAATGAGCAGTATTTGGAACAGCCTTCCATAATCGAAACAAAAGCTTTATAGCCTTCCACGCGCGGTTCAGGCAGGAAGTCGAATTTTTCAATATCCGGGAAGGAAATATCCACCAGCTTGATTTTTTCTTTTTTCGGCTTTTCAATCTGATCAAAATGCTGATCCAGCATCTGCGGCAGGCGGTGCAGGGTTTGCGGGCCGAAAATCATGTCGACATAGCTGGCGCGCTTTTGAATGTTGTCGCCTTCCTGCGAAGCCACACAGCCGCCGACGCCGATAATCAGCTCAGGATTCTTTTCTTTCAGCTTGCGCCAGCGCCCCAGTTCCGAAAAGACTTTTTCCTGCGCCTTTTCGCGGATCGAGCAGGTATTCATCAAAAGAATATCGGCGTCTTTCGGGTCTTTGGTCAGCACATAGCCGTGCGAGTCGCCTAAAAGGTCCGCCATACGGTGACTGTCGTACTCATTCATCTGACACCCTTGCGTTTCGATGTACAGTTTCTTTACTGCACTGCCGATGGCTGGGGTGTGCTGTGGCTGGGTAACAGTGTTTTCTGAGGCAGCTTCGGCATCATTCGGAATGAAGGTTTGAACCGTCATGTAGGCTCCTGAAGGATAAAACGGAAAAGTACTAACCCGTGGCTGGATTTTGCTGAGCAAAATGCATGCAGGCTTCGAGGTTAATAGGGATATGGATGAAAGGCGCGTATTTTAGCAGTAATTCGCTATAAACTGACAGCCCAAAACCGCAGGCGCTGGCGATTGATTTGTGAAGCAGAAATATTTGAAAATTAATATTGCCTAATCATGAGGTTACATAACAGAACAGTACTGCTGGCTTAGAATTATTAAACTAGCCCAAAAATGATCAGCAAAATGCACATGCGGCTAAAAGTGAATTAAAGAAGGCAAGTGGATGTTAACTAAAGTCTGGAAACGCAAAAAATATTATCAGCTGCTTGCTTTAGGCGCGGCGTCGGCCTGCGTTTCCGCCTCTGCGTATGCGGCCGATGAACAGTTTAATGAGGCCCTGCGCGCCGCCAATTCCGGCAATATTGCCATGCTGCAGCAGTATCAGTCTGCCATGCAGAACGATGCGCTGGGCTATTATCCAGAATACTGGATTCTGAACAGCAGCCTGGCGTCGCAGCCGGCCGCTCAAATCGCCAGTTTTGCGCAGCGCTACCCGCAGTCGGCGATGGCGGAAAAGCTGGCGGCTGACTATGTCGAAGAAAAAGCCAAGCAGGCTGATTTTGCCGCCGCGCAGCCGCTGCTGCAGTACGTGACCAACCCCGATCAGGCGGAAACCTGCGCGGTGGCGCAAGTGCGCGCCAGCTCCGGCGACCCTTTGGTGTATGCGGAATTTAAAGATGTCTGGCTGACGACCAATGCCCAGCCGGAGTCCTGCACAGGGCTGGGGCGCATGATGCTGTCCAGCCCGCTAATGACTGAACAGGACCGCCAGCAGCGCCTTTGGGGCCAGCTGCGCGCCGGACAGTCGGGTCTGGCGATTGCCACTGCGCAAAGCATTCAGATGAACCTGTCGCTGGCGCAGCTGAACAGCATTCAGGTCAACCCGATGAATTACCTCTGGTCTGCGCCGAAAAACAGCAAAGAAGAGCATGCCTATCTGATTTATGCGCTGGGGCGCCTGGCGGACAGCGACTTGAACAGCGCCATGGCGTCAGCCAAGCGGGCAGCCGAGGGTACGCCTGAGGATGTGCAGCGCGCGCTGTACCGCACGGTCGGCTATATCGGCGGCACCACGGTGATGAAAAATAATTTCAGCCGCGAAGTGCTGCAGTTTCTGGACGCCAGCTATGGCCTGCCGTTCAGCCCGGAAGAAGCCGAAATTTATGCGCGCCAAGCCATCCGCTTCAGCGCATGGGAAAGCCTGATCCGCGCCATTGACGGCATGAGCGTGACCCAGCGCCAGGAAGACCGCTGGCAGTACTGGCTGGCGCGCGCCTCTGAACAGCGCAGTGACGCAGCGTCCAAACGGGCTGCGCAGGAGATTTTCAAGCGCCTGGCGCAGGGTGACGACTACCATAACCTGTTGGCCAAAGACCATGTGGGGCAGAGCTACAGCAGCCTGCCGGGCAATACGCAGCCGGGCAATGCCGATGCGCTGCGCCTAAGTCAGGATATTCATTTCAGCCGCGCCTTTGCGCTGCGCAATGTCAATGCGCCGGACAGCTATATTAACCGCGAATGGAACTGGGCTGTACGCCAGGCCTATTTAAAGCAGGATGACGGCCTGCTGCTGGCGGCCGCCAAGCGCGCCACTGACATGGGCTGGTATGACCGCGCCATCTATGCGGCCGACCGCACGGTCAGCAAGCATAATTACAGCCTGCGCTATGCCATGCCGCATCAGCCCTATGTGGTTAGCCACAGCCGCAATGCCGGCATTGACCCGGCCTGGGCCTATGGCCTGATGCGCCAGGAAAGCCGCTTTGTTTCGAATGCGCGCTCGCATGTCGGGGCGGGCGGCTTAATGCAGATCATGCCGGATACCGCGAAACTGGTGGCGCGGCAAATGGGGGAAACCTATAACCCGGCGGCCTTAAGCGACATGAATACCAATATCCGCTACGGCACCTTCTATTTGTCCATGATTCAAAACCAGCTGAGCAGCAGCCCGGTGCTGGCTACGGCAGGCTACAATGCCGGCCCGAACCGCGCGCGGCGCTGGCAGCCGGATGATCAGGGCATCGCCGCTGATCAGTATGCCGAAAGCATTCCGCTAACCGAAACGCGCGACTATGTGAAGCATGTCATGACCAATGCCGCGCATTACGGCATATTGCTGGGGCAGGGCGCGCAGTCCATCGGCAAGCGCATGCAGACCATACCCATGCGGGCGCAGTAGCATTTAAAAAACAGCAGGCTGAATATTTTTATGATTGGGGAATGATTGATGCAGCTGAAATACGGCGGAAATAAGATCAAGCGGCTGGCCCTGCTCCTTGCGGGCTGCGGCGGCTGCCTTGTTTCCGCTGCAGCCTCAGCTGCGCCGGCCGTGCACGGCTATGTGATGAATGTGCAGCTGGTGCCTGCAGTCTGCTCTTTAGACCCGCAAAAGCATAAGAAGCGCAAATGCCTGGAAGGCTATTCGCTGAATATTACCGGTCTCTATCCTGAAACCGGCCAGCAGGACTGCCTAAGCTCCAGTTCGGCCAAGCTGCCGCCGATACAGGCCAAAGTCGTGGCCCGCGTCATGCCGGATGAAAGCGCGCGCAATGCGCTTTGGCATGAAATTGGCGGCTGCGTACCGATGAATTCCAGCCAGTATTTCCGCACCATTATTAATTATGCAGAAAAACTGAAAATACCCGAGGAGCTGACCAGTCAGGAAACCCGCCAGATGCAGGCTGCGGTCCTGCGCAGCAAAATGCTCCGGCTGAACCCCGGTTTGCCGGCGCCGGGCGTGCAGTTCAGCTGCCAGCCGTCCTATGCCGGCAGCATTCTGACCGACCTTAAAATCTGCTACAGAAGCGATGGCAAGTACAAGCAATGCTCAAATAATGTGCTCAGCAGCTGCCCGCCTTCCTTCATCATTAAAGGTTCTTTCTGAACCTTTGCCGGCATTTTATTTATATTTCCTATCATACTTTTGTTGAAAAGCATTCCCTTTTACATGCATCCGCCAAAGTATTGGAGTACAATCTTCCGCGTTTATTATTAGATTAAATGGACTAACTATTTAATCGCATTGAATATCCTCAATTGGAG
>NZ_JAVXCI010000071.1:0-17731 GCF_036659555.1 Acinetobacter sp.
CATATCACGTAAGGGCGCTTTGTATTGTGGCATATCGGTTTCCTCAATACTGGTGTTGAACCAGCGTTATTATCCTGTAAATAGAGATTAGACGCATCTTCGCTGACGCGTATTTGAATGGCTTAATCCTGCAACATCTTCTAATTAGGTACAAGCTTTTCTAGGGGTTTTCTTAGTGACTGTAAAGTCAAAGATTTATGGCTTGAAAATGCTAAGTGCATTGAGTGTAAACGGTTTTGTGCGAATTGGAATGATACAAATAGTCAAAAAGCGTAAAAAGTTATGTCCAGCAGAAAAGGCGCATGAAGCGCCTTTGGATCTTTCGCCGCGCCTGCGGCCCTACATTGCCTTGGCGGGCGCAGGGGCTGCCGGCTGCATCGGCATTTTCGGCTGGAAGCGCACTTCGCATTTGCCGTCAATGGTTTGCGCGCCGGCCTTGATTTGAACTGCAGTTCCATCCGCTTTGCCTTGGCAGGCTTTCTGCACCGCCTGCTGCATGGCTTGGCGCTGCGCCAGGCGCTGGTCAAACTGCCGGGTTAATTCTGCGCGCTTGGCGTCAGTCAGCGGCTCGCCGCGCTGCATATGCATGGAGCTATGCATGCTGCTGTGCATTGCGCGGTGCCCGTCAGGCATTGTGTCATGCCGGCCAAGCGCCTGCTTGTCCGCTTTAAAGCCCATAATGCAAGTGCCGTCAACAGTTTTCCCGCCTGTTGCTGCTTGAACCGCCGCGCCTGGCGCTTTGCCGCTGCAGGCCTGCCGGATCTGCTGCATCATGTCATGGTGTTCCGCGCGCATCCGCTGCATCTGCTCGTGCTGTTCCGGCGTCATGCCGCGCTCATGCTGCGGGCCATGCGTCTTTTGCGGATGCTGCATTTCTTTTGCCGTGCTGGCCGACTGGCACGCCGCCAGCGCGCTCATGGATAAAATCCCTGCACCGATTAAAGCTGTTTTTGTCATGCTGTTCATGCTGATCTCCAACGCCGGAAAAGCTTTATTTAATGCGCTTAAGATTAAATAATAATGATGAAGAAACAATGGAGGGTTTTTTGAGGCCGTGTTCGCTACAATAAAAGGCATCGAAAAAACCGAGCTGCGCTATTGAAAATCCGCCGTGTGCCTATCGCTTTGCGCTTATTCCTGACTGTGCTGCTGACGACGCTCGTCATTACTACGGTCAGCTTAGGTGTGCTGCACTGGAACATGCAGCGCAATTTCACCAAGTATGTGTCTGATGTGGAAATGCAGAAGCTGGATCAGCTGATTGGCAATCTGGCCGAAGTTTATGATATCTACCATGACTGGGGCAACGCGATTCAGGCGCAGATTCTGCAAATGGAAGGCAAGGCGGGGCCGGATGATTATGACCGCCTGTCGCGCTGGTGGCTGCGGCGCCAGTACGACATTGCCTTGCAGCAGCGCTATTTTCAGGACAACACCAATACCATGTTTAATGTCACCGGCATGCAGCAGTCCGGCAAGCCGCCGG
This sequence comes from Acinetobacter sp., assembly GCF_036659555.1. Lineage (GTDB taxonomy): Bacteria > Pseudomonadota > Gammaproteobacteria > Pseudomonadales > Moraxellaceae > Acinetobacter. The sequence goes on from NZ_JAVXCI010000071.1 coordinate 1,487, forward strand.
TCGATCTGGATGAACTGAGGCTGCTGGAGCTGAACCTGCCTTCGGAATTCCAGCCTTTTGAGGGCTTGAAATTTCCGCTCAGCGCCAATCAGCATGTGTTCCGCCCGGCTGAACCGAAAGAAAGCAAAGCTGGCAAAAAACCGCCGCTGCCGCCGGCCATGCCGAACAGCAGCGGCAAAAAACAGTTTATTCAAATGCCTGACCGCCTGGGCCTCAGCTCGCGCCTGTCTTTATATGATGCAAAACGGCAGTTTGTGGTGGGCGAACCTTCGGAAGACCCGATTTCCTACCGGCCGATTATTGTGAATAATCAGATAGTCGGCTATCTGGGGCTGAAGCCGGTGCTGGATCAGGATGACGCCTTGAGCATCAACTTTTTCAGCAAGCAGAAGCGCTACCTGCTGCTGGTGTACGGCCTGAGCTTTGCCGCCAGCCTGATCGCCTCGCTGCTGCTGGCGGCGTATTTCAGGAAGCCGATTCAGCGCCTGCTGAACGGCACGCGCGAGCTGACCAAAGGCAACTATCAGCATCAGGTGAAGGTCAACCGCAATGATGAGCTGGGCGATTTATCCAATGAGCTGAATCAGCTGGCGGTAATTCTGGATCAGCATGAAACTTCGCGCCGGCAGTGGGTGGCCGATACATCGCATGAACTGAAAACCCCGCTGGCGGTGCTGCAGGCGCAGATAGAAGCAATGCAGGACGGCATCCGCAAGCCGACGCCGGAGCATTTTGCCTCAATGCTGGGGCAGGTCAACAGCCTGAAAAAGCTGACGCAGGATTTGGCTGATTTGGCGCAGGCTGAGGCGCAGCAGTTGCAGTGCTATCTGACGGATGTCGATCCGTGGGAAGCCGCGCTGCAGGAAATTGAAAATTTCAGGCCGAAGTTTGATCAGGCCGGCCTGACGGTCACGGCGCAGGGCGAAGGCTGCCTGCTGCAGCTGGATATTGACCGCTTTAAGCAGATTATGCTGAATCTGCTGGGCAACAGCATCCGCTATACTGAAGCGGGCGGACAGGTGCATGTGCATGCCGAGCAGGATGCGCTGCAGTGGACGCTGTATGTGGATGACAGCCCGTACGGCTTGACGGATGCGCAGCTGGCGCAGCTGGGCGGGCGCTTTTACCGCGCGGATGATTCGCGCACCCGCGCCACCGGCGGCACAGGCTTAGGCTTGGCGTTGTCGGTGAAAATGGCCAAAGCTCTGGGCGGCGCGCTCAGTTTTGAGCATTCGCCCTTAGGCGGCTTGCGCTGCAGGCTGACTTTTCCAAAACAGATGAAACAATAAGGACAGAAACATGAAGCATATCATGCTGGTTGAAGATGAAGCGGAACTTGCGCGGCTGGTGCGCGACTATCTGGAGGCAGCTGGTTTTGAAGTCAGCATGTTTCATGACGGGCAGGAGGCGTATGAAAGCTTTATGCAGCGTAAGCCCAGCCTGATGATTCTGGATTTGATGGTGCCGCGCATGGACGGCTTGACCATTTGTCGCAAAGTGCGCGAACAGTCTGATCTGCCGATTATTATGGTGACCGCGCGCACCGAAGAAATTGACCGCGTGCTGGGCCTGAACATGGGCGCGGATGACTATGTCTGCAAGCCGTTCAGCCCGAAAGAGCTGGTTGCCCGCGTGCAGGCGGTGCTGCGCCGCCTTGAACGCAAGGCGGAGCCAGAAAGCAGCGGCCTGTTCCGCATGGATAAAGCCCAGCAGCGCATCTGGTATCAGCAGAAGTCCCTGAATTTAACCCCGACCGAATTCCGCCTGCTGGAGTTGTTTTTAGAGCATGTCGGCCAGGTGTATTCGCGCGCGCAGCTGCTGGATCATATTAATCCTGACAGCTTTGATGTGGCTGACCGCGTCATTGACAGCCATATTAAAAACCTGCGCCGCAAAATTTCCGACGCTGCTGAAACCGGCAACCGCCATGAGTGGATTCAGGCGGTGTATGGAGTGGGTTACCGCTTTGAATATCCTGAGGAATAATTTTAGCAGACGATATTGGTTCAGCTGCCCCATCCTGAAATAAATTGACAGCGTATTTCACTGCAAGCCGGGTTAAGCGATTAGCCCGGTTTTTGTTTTATACATATGATTTAAAATGAAAAAATATTTGGTTTGAATAAGGCCATGCAGCGAACTGTGTTTCAGCCAGCCTGCAGGCCGGATTTTAAGCGATGCAGGCATCCGCAGATGCCTGCATGGCTAAACAGACGGAAGCTTAATTAATGCGCCTCATCCCAGTTGCGGCCTTTGCCGACTTCAACCACCAAAGGCACTGAAATTTTCAGCACGGACTGCATCACCTCCTGCAGTTTCAGCGCCAGCTCATCAGCAATCGCTTCATCGGCTTCAAAAACCAGTTCATCGTGCACCTGCAGCAGCATTTTGGCCTGATCTTTCGGCAGGATTTTATCCACCTCAATCATCGCCATTTTAATGATGTCGGCAGCTGAACCCTGCAGCGGCGCATTAATGGCGGCCCGCTCAGCGCCTTGCTTGACCATTTTATTGCTGGCCATAATGTCCGGCGTGTACAGGCGCCGGCCTAAAATGGTTTCGACAAAGCCCTGCTCGCGCGCCACCTGGCGGGTGCGTTCCATATATTCCAGAACCCCTGGATAGCGCTGGAAGTATTTGCCGATATAGCTACGCGATTCTTCGCGGCTGAAGCCGAGCTGGCGGGTCAGGCCAAATTCAGACATGCCGTAGAGCAGGCCGAAGTTGACGGCTTTGGCCTGGCGGCGCTGATTGCTGCTGACCTCTTCCAGCGGAATGCCCAGGACTTCAGCTGCGGTGCGCCGGTGCACGTCCTGGCCATGCTTGAAGGCGTCAACCAGCGCCTCATCCTGCGAGAAATGCGCCATCAGGCGCAGCTCAATTTGCGAATAGTCGGCTGCCAGCAGAACGCGGCCTTTGGGCGCAACGAAGGCTTTGCGGATCTGGCGGCCAATGTCTTCGCGCACCGGAATATTCTGCAGATTCGGGTCGGTCGATGACAGGCGCCCGGTTGCGGTTAAAGCCTGATGGTAGCTGGTATGCACGCGGCGGGTGTCATTGTTGGCCTGTTTCAGCAGGCCGTCGGTATAGGTGCTTTTCAGCTTGGACAGCCCGCGGTATTCCAGAATCAGCCCGGCAATCGGATGCTCGATTTTTTCCAGCACGCTTTCGCTGGTGCTGTATTGCCCTGTTGCGGTTTTTTTGCCGCCTTTCAGGCCTAATTTTTCAAACAGCACTTCACCGACCTGTTTCGGCGAGCTGACATTGAACGCTTCGCCAGCCAGTTCGGTAATCCGGTTTTCCAAGTCCTGCATGGTCTTGGCGAATTCTGCGCCCAGCTGATCCAGAAACTCCAGATTCAGCTCAATGCCGTTTTCTTCCATCATGGTCAGCACGCGGGCCACCGGCATTTCAACATTGTGCAGAATATTGGCCAGCTCAGGGTGCTGGCGCAGCCTGGCATCCAGCACTTCATACAGGCGGTAGGTCACATGCGCGTCTTCGGCAGCGTAGTGGGCCGCGGCTGCAATTTCAATTTGATTGAAGGTTTTCTGCTTCGCGCCTTTGCCGGCCAGCTGTTCAAAGGTGGTGGTCAAATGGCTGAGGTACAGGCGCGCGACATCATCCATGCCGTGGCGGGTCGCGACCGAATTCAGCACATAAGACGCCAGCATGGTGTCAAAGTACCAGCCGCGCAGCGCAATGCCGTGATTTTCCAGCACATGCGCATCATATTTGAGATGATGGCCGATTTTCTGCACCGACGCATCTTCTAAAACCGGCTTGATTTGCGCCAGAACAAGGTCGCGGTTCAGCTGCTGCGGCGCGCCTTCATAGTCATGCGCCAGCGGCACGTAATAGGCGTCCTGCGCGTCAAAGGCGACAGAAAAGCCGACAATTTGCGCAACGCGGTAATCCAAGCTGGTGGTTTCTGTGTCAAAAGCGAAGCGCTTTTCTATGCTGAGGCGCTGCAGCAGCTTGTCCCATGCGTCCTGAGAAAGCACGGTGTGGTAGCTGGCCTGCCCTAAAACGTCATCAGTGCTGGTAATTGAAGCCTGATCTTCCGTAATGACTTGCTCTTCAGCCTGCGCATTCTTGATGATGGCTTTGGAGTTCTGCTTATAGGCCGAACCGTTCGGATTGTTTGGATGATCCAGCGACTGCAGCTGGTTGCGGAACTCCAGTTCAGTGTACAGGCTGCGCAGCTGTTCAGTATCCGGGTCCAGCAGCTTCAGGTCATCATAGCCCAGGCCGATATCCAGGTCGCAGACAATGCTGGCCAGCTGGTGATCCAGCGCAATGCCGTCTGCATGCGCTTTAATATTCTGGCCGACTTTGCCTTTAATTTTGTCGGCATTTTCTAAAATGCTGCCGATGCAGCCGTATTCGGTCAGCAGCTTGGCTGCGGTTTTTGCGCCGACGCCGGGCACGCCCATAATGCCGTCAGAGGCATCGCCCATCAGGGTCAGGTAGTCAATAATCTGATGCGGCCAGACGCCAAACTTTTCAAATACGCCGTTCACGTCCATCGGCTTGTCTTTAAAGCTGTCTTCTAAAGTCACGCGCTCGGTCACCAGTTGCGCCATGTCTTTATCGCCGGTGGAAATCAGCACCTGCTGGCCGGCGGCTTCTGCGCGCTTGGCCAATGTGCCGATGATGTCGTCGGCTTCGGCGCCCGGCAGCATGTACAGCGGAATGCCTAAAGCGCGGATCAGCGCATGCAGGTAGGGAATCTGCTCGGCCAGCTCTTCCGGCATGCTTGGGCGGTCGCCTTTGTAAATCGGCGACAGTTCATGGCGGAAGGTCGGTTCCGGCGTATCGAAAATCACCGCCATGTGCGTAGGCTGGGTGCGGCGCATCAATTTTTGAATGGCGGAAATCGCGCCGCGGATGGCATTGGTATGCAGCCCTGTTGACGTGGTTAAAGGGGGTAAAGCGTGAAACGCGCGAAATAAAAAGTATGACCCGTCGACCAGGACAAATGGCGGCATCGAAAAATTCCTCATCCAAAAAACCCTTTCATTGTACGTGATTTTTTCAGCCCGCGCTGAAGCTTGATGCATCGCTGAATATTTGCGGAAAACGCAAAAACTAAGCGCTCATGCGGTATCATCAGCAGTAAAGGGACAGGGCGAAGCAGCTATGCTGAAAGGGCAGAATGAAATCAGAATGATCTGGCTGATGGCGCTGATTATTGCCGGCATCGGCATGTGGTATGCGGAACTCCGCCAGTTCAGCTATTTGTGCGGCCTAGCGTTCGCCATCAGCGTCATGCATTATGTCGATGACCTGCAGAAGCCCGCGGAGCAGCTGGCGGCCGAAGCCGGCCTGCCGCTGGAGCCGACCTCGAAGCTGCCGCTGTATATTTCGTCCATCATGGCGCTGGCGGGCAGCCTCGGCCAGATCGGCTTTCTGACGGCTTTGGGCATCACCGCATGGATTTTCTTTTTCCTGCGCTGGCTGAAGCGGCTGGAGCGCAATTTATTTTCAATCCAGCAGCAGCTTCAGCGCCGGCCGATGCATGCTGGCAGCGCGGAAATGCCGCCCGCCGCGCAGGCTTTGGCACAGCCGGCAGCATCAGCACTGCCTGCGCCCGAAGCCGGCTTAAGCGGGCAGCTGAAAGTCTGGCTGCTGCAAGGCAACCCGGTGCTGAAAGCCGCAGTTGCGGTGCTGGTGATCGGCGTGGTGCTGCTGCTGCGCTTCGCCACCGAGCATTGGCAGCTCAGCCTGGCGCTGAAGCTGGCCTTGGTTGCCGGCGCCAGCGGCGCCGTGACGGTTCTCGGCTACGGGCTGCAGCGCCGCAACCGCGGCTTTGCCTTGGCTTTAGAAGGGCTGGGCTTGGCTGCGCTGTGTCTGACGCTATTTTTCGCTTATTACAATCAGGTTGTTCCGGATATCTGGAGCGTCAGCGCCTGCTTCGCCGCCATTATGGCGCTGACGGTCTGGCTCAGCTTAAAGCAGCAGAGCATTGAACTGGCGCTGATGGCCCTGCTGATTGCCTATATTGCGCCGTTCACCTTGCCGGTGCGCAATGCCACTGCGGTCGAGTTCATTGCCTATTATCTGCTGATTAATGCGGCGGCGGCGGTGCTCAGCACCTTGAGGCCGTGGAAAATCCTCAATCAGATTGCCTTTTTAATGACGGTGCTGGTCGGCGGCGGCTACGCTTTCTATCAGGGTTATGAGCAGGAGCGGAGCGCGCTGGCCGGATTGACGCTGGCGCATACCGCGGTGTTTATTTGGCTGAGCTTCCGCTTCAGCCAGCTGCTGGCCAAAGATGATTTAAGCGGCTTCCAGCTGAAGCCGGTTCTGGATATTGCGCTGATTTTCGGCGCGCCGCTTGCCGGCTATATTTTCCTGTACCTGATGTATTTTGAGGAAACCCGGCAGCAGGCCGGGTTCAGCCTGGCCTTTGCCGTCCTGTATCTGGGCCTGCATCAGCTGTCGAAGCGCAATCAGGCGGTCAGCATGATTTCGCAAAGCTATTTCAGCCTGATGCTGATTTTTCTGGCGCTTATTCCGCCTATTCTGCTGCCGGAGCCGTGGAGCGCAGCCGGCTGGGCAGTGGAAGGCGCAGTTATTTTTACCGGCGCACTGTATTTCAGGTCAGACCTCAGCCGCTATTTGGGCATGGGGCTACTGGCTGTGGCCGGCTTGTCCGGGCTGTATCACTTCAGCATGCAGAATGCATTGCCAAACAAGGTCTATTGGGTGCTGTGCATCAGCTATTTCGCCGCGGTGCTGGCAGCCAACAGCGCGCCGGCACTTCAAAAGCAGCTGAGCAATGGCACGGTTGTCTTTCAGTGTCTGCAGATGCTGTCCGCCACGGCGCTGCTGCTGCTTCTGCTGCTGGATGAAATTGACGGCCCAATCCAGACGGCGCTCAGCCTGCTGATTACTGCGGCGCTGTACAGCCTGATGAATGAGTGGCTGCTGCGCCGCCAGGCTGCATCATGGCCATGGCTGCTGCCGAAATGGGTCGGCCTGGCGCCAGTCTATATTGCAGCTTTGGCGCTGGTGCTGGATTTAAGCCATGACGGCATGGTGATGTGGCGCTCCGCTTCAGAGCGCATGCTGTTTGCGTTGAGTGGCGCGCTGCTGACAGGGCTGTGGCTGCGTCCGCTGCTGGGCGTCAAAGAGGAAAAAGAGTGGGTAAGCCTGGGCGTGTTCGCCAGCCTGGCGCTGACCAGCCTGACTTTAATGCCAGGCATGCCGTATTTAAGCGTGGTGATTTTGCCTTTGATTTTCGGCGCATGGTGCTATTGGCAGTCTGCGCAACCGGAGTGGCGCATGTTCTGGCAAAGCCGCAATACGCTGGCGCTGATGCTGCTGTGGATCATCTGTTCGCAGCTGTTCAGTCGGCAGGCATTTCAGCTGTATCTGCTGCCTCTGCTGAATCCTTTTGATGCCGTCAGCCTGGCCATGCTGGCGGTTTTCATCTGGATGCTGAACCTGCAGATGAAGGCCGGCCTGGACCGGAGCATGGGCGCGGTGCTGACCGTGCTGGGCCTGCTGTGGCTCAGCAGCTATGCGGCGCTGCGCGCCCTGCATGTCTATCTGGGCACGCCTTACAATGACTGGCAGATGTGGGAGAATGCAGCGGTGCAGCTCAGCTTTACCCTGCTGTGGGTCAGCCTGGCTTTTATCTGCATGCTGGCAGCGGCCAAGCGCGGCTTGCGCTCCGTATGGATTCTCGGCGGCAGCATTCTGGTGCTGGTGACGCTGAAACTGGTGCTGTTTGACCTGTCGCATACCGGCACTTTAACCCGGGTGATTTCATTTCTGGGCGCAGGCTTTGCCATGCTGATCATTGCCTATATTGCGCCGATGCCGGAAGGGGAGCGGAAAGCATTGGATAAGCCGCAGCTTTGACCGGCGCTGTTATGATGATGCAGATGCGCCGAGGGGCAAGCGCGCCCCTTCAGCAGAATGAAGGATTTTTCATCTGCAGGCATTCAGCGCAGCAATGCTTTATTTCAAATTCGGCTCACGCTTGATTTCCTGCGCATTGGCATAGCGGTCAACTTCATCCGGCTGCACATGGCGCGATAATGGATGGTCGACAAAGCCCATCTTCGGCACAGGAATTTCAATCTGGTTGTCTAAAAAGCCATTGCGGACGCGTTCCTGCATTTCATCGCGCACTTTCAGGAAATTTTCCTGCTGGCACCAGACCGCAAACAGCAGTTCAATTGAAGATTCGCGGAATGCCGTTACCGTTACGGCCGGCTTCGGGTCGGCCAGCACCAGCGGATATTTCTGGGCTACATCCAGCAGCACTTCGCGCACCTTAATAATGTCTTCGTGAAAATTAATCGCCAGCGTAATCGGAATGCGCCGGATCGGAAACTTAGACAGGTTATGCACTGGCGCGCGGATCAGCTGCTCATTCGGCAGGCGCACATAGACATTGTCCTGCGTCAGCAGCTTCACCGACAGCAGGTCAATCGAAATCACTTCGCCTTCAATGCTGTTGCCGCGGATCAGGGTGATTTGAATCGTGTCGCCAATTTCAAATGAGCCTTCGCCAATCAGGAACAGTCCGCTGATTAAGTTGGAAGCGGAGGTTTGCGAAGCGAAACCCAAGGCCACAGTCAGGATGCCGGCAGCGCCTAAAAATACGCTGAGTTTAAATCCGGCCTCTTTCAGGCTGGCCATCACAAAAATCAAAAAAATGAAATAGAAAATGCCGCGGCGCCAAACCAGCTTTTGGTGCGCATTGAAGCGGCTGCCAATGGTGCGGATAAAGGTATTGGAAACAAAGCGCGCAATTAAAAAGCCAATCAGGCCCAGCGCCAAGGCAACCAGCAGCTCGGTCAGGCGGTCAGTATTGAGATTGCCGAAAATGCCTTTCAGGCTGCTGGCAATTTCTGCAGGAATATTTGTATCAGCCATTACTGCCCCTTAGAAAAATGAGTCAAACATATTCAGCAGCGCGCCCGCCTGCTCTCTGGGTGGATGCACATACGTCACTTCGCCGGCCAGCGGCGGGGTGCGGTTTTCAATGCGGATGCGCGGCGGCTTGTCTGACGCTTCATGCAGCACTTTAATCTGCGAAGTCCACAGCCGGCCGGTGCTCTCGCTGTAAAATAAAGGCAGGGCGGGAATCGGCACATTCATGCGGTCAAAGCGCAGCTGCTGATGGCTGATGTTGTGGAATTCAATCGGCGTAACGGCGCGGAAGGCGCGGGTTTTCAGCTGATGCAGCTCTGTCCGGCCGTCCACGGCGGTCGCGTAGCAGATTTCCCCCACGCACATATTCGGGCCGAACCAGGTGTCTTTCGGCAGAATCACCGGCAGCTCAAATAAAGGCTCCCTTTGCCCGTCAGCAAAACCGGCAATCCACAGCGGGGTGCTGATGTACAGGGTGCCGCGCTGCCCGGCGGGAATGTAAATCGGGTCAACCGGCTTAATCACCACCGAGCGGTCAGCCAGCCTCGGCATGAGCTGAATGCTTTCATGGGTGTTTTTAAACATGTAGCGCTCCACCTTGACCGGCTGCGGAAAGGCGAATTCTGGGTCATTGATCTGATGCCACTGCTGCTCATAGTCATACTGCACGGCCGGGCGGTGATATTCCAGGCGCCATTCCTGCAGGCCGCGGGTCAGCCGGAACAGCAGGGAACCGAACTGCCATGATTTCGGCCGATTCAGCTCAAAGTGATGCTCTCCCCACCATTTCAGCTTAGGCGCTTCCGTTTCCAGTCCGTCATTCTGTAAAGACAATGGCATTTTCCCTCTGTAATAAAACCTGAAAAAACAGACTTCACGCTGTCATGCGCTTAGAGTACACTCAAATCAATTTTTTCATCATTATAAACTGTGATGCAAGTGCTTAAACAATTACAAATACCCTACAGTTTTGCCAAGCGCCACGGTGTTCTGCTCCGCTATGAGGGCGATCAGGCTATTATTGTGCGCCGCAGCAGCACGCCTTTGCCGGCGCTGCAGGAAGCGCGCCGCTTTTTGGGCTACGCCGCGCAGCACCAGTTATGCACCGATCAGGAATTCAATCAGCTGCTCAGTTCCAGCTTTGCCGGCGATACTGGCGAATCGCAGCAGGTGGCTGCTGGCTTGGAAGACCACCCGGATCTGCTCAGTTTGGCGGATTCGGTGCCGGAAGCCGAAGACCTGATGGATCAGGAAGATGATGCGCCGATTGTGCGCCTGATTAACGCCTTGCTGTCGGAAGCTATCCGCGTTGGCGCATCCGACATCCATATCGAATCTTTTGAAAAAAAGCTGTCCGTGCGCCTGCGGGTGGACGGCCAGCTGCGTGAAATTGTGCAGCCGCGCCGCGAACTGGCGCCCCTGCTGGTGTCGCGGATTAAAGTCATGGCCAAGCTGGATATTGCCGAAAAGCGCATACCGCAGGATGGGCGCATTTCATTGCGCCTGGCTGGACGCGAAGTGGATGTCCGCGTGTCGACCCTGCCGTCGTCCTATGGCGAGCGCGTTGTGATGCGCCTGCTGGACAAGCAGGCGGGGCGCCTGAACATGATCCATTTGGGCCTGATGAATAATGACTATGAGCGCCTGAAAGTGCTGGTGCACCGCCCGCACGGCATTATTTTGGTTACCGGTCCGACCGGTTCCGGCAAAACCACCACCTTGTATGCGGCCCTGTCGGATTTGAATGACGGCTCGAAAAATATTCTGACCGCCGAAGACCCGATTGAATATCAGCTGGAAGGCATCGGCCAGACGCAGGTCAACAGCAAAGTGGATATGACCTTTGCCCGCGCGCTGAAAGCCATGCTCCGCCAGGACCCGGATGTGGTCATGGTCGGCGAGATCCGTGATCTGGAAACTGCGGAAATTGCCGTGCAGGCGTCTTTAACCGGCCATCTGGTGCTTTCAACCCTGCATACCAACACCGCGATTGGCGCCGTGACCCGCCTAAAAGACATGGGCATTGAGCCGTTCTTATTGTCCAGCTCATTAATTGGCGTGATTGCGCAGCGCCTGGTGCGCACCCTGTGTTCGCATTGCGCCGTTTGGCATGCTGCCGATGATTTTGAACAGCAGCTGTTTGCCGGCATTGAGCATGATGCCGAGCTGAAATTGCCGAAACCGAAAGGCTGTGACCGCTGTTCGCATACCGGCTTTACCGGCCGTACTGCTATTTATGAAATTGTGCCGGTCGATGAGCAGATGCGCCGCCTGATTCACGGCAATGCGGCTGAGTTTGAAGTCGAAGCCTATGCGCGCAAGCACTCCGGCTCAATCCGCGATGATGGCCTGCGCAAGGTGCTGGCAGGCAAAACCACGCTGGAGGAAGTGCTGCGCGTGACCAATGAAGCTGAAGCCGTTGAATGATTGCGCCCATAATAAAAAATCAGGCATTTGCCTGATTTTTTTATGCTTAATGAGAGCGCTTGAATACAACCTGCGCGCCTTCGCTTTTGCTGTCCAAAGTCAGCAGGCCTGAGGCTTCATCAATTGACAGCTTAATATCCGGATGCTTGTCATACTGAATTTTGCCATCGGAAGCTGCCTTGCCTGTCACTTGTGAGGATGAGGAGGGCTGGGCAGCATCCGCATCCAGTTTAAATTCATCCTGAATGCTGTAGCCTTCACCGGTTTTGACGATGGTCAGCTTGCGTTCACTGCCGCCTCCCTGATTTACTGCTTCCCATTCGCCAGAAAAATCCGCTGCCGGCGGCTTGCTGCAGGCGGAAAGCAAAACGGCTGCGCTGCACAGCGCTGCTGCGAAGAGTTTTTTCATCATTATATTGAGCGCCTGTGATAAGTAAGCTGATTTTTGCTGATGCGGAATGGATATTTATTATTGCGTAAATTTTATTAAAAACAAGCTGCTGCCGTTTGATTCTGCTGGGCGGATCAGCACAGTCCTGCGATTTTTTCATCAGCTGGGCAGCTGGATTGCCAGCATTGCGGCAGGTTTCATTTTCATCGAATGCCTGCCATTTCTATGCCAATTTCAGGATGGATTCAGTCAGCGCTTAAGTAATGGCATTTAAAGTGACATTAATATTATTGCGGGTTGCATTGGAATAAGGGCAGACAATATGCGCTGCATCCACCAGCTTCTGCGCTTCGGCCGGATCCATGCCTTCCAGATGAATATTTAAGGTCACCTCAATTCCAAACCCCGTTGGAATAGGGCCAATGCCGACTTCGCCTTCAATATAGGCATCTTTGCTGATATTGAATTTATCCCGCTGAGCCACAAATTTCATTGCGCCTAAAAAGCAGGCTGAATAGCCGGCTGCAAACAGCTGCTCGGGGTTGGTGCCGCCGCCCGCGCCACCCATTTCTTTAGGCACGGCCAATTGCACATCTAAAATTCCATCCGAAGAAGTTGCCCTGCCGTCGCGGCCGCCGGTTGCTTTCGCTTTTGCGGTATATACTGCTTTTTCTAAAGCCATTTTTGTTCCCTGCGAATTGAATATGAGCTGTTATTCTGTCTGGTTTTGCTGAAATAATGAGCAGTTGTTTTGTAGTTTTTAGCGGTGATGGCTTTTTTATTGAAATATAGGCGGTTAACAGCAGCAGGGATATTAATACTGCAGTAAAACCCGGTGCTGCATTAAAGGCATGGATTCTCGGATTTGCAGCTGTTCTGTCAAATCAAACGGAACCGCAATCAGGCCGGCGCCTTCAGTTTGAATCATAGCCTGCAGCTGGCCGCGGCTGCCGGCAGCGCCGGTATGGCCCCAAGTTTGCCGCTTTTCGCCGTGCCAGCCCTGCTGCGCTGCGCCCAGTACAGCGCATTGGCTGTCCATGGCGCGCGCCTGAAGCAGCTGCTGCCAATGCATTTGGCCGGTGGTGTAGGTGAACGCTGCCGGCGCGGTTAGAATATTTGCGCCTTGCGCGCGCAGCGTCAGCGCCAGTTCAGGAAAGCGCAGGTCATAGCAAACCATTAAGCCAATATTGCCAAACGGCGTTTTAGCCACAGCCGTGTCTGTGCCCGGTTCAAAGAACCTGGATTCCTGATAGCCGCCGACGGCATCGCTCACCTGCACATCAAACAGATGGATTTTATCGTAGCGCGCTTCGGTTTTTTCCGGGCTGATGCAGAGGCTGGCGGTGCGCACGCGGCCGTCCCGAATGACTGAGCCGTCCGGGCGGAAAGGGCATGGCAGCGTGCCGGCAACAATCCATATTTGATATTGATGCGCCAGTTGCTCTAAGCGCTGCTGGATCGCTTCAAACTGGGCGGCGGTTTCACGCTGCTTGCCGGCAGCGAAGCAGGCGAAATTCTCAGGAAAGACGATCAGGCTTGCGCCTTGCGCTTTGCTTTGCCCGATCAGCGACTCAATGACAGTGAAGTTTGCTTCAATATCATTTTGCGAGTTCATCTGGGCAACAGCAAGGAAAGTCATAATCGGGGAGCGTCTCTGAGGTTGCTGAAAGGCCTAGGCATTTTGCTTCACAGCCTTACCCAGGCTGTCCTGTTCTTTCTGCAGCTGCTTCACCAGCGGCTCAAACATATTCTGATTGCTTTCATTGAGCTTCATCAAGGTTTTGTGCGCGTCTAAAACAGTATTCAGCATGCTGCCATGGGTAATGTGCTCTTCCATCAAAGCGAGCGTGCAGACTTTCGGATCGCCGCAGTAATCAAGAATCACAAATACCTGCCCCAAGCCCATGCTGTTGGCCAGTGTGGTGATATCTGAGTTGGTAGACAGCATGACTGCCTGAATGTGGTGGATTTGCTTGAGCTTTAAGCCCAGTTTAGCCAAAATCCCTAAAACTGTACTGTCAATGAATGTCGTTTGGGTTAAATCTACGATCGCGCCAATGACATTTTCTTGCTGTTCAATCTTATTAAGTAACTTGTCTAAACTAATGCAGGATTGAGCGCGCACTTCGCCAATAAGCTTAAAAATATGCGTTCCATTCAAGCTTGCATATTCAACATGACCGGTTGACATATAAATGCCATTTGCAGAGGAGGATAGAAAATTATCCCATAGGGCCACTGCTTACTCAAGTAGCCAACAGTCTTATATGCTGGATAAAAGGTCTAAACAGTTGATTAGCAAATTAATTCATTCGGCATAAGCTTAAGATGGCAATATCGTCCGCAACGTGGTCAGGCGCTTGAAATGATTGATTTTGCAAATGATGCACCAATTGCCCCAGCTGCTCATTCAAGCCGCCGTCAAAAGGTTCAAGCGCGCCGTCTGAGCAAATAATGAACTTTGCATGCTTATTTAAAATACACTCAAACTCTTCAACCTCCAGATCTTCAGTCAAGCCTAAGGGAAAACTGCTGGTGGTTAAAATTTTCGGCTGCTGATTCGGCTCAAATAAAATGGCGGGAGGATAATGCCCGGCGCTGGACCAGCGTAGCAGATGCGTTTCCAGATTCAGGACGCCCGCAAGCATGGTAATGTGCTTTTCAATGTTTTCCTGAACCAGCATGCCGTTTAGTTTTTTAATCAGTTCGCGCGGGGTTTTGGAACGGCCGTGAAAAGCGGCCATCCAGGATGTCAGCAGGCTGCTGGTGACGCCGTGGCCGGAAACATCGGCCAAATAAAAGATGATTTCTTTATCGCTGATTTTCCAGTAATCATACCAGTCGCCGGAAAGGTAAGCGGAAGGCTGGAAAAAAGTTTCAACTTTATAATTGGTTAATTCAATTGGATTGGGCAGCAGCTTTTTCTGCAGTTCAGCTGCTGAAGGCAGGTCGCGGCTGTCCTGATTGCGCTTATACTGCGCATCAATCTTAATTAACGCCTGCTGCGGGTTTGCAGGCAGCTGATTCCACAGCCAGCCGGCTAAGGCGCCCTGTTCCCAGGCCTGCGCCAGCGCGGCGCCTTCATTCTCAAAAGCCAGCACAATGGTCGGCAGCGCCCATTTATGCGCTAAATAGTCGGCGGCGTCTGCAATCGCGATAATCGTCGGATCATACAAATCGAGATCTTCAATGTTAATCATCTGAACACTGGGCAGTGCTGCCAGAACCTGATCTAAATAGGGAATATCGCGCGTCGGCTGAATGAAATACATAAAGAAATAGGATGGCCCTTGGGCTGGCATGGTTGAACTACTATAGCAAGCAAATCATTGCTGGAGGAATAAATCGCCTCCAGCTGGATGAAAAATGCGCTCACTTTACGGCGGTATTGTCAGAATCCTGCGTACCTGAATCATCTTCTGAAGGGTTTTTCTCGGCATCGGCAGGGTCTGCATCTTCATCCAATTCCGCATCATCATCAAAGAACAGGCTGTCTTCCGCAATGCCTTTTTTCTCGCTGACGGCAAAACTGATGCGCTGCAGGTAAAAATCGCGGATTTGCGCATATTTATCGCCCTGCAAGGTGCTTTCCAAATCCAAAAGCTGCGAACGCGCATCAATTCCGCGCAGCGCCTGCTCAGACCAGTACGCGGTTTCATGATCTTCCAGCAGGTACTTTTGCGGGCGCGCCTGGCTGTCTACTGCAAGGCCGGCGCTTTCACGGATGGTGCTCGGGCCAAAAACCGGCAGCACCAGATAAGGGCCGGAAGGAACGCCGTAATAGCCTAAAGTGATGCCGAAGCCTTCCGCTTCAGACGTTAAGTTCAGGCGGCGCGCAGGGTCAGCAAAGCCTAAAGTCGTCAGCGTATTTACTGTAAAGCGCCCTAAAGATTTGGCGGCGCGACCCGGGCGGCCCTGTATCAGCTGATTTACAGCATTCCAAGGCTCATTTAAATTTTTGCGGAACTGGCGGTAGGAGCTGCGGACATCTTCAGGCACTTTTGCCACATACTGAATAGCCAGCGGGCGCGCAACGCTGTTATCCAGTGCGTCATTGAAAGCGTACATTTTTCGGTTAAACGCCTCAAACGGATCTTTTTCTTCATCAGCCTGCGCCGCGTTTGCGTTGACGGACAGCTTCTTGGCGACTTCAGAAGATTTTGCAAGCGCAGCCTGGGCAAGCTGCTGGGTTTTTGATGTATTGGCCGCCTCTGCAGTTTCAGCTTCCGCAGCCTGTTCATTTGCAAAGGCTGGAGAAGCTGCCGCAAAACACAGCAGGCCTGCATAAAAATAAAAAGAATGACGCATATATAGTCCTGACGCTTTTTACTCAGCAAAAGTGTTCGCTTAATAATAAGTAAAAAACGTTCCAATAAGCTTTAATAATTACTATTAAAGCAAATTTGATCAAATTATGAATAAAAAAATGCAAAATGCATAAAAAATACCCGTCCGAACCGCTTTTTCTGAAATATTTGAGAAAAGGCCTTGCGTGCTGAAAATTTTCCCCTATAATGCATATCCATCGGCGGTGA
>NZ_JAVXCI010000072.1:0-17705 GCF_036659555.1 Acinetobacter sp.
AGTCCTTTTCAAAGGCCATACAGGTTGCGGATGACACTTCCGCGTATCAAACAATGGGGCTTAGGAAGTAAACATATTCAAATTATATGGCAACTTCCTAATATGAAACATAAAAATAGATACTATTCCCGTTCAAAAAGCAGTGAAGCGAAATTTAGACAGATTATTCGCTTTTTTGCCATGGATTTCACGGCAACAGATACAGCGCAATTGGCCAATATCTCTGTCTGTTCAATCAATTCTATCTTCATTAAAATTCGTAAAAAAATAGCATACAAATGTGAACAAGTTTCACCATTTAACGGTGTAGTTGAACTTGATGAATCTTACTTTGGCGCTCGGCGGGTTAGAGGAAAAAGAGGCCGCGGAGCGTCAGGTAAAACAATTGTATTTGGACTGCTGAAACGTGAAGGTAATGTTTATACTGAAATAGTACCGGATTGTTCTAAAGCTACTCTCCAAGGCATTATCCAGAGGTCATCTTGAGCTTGATTCAGTGATTAATACTGATGGCTTGGTTGATATAGGTTTTAATAAACATCTTAGAGTGAATCATGGTGACAATGAATTCGCTTGCGGAGATCGGCATATCAACGGCATTGAGTCATTCTGGGGCTATGCTAAAAAACGTCTGATTAAATTTAATGGAATTGACAAAAAGATGTTTTATCTACATCTTAAAGAAACGGAGTATCGCTTCAATCATAGACATCGTAATTTGTACCTTGATTTGCTTAAACTACTCCGTGAAAACCCTCTTTAGCTTCCTAAGCCCCAAAACAATATTGCAAGTTTAAAAAAGAAAATGCCAGGCAGTTTCTTAACTAACTGGCATTACGCATGCTGCAGGGCTTTTCCCGCCCAAGCTGATGGCCTGAGTGCATTTTCCGGCCGGCTTAAGCCGCCTGAGATTCCGGCTTGGACTTCTCATCCAAAACCGGCCAAATTTCCAGCCCCAAGTCTTTATGCATGTCCGGCAAATCCAGAAAAATGCTGGCGCCTAAAACCTGATGCTGGCATTTTTCCGCAAGCTGCTTCACGGCGCGCAATGTTCCGCCGGTGGCCAGCACATCATCCACCAAAATAACTTTCTGGCTTTTAATATCCGCAGACATTTCCAGGCGGTCTAAGCCGTATTCCAGGCTGTAGCCTACGCCCACCACCGGCGGCGGCAGCTTGCCCGCTTTGCGCACCAGAATCAGGCCCTTGCCTGTGCGCTGCGCCAAAAGGCTCGCCAGCACAAAGCCGCGCGCCTCAACAGCCACAAAACTCTCCGCTTCAGCTAATTTTTCCGCCGGAATGCTGGCGATTAAAGCGTCTGCCACCAGATCAATGTTATTCATGAATAATGGCGTCAGGTCATAGAAGCAAATACCCGGTTTTGGAAAATCTGGAACAGCACGGATGTGCGACCACAATACAGCAGACAAATTGCGCATAGGAGAACTGCAAAATAAGAAAGGAATGGCTGAATTTTAGCGCCAAAATTGAACAATGAACAGCCAACCCTGAATACTAAAAGCATTGTAAGGCGCTAAGTTATTGATTTTATTTATTGCATTTTTTAAATAAATAACAGGTATGAAAATACCTTATCATAATTTAGCAAATCAGCAGCTTACCCGCATCACGACTTTAGTCTAAATCAAGGCGCAAAACCGGCAGGCAACGCAATTCATCCGCTTAAATGACATCAATCAGGGTTAAAATTAAGCGCATGGCGGGTTTTCTGACATTTTTTGCCCCCGCCTGATGTTCCGGTTCTAATTTCACTGATTAAACTCTTACGTACTTTACTTTATAATGGGAACTGCGTAAAAATTTAATGCATGAGTTTGCTGTTAAAGCCGCATCCGTTAAAATCACATTATTAAAGTCTTGCAGTATATGAGTTTTTACTGATCCTTATGTTTAGATCAGTTTTTGGAGAGTCAAATGAAAAAATATCAATGCATCGTTTGCGGATGGATCTATGACGAAGCAGAAGGCTGGCCGCAGGACGGCATTGTGGCGGGCACAAAATGGGATGACATCCCTGACGACTGGACCTGCCCAGACTGCGGCGTGTCTAAAGCCGACTTTGAAATGGTTGAAATTTAGCACATAAAGCAAAAGACCAGCTGCCTTCTGGTCTTTTTTTAGGCCTACATCATATCTATTGCGCTTGGAGCAGAGTATGCACCCTATTGTCATTATCGGTTCAGGCATGGCGGGCTACGCCGCAGCGCGCGAATTCCGCAAGCTGAACACCGAACAAGAACTCATCATGATCTGCGCTGATGACGCCGCAAACTACGCCAAGCCGACATTATCCAACGCCTTGGCGGGCAAAAAAGCGCCGGAACAGATTGCCCTGGGCGACGCCGCCAAAATGGCCGCGCAGCTGAACATGAAAATTGTCAATCATACCTGGGTCAAATCCATTGAAGCGCAGGCGCATCAGCTGCATCTGGAAAATGCGGATGGCGCGGCCTCTGTGCAGGATTATTCCAAGCTGGTGTTAGCCATCGGCGCGAATCCAATCCGCCTGGCGATTGCCGGTGACGGCAGCGATGACATTCATGTAGTCAACAACCTGAATGATTACAAAGCCTTCCGCGCGCATATTGATGAATGCCATGAAAAGCGCGTGGTGATTTTAGGCGCAGGCCTGATCGGCTGCGAATTTGCCAATGATTTGCAGAATACCGGCCACAGCGTCACGGTCATTGACCTTGCGCCGCAGCCGCTGGGGCGCCTGCTTCCCGCGCATGCTGCTGAAGTGTTTAAAGAAAATCTGGAAAAAACCGGCATTCACTTTGTGCTTGGCACCACTGTTGAAAAAGTGTCCAAAGACCAGCACGGCAGCTATTTCGTGACTTTGGCCAGCGGCCAGAGCCTGAAAGCCGATGCTGTGCTTTCCGCCATTGGCCTGCAGCCGAATACCGCCTTGGCCAAAGCCGCCAATATTCATACCCGCCGCGGGGTAGTGACCAATGCCGGACTGGAAACCAGCCAGGCGGATATTTACGCGATGGGCGACTGCGCGGAAGTCAACGGCACCCTGCTGCCGTATGTCATGCCGATTATGCAGCAGGCGCGCGCTTTGGCCAAAACTCTGAACGGTGAACAGACTGCGGTGCACTACCCTGCTATGCCGGTTGCGGTTAAAACCCCGGCTGCGCCGCTGACCGTTTTGCCGGCGCCAGTTGACGCCGATGTCAGCTGGGAAACTGAAGCGCTGGAAGACGGCATGCTGGCGAAAGCTGTGGATGCCGACGGCACATTGCGCGGCTTTGTACTGCTGGGCGCCACCGCAGGCAAGCAGCGCCTTGCGCTGACCAAGCTGGTTCCGGACTTGATTCCGGCCGCAATTTAAGCGTTTAATATAAGGACGTTTTTTAAACAAAAGCGTCCTTTTAAAGGAGAATGGACATGAATAGCGCCTTGCAGTTTAGCAATTCTCCATATACGGCATTTATGCATGAAACCAAAGTCGATCTAGGCAATGGCATAGAACTGCATGTCGAAGTCGGCGGCGATCCTGAGCACCCGCCCATCCTTCTGGTCATGGGTCTAGGCGCGCAAATGCTGTATTGGCCTGATTTTTTCTGCAAATCACTGATTGATCAGGGCTACCGCGTCATCCGCTTTGACAACCGCGACACTGGACTGTCATCCAAAATCAGGAATCCAGGCCCGCGCCTGAACACTTTCAAGCTCATGAGCCGCTTTGCCGTCGGGCTGGAAAATCAGGGCGCGCCGTATGACCTGTATGACATGGCGGAAGACGCCTCCCTGCTGATTGACCGCATGGGTCTGGATCAGGTCGATGTCATCGGCGCCTCCATGGGCGGCATGATTGCGCAGATCCTTTCCGCGAAATATCCTGAAAAAATTAAAAATCTGGGCCTGCTGTTCACCAGCAACAATCAGCCCCTGCTTCCGCCGCCGTTTCCCAAGCAGCTGTTCAGCCTGATCGGCACGCCGGATTCGCATGATGAAGACGGCATCATCAACCACAGCCTGAAGGTATTCAGCATTATCGGCTCTCCAGGCTACTTCAATCAGCTCGAAGCGATTCAGACTGCCCGCCGGCTGTATCAGCGCAGTTATTATCCGGCAGGTATACTTCAGCAGTTTTTAGCCATATTATGTACAGGTTCGCTGCTGCAGCTGGACAAGCAGATCCAGAAGAATACTCTGGTGCTGCACGGGTCTTGTGACCGCCTGCTCCCGCCAAGCCACGGCAAAGCCGTTGCGAAAGCAATTTCCGGCGCTAAATTTGAATTAATTGATGGAATGGGGCATGATATCCCACCGCACTTTATTCCATATCTTAGCGGTTTATTTGCCGATCACTTTAAATCATAAACATTAGGACACTATGGCTGCATTACCATCTTTAAGACAGCTGTCATATCTCGTAACACTGTCTGAAACGCTGCATTTTACCGAAGCTGCGCGCCGTTCGTTTGTCACCCAGTCGACTTTGTCGGGCGGGATCATGGAACTTGAGCGCCTGCTGGGCGGCGTACTTGTAGAACGCGACCGTCAAAATGTCCGTTTAACGCCGCTCGGCGAGCAGGTTGTTGCCCGAGCACGTGTTCTCTTGGCCGATGCGCAGGACTTAATGCGCCTAAGCCGTGAAATGAGTGAGCCGCTCACTGGCGATTTGCATCTTGGCATTATTCCGACCATTGCGCCGTTTATCCTTTCCCAGCTTTTAGACGAAGTGCATAAGCAGCTGCCTAAAATCCAGCTGCACCTGCATGAAGCGCAAAGTGAAAAGATTGTGGAAAAGCTGGAACACGGCAATTTAGACATGGTGGTTTTGGCCCTGCCTTTTGACACCCGCGGCTTAAAAGTTGCTGAAATTGCAAAAGAAAGCCTTTACCTCGTGCATAATTGCGCCGACCAGAACGCTGCCCATGCAGTGTCTCTGGATGATTTGGACCTGTCGCGCTTAATGCTGCTGGAAGAAGGCCACTGCCTGCGTGACCATGCCCTCAGCGCGTGCCCGATTGGCGAGCGTAAAAATGACCACCGCCTGAAAGCCAGCTCCCTGCCGACGCTGGTGGAAATGGTTTCTGCAGATTTGGGCTTTACCCTGCTTCCTGAAATCGCGATTCATACCAATATGATTAAGGCGGATCAGCATCTGGCGGTTAAGCCGGTTGAAGCAGGGCCAAGCCGCACGCTGGCTTTAGTGACCCGCAAAAGCACGCCGCTGCAAAGCGAATTTGACGTGCTGCTGCAGATTCTGCAGAAAATTACGCAGAACCTGCATTAATTTATCCATGCGGTGATTTCAAATATAGAAAAGGAGCATGCAATGCTCCTTTTTTTATTGCTGAAATTTTCAGATCAAGCGCAAAAGAAAAAGGGCAAGCCAATTACAGCTGCCCAGTTAAGGAAAACATACAGATGATTTCACACTCGAGTATTAAATCATCTATATCCTTTATAAATCTTCCGGCTAGCCAGATAAGCCAGAAGATGCCTCATATTAAACAGCTGATAAAGCTGGGTATATCCCCATTTTTGGGTATTTTTAACCATTATTCAAATCAGCCGGCTGGAAGATGCGGGGGCAATGCCGCGGAAAATTCAGTTCAGGCAGCCTAGATTGCATTGCGCTGAAAAAAGCTGGGAGAAATTTCCCCTGCAGGCGAAAGCGCTGCCCCCCGCGCACAGCGCCGGCACGCGCCTTTAGCTGGGCAGATCAGGCCCTGAATCAGCAAGCCGCGCCGAAGCGCCAGCCCCAGAAAATAAAATTAAAAATTTATAAATAACTTTTTAACCACAGTCACTTAAATATAATTTACTCTATAAATACCTATTTTTTGGGATATTATTTTGCGGCTTTTTCATGCAAAGTTGACTGCACTGAAGGTAATTTTTTTTAATGCAATTGATTCTAGAGTACCTGAATTCATGGTCAATGATCTCATTCTGCCTGTACCGGTGCTGCTGATTAACCGCCGCGCTGCCCTGCCCGAGCCGCTGCTGCGGAATATTCTGAAAGATATGGGCTATCCCCAGGAGCTGATTATGTCCGGGCAGACGCTTGATGCTGCAGAAAAGCTGATGATTCAGCATCTGCCCAACCTGATTTTTTACAGCGCTTTTGAGCGCGCAGACCTGAATTTCATCAAAACAATTAAACACTGCTGCCCTTCCAGCCATTTAGTGACTTTCCATCAGGCAGCGCAGACTGAATTAATTTCTGCAGCCCTTCAGGCGGGCGCGGACGCTTACCTGCTGGACGGCGCATCCGCCGAAGCTGCGCTGCAGCAGATGAAAAGCATTTTGCGCGGCGGCGCGGCGCTGCATCCGCAGTTTGCGCGCTGCCTGCTGCAAGAAGCCTTCAATAGCGCCGGAAGCAGCGCAGCTGTCAAGCCGCTCAGCCCTGCTGAACAGCAGATTCTTCAGCTGATCAGCCAGTCCAGCACGGCTGAGCAGACTGCGGCGCGCTTAAAGCTTTCCGCCTATCAGGTTGACGGCTTGATCAGAAATATCTTCAGAAAGCTGGCCGCGCGCAGCCCTTCGGCTTAGCGCAATAAACAGGGCGCTCAAGGCGCCCTGTCGATCATGGTTTTTCGGTTTTGCCGCTGGGTCACTTAATCATTTCCAGCAGCAGGCGCTGCGAGTTATGCGGCGCTTCGCCTTCCGCAGCCTGCACGCGCACCCATGTACCATCGCCCTGCAGCAACCAGGACTGCTGATTGTCCTGCAGATAGTTCAGCAGGCCCTGCTGGTAAATGCGCTTCTTCAAGGCCGGATCTTCAACCGGGAAGCAGGCTTCCACACGGTTGAACAGGTTGCGGTCCATCCAGTCCGCGCTTGAGCAGTAAATGCGCGCATCGCCGTTATTGCCGAAGTAATACACACGGGTATGCTCAAGGAAGCGCCCGACAATTGAGCGCACGCGGATATTTTCCGACAGCCCCGGCAGGCCCGGGCGCAGGCAGCAGATGGAGCGGATGATCAGGTCAATCTGCACGCCCGCCTGCGACGCTTCATACAGCTTGTTGATCAGCTGCATTTCGGTCAGCGCATTGACTTTAACAATAATCTGCGCCGGCTTGCCGGCTTTGGCATTGGCAATTTCATCATCAATAAAATTGATCAATTGCGCATGCAGGGTAAAAGGCGCGTGCAGCAGCTTTTTCAGCTTGGCCATTTTGCCCATGCCGGTCAGCTCCTGAAAAATGCGGTGCACATCTTCGCACAGCTCTTTGTCGGTAGTGAGCAGGCCATAGTCAGTATAAATCCGCGCGTTGCCGGCATGATAGTTGCCCGTGCCCAAATGCACATAGCGCACCAGCTTATTGTTCTCGCGGCGCACCACCAGAATCATTTTGGCATGGGTTTTATAGCCGACAATGCCGTAAACCACCACCGCGCCGGCTTCCTGCAGCACATTGGCCACCGCAATATTGGACTCCTCATCAAAGCGCGCGCGCAGCTCAATCACCGCGGTCACTTCCTTGCCGTTGCGGGCGGCTTCGGCCAGCACCTGCACAATTTCAGAATCTGCGCCGCTGCGGTACAGGGTCTGCTTAATCGCCAGCACCTGCGGGTCGCGCGCCGCTTCGCGCAGCAGGTTAATCACCGGCGCAAAGGATTCATAAGGATGATGCAGCAGGATGTCCTGCTTCTGCATGGCGCTGAAAATATTTTCAGATTTTTTCAGCACCTTGGGAATGACCGGCGTATGCGAGTCGTAGCGCAAATGCGGGCGCTTGAAGTTGGACAGCAGGCGCGCCAGATTGACCGGGCCATCGACCTTGTACAGCTGCTCTTCGTCCAGATCGAACTCATCCAGCAGATAATCGTAAATATGCTTCGGACAGTTGTGCGTCACTTCCAGACGCACCGCGCGGCCAAAGCGGCGCGAGCTTAATTCGCCTTTCAGCGCCTTGGCCAAGTCTTCAACATCTTCATTTAAAGCCAAGTCGGCATTGCGCGTCACGCGGAACTGGTAGCAGCCGGTTGCGGTCATGCCCGGGAAAAGGTCGGAAACATGCTCATGGATAATGGCGGACAGCATCACATGGTGCTCTTTGCCGCCGGTCAGCTCGTCCGGCAGGCGCACCACGCGCGGCAGTGAGCGCGGCGCAGGCACAACCGCCAGATCAATCTGCCGGCCAAAAGCGTCCTTGCCTTCCAGCGTCACAATAAAGTTCAGGCTTTTATTGACCAGGCGCGGGAATGGATGCGCAGGGTCCAGGCTGATTGGGGTAAGAACCGGCGCCACCTGCTCCTGAAAATATTTTTTCACCCATGCCGACTGCGCAGGCGTGAGTTCGCCGCGGCGCAGGAAGCAGATGTCTTCTTCGCGCAGCTTGTTTAAAATTTCCTGATTCAGGATGCGGTACTGGCGCTCAATGGCGGCATGCGCAGTGGCTGAAATCTGATCCAGCACCTGCTTTGGCGTCAGGCCGTCCGGGCTGCGGCTTTCATTGCCCAAGTCCAGCTGCTCCATGACGCCCGCCACGCGGATTTCAAAGAACTCATCCAGATTGCGCGAAAAAATCAGCAGGAAGTTCATGCGCTCCAGCAGAGGATGCAGCGGATCGACCGCCTGTTCCAGCACCCGCAGGTGGAAATCTAAAATCGACAGTTCGCGATTGATATAGCGGTCATTATAAGTATATTCAGTTTGTGCAGGCGGAGTTTCAGCTGCCGTATTCATATCTAACCTATGCTTTTAAAAGTGCGGTGCATGGCCATAAGTATGCTTCAATTTTGTGACAATTTCATAAAAAAAAGCCTGAATTTCTAGGCTTTTTTTGCTCCACAAGTGCATCCATCAGGGAATATGGCTATAGCGCATATAGCGCTGGATCATGCGCTTGCGGTACTGCAGCTTGCGGTCAGCGCGGTGCTCCTGATAATACTTTGGATTGGGCAGAATCGCCGCCAGAAAGGCCGCCTGCTCCCGGCTCAGGCTGCGCGAGCTTTTGCCGAAATAATACTGGGTCGCAGCTTCAACGCCGTAAATATTATCGCCGAATTCCACCGAGTTCAAATACACTTCCAAAATGCGCTCTTTCGACCACATGCGCTCCATCATCCAGGTCGCAACAGCTTCCTGGCCTTTGCGCAGAAATGAGCGCTTATTGTATAAAAACAGGTTCTTGGCCAGCTGCTGCGAAATCGTGGAGCCGCCCGCCACCACTTTGCCCTGGTCTTTATTGCGCTCCAACGCAAACTGCATGCCTTCCCAGTCAAAGCCGCTGTGCTGCAGGAATTTGCCGTCTTCGGCCGCCACTACGGCATGCTTCATGTAATCGCTGATCTGGCTGTAATCGCGCCATTCATGCTTAATCGGCTCAGACGGATCTGACCAGTAGTCCAGGCGCATCATCATGGTGCTATCCACAGGATGGGTGCGCCACCAGGCCAAGCTGGCAAAAATCCACAACTGCACCAAAAGCGCCAGACTGACCAGAATGACTAAAGTGCGGGCAAGAAAGGCTTTCATGTCAGTCGGCTGCTCCGGAAAATCTGTTTTTTCATGTTAAGCTTGTTATTAAACGAATAATCACCGCAAAAGAATAGCATGCCAGAACTTTCACCTCCGCAAGTAAACGCTAAACTTGAAATTCAGCTGTGGTGGTTTACCGCCCTGCTGATTGCCGTCAATACCGGGCTGTTTGCGTGGCAAGTCCTGCATGGCATGGACATCAGCAATCCAAGCACTGCCGATGCGATCCGCTGGGGTGCTGATTATGCACCTTTAAGCTTTTTAGCGGAACCCGTCCGCCTGCTCACCAGCATGTTTTTTCATTTCGGCCTGATCCACCTCATGCTGAATATGTGGGCGCTGTATATTTTCGGCAGCATTGCCGAACAGATGCTGGGGCGCATGTATTTCATCGGGCTGTATTTTCTGGCCGGCATCAGCGGTTCCCTGCTCAGCGGCTATGTGTCGATTCAGGACACATACGAGCTGCTCCGCACCGGCGCAGCCAACCGCGAACTGCTGCCGAGCGTCGGCGCCGGCGCATCAGGCGCAGTGATGGGACTTGGCGCGGCGCTCACGGTGCTGTCGCTGCTGCCTGTGCTGCCGCAGCAGCGTTTTCTGCTGGACAAAAAAACCTTGGTCAGCGTGATGGCCATCAACCTGGCGATGGGCTTTATGATCAGCGGCATCAATAACGCAGCCCATATCGGCGGCATGCTCATGGGGGCTTTTCTGGCTGCGGCATGGTATTTCGGACAGAAGATTCAGCGCGCGCCGATGGTCAATCTGGCCAGCCTGCTGCTGGGCCTGGCAGCCTGTTGGTTCATTTATCAATACTGCCTGTCGCTGGTGGTGTACATCACCCCGCTTTGGCAGGAGCTGATTCAATGGATGAACCGTTCCGCCGGATAGGCCCAAACGCAGCGCCGCGTCGCAGCTACTGATTCATCTCGCGCAGGCTTTGCAGCGGCGGAATATCGCAGAGATAACTCAGGCGGTAACGGCCAATCAGCGCGCACAGCAGCGCCATCAGCGGCGGCAGAATCAGCCATATTCCGCCATGCAGCTGCACCGCCAGATCCATTTTATAGCTGGCGACAGCGCTGATCACTTCCGCAAACAGGCAGGATACCAAGCCTGCAATCAGGCCCATAAAGCCGATTTCCATGCTCAGCATGCGCTTCATTTTCTGCCTGGAGCCGCCGAACGCGCGCAGCAAAGCCACTTCGCGCTTGCGCTCATCCATCAGCAGATTCAGGCAGGCCGCCAGCACTAAAATGCCGGACAGCGCCACCAGCGCCGCTAAAATGCTGACGATCTGCACCAGCAGGCTGACAATGCGCCTGATTTCATCCAGAATCAGGCTGACATCAATAAATACGGTATTGGAAAACTGCTGAATCAGCGCAATCAGCTGCGGCTTTTCCGCATCCGGCACATAAAAGCTGCCCAGATAGCTGCCGGCATTTTCATCCATAGTCTGCGGTGAAAAAATAAAGAAGAAATTCGGACTGAAGCTTTCCCACTCCACGCTGCGCAGGTTGACAACCTGCGCCTGCAGCGGGCCTTCAGGCAGACTGAAGGTCAGCCGGTCGCCAATTTGGATGCCCAGTTCCGCGGCGGTTTCCGCCTCAACCGAGACTTGGCCGCTCTGGCTGAATTTAGCTGCACCGCTGAGAATTTTATTGTCTGCCGGATAGGATGCGGCCTGAGTCAAATTCAGCTCGCGGCGCAGCGAATTATTGCCCTGCACCAGCGCTGCGGCAAAAGGCTGGCCATTCTTCGCCACCAGGCGCCCGCGCACGTTGGGATACAGCGGCGTGCCTGTCCAGCCGTGCGCGTCCAGCTGCTGCCTGAATGCAGGCATATCCAAGGGCGGCAGGCCATAGACAAACTGATTGGGCGTGCCTGCCGGCAGCTGCTGCTGCCAGCGCTCCAGCAAATCTGTGCGCAGCACCGCCAGCACCGTAATCAGGCTCAGGCCCAAAGCCAGCGCAGTAATTTGAAATGCGGTCTGATACGGCGTGCGCACATAGGCGGAAAGGCCGGTCTTCAGGCTGCGGATAAACTTCAGCACAGTCCAGACCAGCAGATAAAGCACCGCGCACAGCGCAATAACTGCGCCCATCACCCATGCGGTCAGCGCCAAATTTTCAGTCAACACCGCGCTGAACAGCGCCAGGCTGACGGTGCCGGCCAGCAGCATCCACAGCATGGACTGCAGCGGTTTTTCCTGCTGGCGGATGACCCGGACCGGCGGGGTATTCAGCAGCTGCCAAAGGCTCGGCAAGACAAAGCCCAGCAGCACCGCAGCGCTGGTCAGCATGGCCACCGGCAATGGCCCCAGCAGCATCGCGCTGGCGGAAAACGCCACATTTAAATGCGGAATCAGCTGCAGCATTAATTGCAGCAAAGTAAAACCGAGGCCCATGCCAAACAGGCTGCCTATCAGCATGGCAATTGCAAAGACCGCCGCCAGCAGCGCCAGATAGGCCTGGAGAATCTGCTGCCTGGACGCGCCCATGCAGCGCATCAGGGCGATATGATCCTGATTCTGCTGCACATAGCGCTGGCTGCTTAAGGCAATCGCAATGCCGCAGAGCAGAATGGTCAGAATATTCGCCAGCTGCAGAAAGGTATCCAAATTGGCAATCGGCTTCATCAGGCGGGTATTGCCTTCGCTGGCGTTTCTTAAGCGCAGGCTGCTTTGCTCATCCGCCGCCGCTCCATCCGCCAGCTGTGTTTTGGCGCCAGCTTCAGGATGCCGCAGCTGCTTAAAGCGCTGTTCAAACTGCCGGGTATTTTCAGCAGCGCCCGCCAGCAGCAGGCGGTATTCAATGCGGCTGCCGGCCTGCACTGCATGGGTCTTGGCGACGTCCTGCCGGGAAATGATCACCGTCGGGGAAAAGCCGCTGAAGCCCAGCTCCTGATTGGAGTCATGCGCAATCTTGGCTGTGACCTTAAAGGCGCCATCGGCGATATGCAGCGCATCGCCGATTTTAACCTGCAGCAGATCCATCGCGCGCTGGCTCAGCCAGACTTCGCCGGATTGAATCCGCTGCGCCGCCGGCTGCAGGCGAAGCTCGCCGCGCAATGGAAAAGACCCGTCGATGGCTTTGACATTGACCATGACAAACTGATCTGAGGTATGCGCCATGGAACCGAACATGGTCACTTCGCTCTGCTTCAGCTGCAGCTGCGACGCCTGATCTTTCCATGACTGGGCAAGCGGCGCGCTGTCGCTCAGCACCAGATCCCCCGCCAGCATTTCGGCTGCCTGCAGGGCTACGGCGTTCTGAATCTGCGCATTGCTGAACTTCAGCGCAGTGGTCGCGCTGATGGCCAAGGTCAGGGCGATAATCAGCAGATAAACCCCGGTGCTTTTAAAGCTTTGCGTTAATAGCGGACGGAACAGCGCGTTCATCTCATGCCCTCTGCAGATGTTCAGTCAGCTGACCATCGGCCAGTTCATAATGGCGCTGGCACTGGGCTGCCAGCCGCGGATCATGGGTGACTAAAATCAGTGTGGTGCCCAATTCGCGGTTCAGCTGAAACAGCAGCTGTTCAATTTCCCTGGCGGTTGCGCCATCCAGATTGCCGGTCGGCTCATCGGCAAAGATAATCTGCGGCTGGCTGATCAGCGCGCGGGCAATCGCCACCCGCTGCTGCTCCCCGCCGGACAGCACTTTCGGCGTTTGCGCAGCCTGGCGCTCCAGCCCGACTTTGGCCAGCAGCGCCAAGGCTTTGCGCTCCGCTTCCGCATAATTGAAATGCGGCTGCAGGCGCAAAGGCAGCATGACATTTTCCAGCGCGCTTAAATGCGGCAGCAGCTGAAAGGACTGAAAGACAAAGCCGATATGCTTGAGGCGCACGGCAGCGCGCTGCTCTTCATTCAGCTGCTCAATGGCTGCTCCGCAAACCTGCAAATGCCCTGAACTGGCCTGATCCAGCGTGGCTAAAATCCCCAGCAAAGTGGATTTTCCGGAACCGGAGCGCCCGGTAATGGCGACCTGCTCGCCTGCATGGATCTGCAGGTTCAAATTTTCAAAAATGCGCAGCTCTTTATCCGCAAGCTGGATCTTTTGCGTCAACTGCTGTGCAGAAATAATCGCCTGTGGCATGATGGATGGCTCAGTCGTCAATTGGGTCATAGCTTCCCTCTATGCAAAATCATATGCAGCGCCGCGGTCAAAAATTCCGCGCCCTCCTCCGCCTGACGGCGCTGGGCCTGTGCCTTGCGCCTATGCTGGCCTGCGCCAAAACCATTATGATTGTCGGCGACAGCTTAAGCGCAGGCTATGGGCTGCAGCCGCAGCAGGGCTGGGTGCATCTGCTGCAGAAACGCTTAGAGCAACAGTATCCGAAACAGCATAAAGTGGTCAATGCAAGCGTCAGCGGCGAAACCACCAGCGGCGCTTTGGCGCGCCTGCCGAAACTGCTGCAGGCCCATCAGCCGCATGTGGTGGTGATTGAGCTGGGAGGCAATGACGGCCTGCGCGGCCAGCCGCCGCAGATGATTCAGAAAAATCTGGCGCAGCTGATTGAAAAAAGCCAGCAAGCCAAAGCCAAAGTAGTGGTCTTCGGCATGAAGATTCCGCCCAATTACGGCACAGCCTACAGCAAAGCCTTTGAAAGCAGTTACCAGACCGTCAGCCGGCAGTACCGCGTGAAGCTGCTGCCGTTCTTTATGGAAGGCGTCGCAGGCAACCGAAGCCTGATGCAGAATGATCAGATTCATCCGAATGCCAAAGCGCAGCCGGCTTTATTGAACAATGCCTATCCCTATATTAAAAGCAGCTTATAAAAAGGCTGCTTATAAAAAGCAAAAGGCGCTTTATCCAAAGCGCCTTCAACAACTTTCATAAGAATGGCTGAATTAGAAAATCAGCTTAGAAGTCATAGAACGTGACTTCGCCGGTTTCCAGCGAATATTCTGCGCCAACCACTTTCAGCTTGCCTTTGGCAATCAGGCTTTCCAGCACAGCTGAACCGTGGCGCAGCTGATTGACCGAGGCGAAAACATTGGAGCGCACCGCATGCACGGATAATTTTTCCAAATCATCTTTCAGTTCGGTCTGCAGTAAAATTTCAACGGATGGGCGCACGCGGTTCACAATAGACATCAGGTTTGCAGAAGGCGGCGACGCAGGGTTCATCAGCGCTTCGATAGTTGAATGAATGGCGCCGCAGTGGGTATGGCCCAAAACAATCACCAGAGGGCAGCCGAAACTGTCAGCGGCGAATTCCACACTGCCGACTTGTGACGGCGCAACAATATTGCCCGCAACGCGGATCACAAACAGGTCACCCAAGCCCTGGTCAAAAACCATTTCCGCCGGCACGCGCGAGTCTGAACAGCCCAGTATAATCGCAAACGGCTCCTGGCTTTCAGCCATTTCCGCCCGCTGCTGATGCGTCAAAAGCGTCAGATGCTTGGTTTGACCATTAACAAAACGTTCGTTGCCTTTTTTTAAACGATCTAAAGCTTCTTCTGCTGTTAGCATGTTCTTCCATCCTTATTTGAAGTTTTCACATTTTAATCCGCGGCCTAGGGAATGTCACTTGCAAAACATTAGCTGGCGGGTTTTTCTCAGGCCGGTTTTTTCTGGCCTTTTTTTCACGCGGCGCGCCGCCGGGCTGCGGTTTGCGCCGCGGCTTGCGCGCTCAGAACGGCATAAAATGCCAATGCATAAATCTTTTTCTGTGCAAACTCCCCCAGTTTTCTAGACGCAGTTCACATTTCATGCAATCTGAACGAATTGGGTCAAAAAAGCTTAACGTGACAAGCCGGCCATTTGGACTACAATATCTTCCAAAGCGCCTGCCCTAAGCCAGATGTTCCCGCGCAGGCCATTGCTCAATAAACGCCATAACAAATTCAAGCTGTATTTAGGGATCAAGCCAGTCAATGAAAGGATTGCATTCGACACTCAGCCGCGCGCTGAAACTGAGCTGCCTCAGCTGCCTGCTGCTCTTGGGCGAGCCCAGCTTTGCAGATGCAGACAGCGCGCTTCCGCCAGCCATAATTCCGCCGCAGATTCTGCTGAACCACCTGCTTCAGGAGCGCAAAGCAGCCGGGCTGACAGCTAAAACCGTGCAGGTCGGCAGTGTGGCCTGGAGCTACAGCGAAGGCGGTTCCCGCACCAACCCTTCCATTTTGCTGATTCACGGCCTGGCCGGCAGCCGCGACAACTGGAACCGCGTGGCGCACTATCTGACGCCGTATTACCACGTCATCATTCCCGACTTGCCCAGCAATGGCGACACCCGGGTGCCGGCCAACTTTGATGCTTCCGTGCCGAATGTGACTGAGCAGCTGCGCCAGTTTGCGGAAAAAATTGAGATTGAAGACCGGCTGAATGTTGCCGGGCATTCGCTGGGCGGCTCAATTGCCACGGTTTACGCTGCGCAGTACCCTTTTGACACGCAAAGCCTGTTTCTGCTGAACAGCGCCGGCATTTACAGGCAGGCCACAACTGCATATTCCAAAAACCCCTACGCCTTAAAGCAGCTGATTGTTTCCAAGCCGGGCGATTTAGATGAAGTGATGCATCAGCTGATGCAAAATCCGCCGGCGATGCCTTTCAAGCTGAAGCAGGCGCAGGAAAAACTGCTGATCGCGCAGTCAGATCAAACCAGCAAAATGATTGATCAGGTGGCGGCGATGAACCGGATTTATACACCGGACAGCTTTGCCCGCCTGACCCAGGCGGTTGAAGCGCCCACCCTGATTCTTTGGGGCAGGCAGGACAAGATCATTAATGTTGAAGCCGCAAATGAGCTGAAATCTTTATTGAAACGCGCAGAAGCTCCTGTCATCCTTAACAATGTTGGCCATATGCCAATTTTAGAGGCTGAACGGGAAGTCGCAGATCATTACCTGCCTTTCCTGGCAAAAAGCCAAAAGTTTAAAAACCCGCTTGCGGATAAACTTATCCCTTTAAACTGATAGGCCCGGTTTTAAATCAACTTGGCGCTGAAGGACAGCATGCAGAAAAACCCGATGATAGAGCAGCTGATTGATGCGCAGCTGAATTTTTTAGACCTGAACTTTGCTCAGGCGGATACGCTTCAGAGCGAGTTTTTAAGCTTTTATCACTGGTTCAGAAAGCAGCCCCTGCAGCAGCTGTGGAGCTTTGAACAGATTAATGCGCTAATTCAGAAGCAGATTCTGCAAACCCCTGCCAGCAGTTTTTTGCTGGAGCAAATTGCTGAGCAGATTAAATTCGCGCTGATCCACCCGGCAAATGACGGCACGGCAATTGCCGATATTATTCCGGTTCTGACTGTGGATAAAATTGCGCAGTACGTGGCCAGCAAAAGCGGCCACCGCCAGCGCCTGATTAAGGCTGTGGTCAATAACCCGGCTTTTTCCGCCATGATCACCCAGCTGATTCAGCACGCCATTCAGGACTATGCGGATAATTCTGTGATTGCCAAAAGCGTGCCCGGCGTGTCGCGCTTTATGAAAATGAGCAAATCGGTGCTGGAAAATGTCACCGATACCAATCTGGACAGCGCGGTCAGCAAATATCTGCAGAAAAATATCCTGAAGTTCAGCCAAATGAGCGAACACGTGCTGAATCAGCACTTTGACGACCATAAGCTGTATCATTTTCAGGCCAATCTCTGGCATAAAATCAAAAGCATGCCGGCTGCCGTGCTGAAAAACTATATCGAAGTGCAGGACTTGCCTGAAACCGTGGGCTTAGGCCATGAAATTTGGGATCATATCCGCCAGTCGGATTACTTGAAGCAGCAGGTGCATGACGGTGTGTATGCGTGGTATATCCGCAATCAGGAGCGCCCTTTTGACCTGCTGCTGCGCGACTTGAATATTGATGAAGCCTTAATTCAGCATGAACTGCAGGATTTGCTCAATCCCGTGATGCAGCAGGTGATCAGCTCAAAGTACTTGCGGCAGCGCGCGCGGGCGCATTTGGAACGGTTTTATTATTCAGATGAAGCGCAGCGGATTCTAGCGCAGTAGGCTTGCGCAAAAGATTTGGCCATAGATAAGATTATATTTTCCGCCTGCGGGCAGGGCTTCACAGGAAACTCTGACCGCCGGGCGGCATAGATGCAATCAGGGGGAAAAACGCGTTTTCCTCCCCAATTATTTTAGTATTTAAACGCCGCGCCAATAAACACTTTCTGGCATTCCGCCAAAGGCATATAAAAATAGCCTCTATTGAGATAATGCTGATCAGTTAAGCGTAATTTCATTATTACTGATTGATAAATCTCCCCT
>NZ_JAVXCI010000073.1:0-17615 GCF_036659555.1 Acinetobacter sp.
TGACTTTTAGATTTTGGAATTTATCGTCCATTTAATGACCCTACCATTTTGGATGTACAAACAAGTTTTTGCCATCAGCTGTATTTTTACAAGTTATTAACATTTTTAACATATATTTACGTGTATTTTCAATGGACAATTTCTGCTCACAAGCACAGTATTCTGCAATTTCAACAACAGCTTCACACTTTCTGATGACCAACGATTTTTTTTTAACTTAGAATAGTTTTTAATTCTCTATTTTAAGACTAATATAACATTTTTATTACTTAAAAATAAGTAATTTAGTCAACTTTCAACTGGGGAGTCCAATGTTGAGTCAGTTTAAGCGCAAACTTGCCTGCATTGATTACAAAAGCATTCCGAGAAAATCCATTTTTCTGGCCTGCCTGCTGTCGCATGCTGCGCTGGCAGCCGCTCCCGCTTCCCAGCAGCCTAAAACCGCATGGTACCGCTATTACGACAGCAAAGGCGTAGCGAACATCAGCACCAGCGTTACGCCGAACCATATCCGCTACGGCTATGAAGCGCTTGATCAGAACATGCAGGTGATTAAGCGCAATAAACCTTATAATGCAGAAGCCGATATTAGGCAAGCGCCAAAACGGGCAGCGCAAGCCAGGCAGATTGAGTCGGATGCCAAGCTGAAGCGCGCCTACAATAACAGCCGCACCGCTGCGCTGAAAAAAAATGACGCTTTAACGCAAATCAATAAGCAGCTGGCCTTTCAGCAGGATCAGCTGAAGCAGCTGCAGAATGACCGCATTCTGTTTGTGCGCCAAGAACGCGAGCATTTCCGCAAGGGTGAGCCGGTGCCGGCGCCGCTAAAGGCTATGCTGGCCAATAACCAGAAAAATATCGTCGCGAAAAAAGACTATATCCAGTCTTTACAAAACAATTACCGCACTACGGCAGCGGAATACAACAGCATTATTTCCCGCTTGAAAGCCATGGAATAATTGCTTTTTATTCAAAAACTTCTGTTGACAGCAGCATAAAACAACGACCCTGCCATCCGCTCATTTCCGCCGGGCCAGCCCTGCACTTTGTTTAAAAAAAACCGGCGCATTCAGTGATTGGCGGGGTGATCACCTTCACCCTGCTGACCTTGGCGGCGGTGCCGGTGATTTTCACTTATCTGGATGACTTGAAGCATTTCCTGATACGCGGCGCGCCGCAAAAATCATGCCGTGATTTTTTAACGCCTTTAAATGCCAATGAGGCGACATTCAGAAATGCTCGCTTCATTTTTTATTGTATAATCCCTGCTTTAACGCTTAATTTTTCAGGACAGTTTCCATGCGCGCGAGCCGCTTTTTATTTGCAACGTTGAGAGAAACCCCGAACGATGCTGAAGTTATTTCACATCAGCTGATGCTGCGTGCCGGGATGATTCGTAAATTGGCATCCGGGCTGTATACTTGGCTGCCGATGGGCGTGCGCGTATTGAATAAAGTTGAAGCGATTGTGCGTGAAGAAATGAACCGCGCCGGCTCGCTGGAAGTGCTGATGCCGGTGACGCAGCCTGCGTCGCTGTGGCAGGAGTCCGGCCGTTTTGTGCAGTACGGTCCTGAATTATTGCGCTTTAAAGACCGCCACAGCAATGACTTTGTGCTTGGGCCAACACACGAAGAAGTGATTACAGATCTTGCGCGCAGCGAACTGAAAAGCTACAAGCAGCTGCCGGCAAACTTCTATCAGGTGCAGACCAAATTCCGCGACGAAATCCGCCCGCGTTTCGGCGTGATGCGTTCACGCGAATTCATCATGAAAGACGCCTATTCCTTCCATGTCGACCAGGCCTCGCTGCAGGAAACCTATGACAATATGTATGATGCATATTGCAAGATTTTCAGCCGCCTGGGCTTGAATTTCCGTCCAGTGCAGGCCGATACCGGTTCCATTGGCGGTTCAGGCTCGCATGAATTCCATGTGCTGGCGTCCAGCGGCGAAGATGATATCGCATTCTCGACCGAGTCGGATTATGCAGCCAACGTTGAAATGGCTGAAGCCGTACTGACCGGTGAGCGCGCTGCGCCAGCTAAAGCATTGCAGATTGTCGATACGCCAAACCAGAAAACCATTGCTGACGTATCCGCATTCTTAGGCACTGACCCGGCCCATTCCGTCAAAGCTCTGCTGGTGCAAGGTGCTGCTGAAGAAGGCAAAACTGCGCCTGTGATTGCGCTGTTCCTACGCGGCGACCATGAACTGAATGAAATTAAAGCTGAAAAGCATCCGCTGATTGCATCGCCTCTGGCATTTGCAAGCGAAGCGCAGCTTGCTGAACTGGGCTTAACTGCCGGCTTCTGCGGCCCACAGGGCCTGGCGGAAAAAGGCATTACCGTAATTGCCGACCGCGCTGCCTCTGTGCTGTCTGACTTTGTCGCCGGCGCAAATGAAGCGGACAAGCATGCAACGGGCGTCAACTGGGAGCGTGACGCACAGCTTACGGAAGTCTATGACCTACGCAATGTCGTGGAAGGCGATCCGTCTCCAGACGGCAAAGGCACGCTGCAAATCAAGCGCGGCATTGAGGTTGGCCATATCTTCCAGCTGGGCCAAAAATATTCAGAAGCGCTTGGCTGCAAAGTGCTGGGCGAAGACGGCAAGCCATTGGTCGTGACCATGGGCTGCTACGGCATTGGCGTAACGCGCGTGGTGGCTTCCGCCATTGAGCAGAATTTCGATGACAAAGGCATTATCTGGCCTGCGGCTATTGCGCCGTTTGAAGTGGCGATTGTGCCGATGAATGCGCATAAATCGCCGCGCACCCTGGAAGCAGCCGAAGCGCTGTATGCGGAACTGGCGGCTGCCGGCTATGATGTGCTGCTGGATGACCGCAATGAGCGTCCGGGCGTGAAATTCTCTGACCTTGAATTGACCGGCATTCCGCACCGCATTGTCATTGGCGAAAAAGGCTTGGATGCCGGCACTTTTGAATACAAAGGCCGCCGCGATGCTGAGTCGGTGAATATTTCCAAAGAAGAATTATTGGCTAAGATTGCAAAATAATTTTTAGCCGATGCATAAAAAATCCCGCTTGATGCGGGATTTTTTTTTGCAAAACGCGTCAGCAGAACTTCAGGCCGCCGAAACAGTTTGACACCACTTGCTGATTTTTGAGGATTTGGCTGTTTAAAGTAATGCTTGCCGGATTCGCCGCTGTGGCTGTCGCCAAATCAACATTCAGCGTTCTGACCACCGGCACATTGAATAGCGTGCCGAGCGCTTCCAATGTGCCGACATTGACTTCCTGCTCCGGCGTCTTCATAAATGCGGTCACTAAATCGGCAACCTGCGGCAGCACCGCTGAGATATCCACCTCTTCCTGCGCCTGCAGATAGCCCAGCTGCACCGGATCCTTCAAAGACATCCACCAGCCGGTTTGGGCGATATCTTCCCGCTCTGTCCCCGCCCATTTGACCGCTTCGCTCTGCAGCGAAAGATAGCCGCCGGTGCCTGTCAAAGGCAAATTGTGAATCATGCTCAAGGCCTGGGTAAAGCTGATGTCCATATTCAGGTCAGAAATTTTCGAGCCGGTGCCCATTTTAAACAGCGAAGATTTCGCGATGCCCAGAATCGGATCAAAGCCAACATACAGCTGATCGTTCTTAAAGCGGTCTATTTCCGCCTGAGATGCATTTTCCCCGGCAGCCAGCGGAATCGCCGGGATATTCGCGGAAATGCCCGCAACCTTCGCTTGAGTCATGCGCGTTCCAGTCACCACAGTTTCCGGCATGTTGAATTTGACATTGATGCTCGGCACGGTAATTCCGGTATTTTTCGCATTGGTATGGTCACTTCTGAACACCCGGTCTTCCCCCAAAGCATGCAGGTTGCCCTCAATTTCCTGCGACTCCGTTACGCCGAATTTTGACGCCTTGGTATTCACATCGCCCTGCGTCGCCGCCATTTTCATGTAGCCGCTGAAAGACTGGATGCCGTCTGAGGGATTGCGTGAATTTTCTGTGCCGGCCGTCAGCATGCCGAGTATTTCCGCAGCGCCCAGCCTGAAGCCTACTATTTCCCGCGTTGAGGCCTGGCCGCCATTTTTTACCGCAAATTCAATAAAAGGGTTGGTGATTTTTGCGCTGGTGCTGGCGCGGCCATTGTCATATACAGGCACGCCGTTGCTGTCATAGCTGCTGGGCAGGCCGCTCAGCGCTAAATTTGTGATGTCAATATCGCATTTCCCTGCTCCGTTCACCCCGCCGCAGCCCAGCTGCAGCGACTTGATATTGGTGTTCAGCTCCATTTCAGCATCCAGGCTTAATTTGAAAAAACTGACGGATTCACTGTTGGATGTGGTGTAGCTGTAAGCATCCCTGGAAAAATTCAGCAGCGCCTGCCCATCCACTTTCGCCAGTTCGGCATCGGACAGGCTGCGGAACGCTGCGGCGTTCCCGCTCACCCACATGCTGCCAATGACAGCGGCAACCAGTATTCTTTTCATTGCAATTCCCTTTAAATTCTTCTTTTATCGTGGTGTTATGCCTAAGCTGCTGCGCATGGCGCCGCCGCTGATTGCGATATCCGCAATTTTCTGCATATTCCCTGCAGGCGCAATCGCCAATTCCGCCGTGAAGGCCTTGCCTGAAGCGGCTGCTGTTCCCAGGCGGTTAAACTTCACCTGACTGTCCATCACCACAGCATCTTTCTGCACATGCAGCCGGGTTTCCAGCCCGATATTGCCCTGCAGCTGATTCAGGTTAACGCTGGATTCCGCCGTTCCCGCAGCTTTGACATCCTCATTGATGATGCTGATAAAGCTGCCCCGGTCGGCAGCGCCGCTGAGCGGATTGAATTCAAAGTTGGCTTTGAGCGATAAATAGTTAGTGTCCGGCGTGCCATTGGCGCTTTCCAGACCTGGAATGATAAACAGCTCGCCTTTGCCGTCCAGCTTGAAGGCGATGCTGGCCAGCACATCATCCTTGCGTGCAAAGCTGTCAATCGGCACAACTTTCTTCTCGCATGAGGCCTGCCCGGCTGCGCAGTTATACAGCGAGCCGGGCAATTGGCCAATGGCCATTTCAGCCCGCGCAGCCAGCAGCAGGCTGTCAGCGCGGATATAAATTTCCTGATCTTCAAAGCCAATCACGCCATTGGCCTTGATATAAGAATCAATATTCCTTAGGCCGGCATAGTAATTCACTTCCTCGCCGTGGCTGCCGGCCGCGCCGTCAATCACGATAATTGACGTGGTATTCGGCGTGCCGGTTTTAGCATCTATGCCGTAGCCGTCTGTAGACATGGCAAAGTCATAGCCTAACCCGGATTTCAGCACGCCTTTGGCATTGGCATAGTCTTTCGCAAAAAGGGCGGCATTGGCGTTCAGATTATAGACCGGGATGCCCAAGCCCCAGGCGGCAGCCTGTTTAGGCTCAGCATTGATGTCCGCAATAGAATTGTCCGAAATGAAGCGCGCTTTGCGGGAAATCGCCTGAAAGTCCATGCCGCGGACAGCCACCAGCACCATATTCTGCGCATTGGCGGACGGCGCAGGGTTATAGACCAATTCATAAGCCGGCGCACCGAGGACATTCTTAATCTGTTCATTAATTACAAAGCCTAAAGCATTGCTCCGGATGCTGTTGATATAAATATCGCCGAAATCGATATAGGCATTTTGCTGATTGCGCGCTGCATTCGGGTCATTTGAGTTTCGCACATTCAGGCGGGTTAAATTTGAAAACTCAATGGCATAGCTGCCTGTGCCGGTATGGCCCAGTTCAAATACGGTCGGATTGGCCCCATCATGCAGAAAATCAGCGGAAACGCCGAAATGCAGGCCGCCGCTGTCCTTAAAGCCATAGCCCGCCGCGGCTGCCGTCAGCGTTTCGGCGGCATTGCCGCCGCCGCGGTTGACATGGGTAAATGAAGCAATGCCCGCCTGATTGGCATTGAACAGTATTTTGGCATTGCTCAGGCCGCCTGAGGCGCCCAAACGGATCAGATTGCCTTGGCTGGATGCATCCGCCCCATAGCGCAAATCCAGGCTGACGCCGGGATTGCTGGCTGTGCCTGCGCGGCTGGCATGCACATCGGTTCTGTCTTCAACCCGGCCGAGATTGACAATATGGCCGGTATTGCCGTCCTGCGATTTAGTCGCCAGCACAATGCCTTCATCGCGGTCAATATACAGATAGCCGTCGGCAGAAAAATTAAAGTTGAAATCCTTCAGCGTCAGATTCTGGCCGTTCTGGCCATAGCTGATGCTGGCGTTCTGCAGCTGAAATTCCAAATGCGCCTTGTCATTGCGGTTAAACAGGCCATTGCTTGTGGCCAGATAAATCTGCAGAGGCGAAATCGTCGAAAAGCTCAGGCTGCCGAGGTTCTGATTGTTTTCTCCGGCTGCGCAATCCGGCTCGCACAGCAGCATGATTTTAGCCGCCGCCGCGGAAAACGGCGAAACGCTGGCCCGCAGCGCAATGCCTGCGCCTTTCCTTGCCGTATTGTCCGGATTCGTCACCCCGACATCGAAGTCCAGTTTTGTCTGTATATTTTGATGATTCTGCGCGGCCTGAATTTTCACATCATGCAGGCCCAGCTTGATTGGCGGGGCATTGGCGCCGGAATAGTCGGCCCAGTTGACCTGCGCGATGTCCACGCGCGAAACTTCATGGCTAATGGAAATGCCGTCCTGCCCTGTGACATTTCCCAGGCTGCGGTCATTCAGGGCTTCCAGCGCATAGGCATGATTTGCCAAGCATATGCCTGCCGCCAGCAAATTCAGTTTTATTATTTTGTGCATTTCAACATCCTTTTGAAACCTTTAAGATCAGCAGCGGCTGGTTCCTGTGCCGGCGCAGTTGTAGCTGAAGATTTTCAAGTCTCCCGATATGTGCATATTTCCATGCATGTTCAGCCCCATGAAGCCTTTTTCGGCCCCCTGATCAAAGGCGGGAACATCCGCCCTGCTGTATACCTTGTCGCCGTTCGCATTGAGCGTATAGGCGTCATACTGGCTGTATTTTTCGTCTTTTAAATAGCCTTTCACGCTGGCGTCATCGGTTTCAACCGACAGATTTGCAAACCCCAGATTCCTGACCTTCAGCGGCTTGTCATCTAAAAATGAAAGCTTCATGGCGGTTTGCGGATTGCCGTCCTTGTTTAAGATGGTGGTTCCCGCCAATGAAAACCGCTCAATCTGGATCGTGCCTTGAATCTGCTTAAACACCAGCCATTTCTGATTATCGCCGTCTTTATGATTATTCGGGGAAAATGCAAAGCGGCACTGCACATCCTGCACGCAGTCATAGCTGTAAAACGCCTGGCTGACTTTGCCCTGCGCATCGCGCGCTGAGATATCCTTCAGGCTCATGTCATTGGCATAGCGGTGATTCAAAGACAGCGTCCAGTTTAAATCCGCGCCGCCCTGGCCCCGCGCATCCTGCATTTCCTGCGCATTCAGGCCGGACAGCTCTGCATGGCACACGCCGGCTGCCAGCAGCAGCGCGGCGCTCAGTGATTTATTCAGCATGCTCTGCTCCTTACAGGCCGGTGGTTTTAAGTTTGAAATGCTGGATCAGGACGCCGTCAATCGCCGCCGAACCCAGATTGACCGGCGCGCTGCCGGATGCAGGCCCTCTGAACACCACGCCTGTAGAATCCGCGGCTCTATTCGCCCTCAGCGTATTGCTCAGCGGATCACGGCTGACGCTGCCAATTGCAATGCTGCTGTGCGTGGCATTGCTTCCCTGATATTTAACCGCAGCGCTTCCCGCTGCAATTTCTGAAGTGTTCGAGCCGCAATAGCTGACATTGCAGGTTGAGCCTGCAAGCGCCCGGTAAATTCCGTCGGCATCCTTCAGCTGGGGCTGAACAGCCGCTGCGCCTTCCTGCGTTTTTACCAGCGGATTGGCGCCATCGGTATCTGCGTAATAGCTGTAAATTTTAGTATAGATTTCAGGAACATTCGGAATGTGGGTCAGCTCCAGGATAATATTGCCGCCCTCAGAACCCAGCACGAAGGGCTGATACATATTGCCCAGCACCAGGTTGATATTGGCGCTGTATAAATACAGGCCATCAGATTCATTGAAGATCGGCGCAAAACTGCCGTCCATGGCCGGGGTAGGCGCAGCGCCGTCATCATTATCCGTTCTGGCCGCGGTGCTGAGGCGAATCCCTCTGGCGTTTAAGTCCGCATCATTCATGCTTAATCTTGAAGGGTCGTCATTGGTGTTCAGGCGCAGAATGCTGGCCATGCCCAGTGTCTGGCTGTGCTGCGCCGCGCTGGACGGCTGAGTCTGGAATAAGCGCAGCTGCGAGCCGTCAATGCTCAGGCCATTGGCAATGAACTGCGCCCTGAGCCGGTAGTCCTTGTCCAGGCCGCTGACTGGCGCGCCGGTAACCGGGTCAACCAGGCTGCTGGAGTCCAGCGCCCTGGAAAAAATATCCGTCCAGAAGCCCAGCTTAATGCGGTCCGATGCGCTGTTTACGCCTTCTCTGGCTAAAGGGGCTTCCAGGGCAAGATAGGCCATATCGGCCTTATTGTCTTTTTTAAACTGCTGAATGTCTTTGGCCGTGCCTGACCTGAACAGCCAGGGATTTTCCGCGCTGCCCCAGTTTAAGCCCTGGTTGCTGTAACGCTGACTCATGTCGCCGTTGCTTTTAGACAGCGCCAGTCCGTAAATAAACACGTCTGCTTTCGTTCTGGAGGCTTTTAAGGATTCTGCAAGATTGGTTGAATTGACCAAGGATTGAGCCGAATTGCGCGCACCGTTATACAGCTGCTGCCGGTATGTTTCATAATAGGCATCCGCTTCATTTTTAGCTTTTAAGGCCGCGCTTTCTTCCAGCCGGGTATTGGTGCGCTGATCTATATTGGCATTGACGGCTGTGCTGATGATGTAATGCTTAATTTCCCCTGCAACCGCATTTTCAGCCCATGCTTTAGATGCGCTGTCACTTTCAGTATGCGCGCACCAAGTACAGCCAGCAGCGCCTATTACCGTATCTTCCCTGCGCTGATTGTACAGCTCAGTATAGCGGCTTGACCAGGAAGCTGTAGGCCTCAGCTGCGTGGTTTGGGTGCTGATTTGCGCAGCGTTGTCTGTTGAATATTTGGCATAGTCCGCATCAAAATCCTTTGCGTACAGCGCCCGGATTTGCGCCCGGTAATCCGCATTGTTTTTTACCGCTGTATAGACTTGATTGTATTTCGGCAGGTAATGCTGATTGTAATTGTCCTGCAGCTTATAGGTATAATCCGCGTTGAATTTGTCATTGTAAATTTTCTGCCTGTTCTGCTCATACAGCTTTTCATAATTGCCGCCGGCAGGGATAATCCGGATAAATCCTGTATCTTTTTTAGACGCCTCCAGCAGGCTGGCTTTGTCAGTCAGCGTCCCGTAGCTGGAGGCTGCGGAAATGTCATTCGGCCCCTGAAAAACCATCTTGAAATTTTCCGGCAGCAGGGCAACGCCTTCCCCGGTTGTTTCAGCAAGGCGTTCATCCGATAAATTCTGAAGCGCAAAAGCTGAAGGCGCCAGCAGCAGGCTGACCGCAGCCGCCACACAGTTCTGGCGGAATCTGTAAGCCTTTTTTGAATGAGTCATCTCGACCGTCCTGTTATCAGATGCGCTGCATCTTTTTTATATTTATTGCTTTTCCCGGCACTGTAATTTGTTTTTGTCCCATCTATTCCATGATGGAGTTATGCCAAGCTGCTTGTAACTTTTTATTATGCTGAATCGCAACGCAATTGCAAAATAATCCGGCTGAAATGCCGCGCTTTCCGATGAATGAAGCAGGTAAAAAATAAGCAGGCTAAAAAGCCTGCTTATTCAAAATTTTACAGCTTTAGGCTTTAGGCAGCGTTACGCCGGTTTGACCCTGATACTTGCCGCCGCGGTCTTTGTAGGAAGTTTCGCAGACTTCATCTGATTCAAAGAACAGCATTTGCGCCACGCCTTCGCCCGCGTAAATGCGCGCCGGCAAATTGGTGGTATTGGAAAATTCCAGGGTTACATGGCCTTCCCATTCCGGTTCCAGCGGCGTGACATTGACAATAATGCCGCAGCGCGCATAAGTCGATTTGCCCAGGCAAACCGTCAGGACATTGCGCGGAATGCGGAAATATTCCACGGTGCGCGCCAAGGCGAAGGAGTTGGGCGGAATAATGCAGACATCCGACTCAATATCGATAAAGCTTTTATCATCAAAGTTTTTTGGGTCTACAATGGCGGAATGCACATTGGTGAAAACTTTAAATTCACGCGCACAGCGCACATCATAACCGTAACTGGACACGCCATAGGAAATCAGCTTGTCGCCATTCTCGTCATAACGGACCTGGTTCTCTGCATACGGTTCAATCATGCCGTGTTTTTCGCTCATTTCGCGAATCCAGCGATCAGACTTAATGGCCATGTTTCTATCCAAAATGCTTTTATTCAAATATAGCGTGGTACTTTAACTGAAATCGGGCGCAATGAAAATAAGCCGGCCTTGGCCGGCGCATAATTGCGCTATGCGCTAAAGCTTCAGCAGCGCGGAATAGCTCAGCGGAATGGAAAAGCTCATCAGCACCAGTGAAGCCATTTTCTGCAGATTGCACTGATTCAGCCAGCTGATTTTATTGGAAGTCAAAATTGAGCCGATAAAAGTCCATAAAAATGCAATTGGAATGATCAGCAGCAGGAAAATCGCCATATGTGCTGCATAGTAGCGCGGATCTGCCCATGCAATGGCTGGAAAAATAGCCGAAGCGAACAGCAAGGCTTTAGGATTCAGCAGCGTGGCAGCAAAAAGCTGCGCCGGGCCAATGGTCACCTGATTGTAATCTTGCGAAACATTTGCGGTTTTCCACAGGCGGATAGCTAAAAAGAGGATATAAGCTGCGCTGAATAATTTCAGAATAGTCGGCAGCAAAGGAAAATGCACAGCGACTTTTCCAATCAGCACGCCCCACAGGGTAATTGAAATTAAGTAGCCGAATGCCTCTGCAGGAATTAAACGGAA
Organism: Acinetobacter sp.; assembly: GCF_036659555.1. GTDB lineage: Bacteria > Pseudomonadota > Gammaproteobacteria > Pseudomonadales > Moraxellaceae > Acinetobacter. Next base: position 10,969 of record NZ_JAVXCI010000073.1, read on the forward strand.
AGATTTCCGCACGCCCACCTGTATGCCCGATGACGCCAGCAAGGTATTGGTAGGCCCCGGTGTCAGCAAAATAGTGACAACTAAGCCAATGAAAAACCATGAAATCATACGCAAAACTCACTTTTGAGTGAACGCAGATTAAATCAGTTCAAATCAGGACGCAAAAAAATATTTGTAAGCCGATATATAAAAACCGGAGTTTTTTTATTTATTTAATGTTTTTCATGTACTTAACATTTAAAAATCAAAATTACCATTTGGTCACAATTGATTACTTTTCAAGCACTTCGCCTAATTTAAAGGCAGATACAGTATAAAATCTCCGCAAAAATGCATTGGTTTTTCCCTGTTATTTAAGCTGAATTTCAGGTTGAGCGGTTTTAATCGGCGCATATTTTTCCTGCAGCTTCAGGTATGCCGCCGCGCCCAACTACACTATACCTATTCCTTTAAAGCGCCCTTCCATATGGCAAAACATTTTTTTCAATCTTGGCTTCCCTCGCCGGAAAAAGTCAGTCAGCTGAAATTTATGAAGTTTTTTGGCCAGCGCGCTTTCAACCCTGTGCTTTGGTATGTGAACCGCAAGTCCATTTCCCTAGCCGTTTTTATCGGCACTTTCTGGGGAATTCTCCCCATACCTTTTCACAGTGTTTTTATTGTGCTGACCGTGCTGCTGATAGAGGCCAATCTGCCTCTGAGCCTGACGCTGGCCTGGCTGTCCAATCCGCTGACTGTCGTGCCCATTTTATATCTTGGCTTTTGGCTCGGCAGCAGAGTTTTTCAGGTCAATATGATTGATCAGGACATGATGCTGGGCGTTTTGCACCAGATTTTGCACTGGGCTGAACATTTCGGACATGGCCGTATTGATTTTCATCTGGCTAAAATCCTGCTGGCCGGCCTGATGCTTGAAGCGCTGCTCGGCGCAGCGCTGCTTTGCCTGCTGACCCGGCTCCTGTGGCGCTGGAGCACAGTGAGAAAATGGAAGAAAAGAGCGCAGCTCAGAAAAAAGTGGCTTTAATGCCGCAATAGAACCGGCTATGCTAAGCCGGCTATAAATTACATTTACAATTCATAGGCTTAAAAATAATGAATAAATTATTCGGTCTCATCATGCTGTCTTCCAGCGTGGCGTTCTTCAGCGGCTGCGCAACCAGCCGCAGTGTAATTTCTGTTCCGGCAGCGTCCGCGCAGTACGATCAGGCAGCCTTGCAGAAAGTGGCGGTCATCCAGTCCATTCAAGACCGCCGCGTTTTTGAAGACGCGCCGCGGCAGGCCAATATTCCTTCATTAAAAGGCGGAAAAGCCTCTGCTGCCGATGCCGAATTGAAAGCCCAGGCATTTGCGCGCAAGCGCAATGGTTTTGGCAAGGCACTGGGCGATGTAGTCTTAGGCAATGGGCAGACGGTCAATGCCTTAGTGGAGCAGAGAATTCAGTCCGCATTAAATAAAGCCGGCTATAAAGTTGTGCCGGCGCACAGCAATATCGCTTCCGACCTGAGGCTGAATGTTGAAATTGATAAATTTTGGCTTTGGCTGCAGCCGGGGGCATGGAATATCGGACTTTATTCCGAAATAGAAACCTCGATTCAGTCCAATTTGCGCACGGCGCCCGTTATTGTGCACAGCAAATCGGAAACGCGCCATGCCGCTGTTACCGACGGCGCCTGGCTTGCCGCTTTGAATAAAGCCCTGGATGACTATGAAGCGCAGCTCTTGGCAGAGTTAAAGAAAGCGCAGTAACTGCTTGTGCATGGCGCTCACGGCTTCTGATTGACCTTCAGAAGCCGCGGGCGGAACATCCGAAGATGTCCTGCGGATAGGCTTCAGTTTAAAAAATGCGCTTACCGTCTTTAGCTGCTTTAGATAATTTGTCGGCAATTTTCTGCGCAATCTGCAGATAGCTGTCGGCAGCATCATCGCCGGCAATCACCGAAGGCTTGCCGGCATCGGCATTTTCGCGGATCTGCACATTCAAAGGCAGGCGCCCCAGCAAAGGAATGTGATACTGCTCCGCCAGCTGATCGCCGCCGCCCGCGCCGAAAATCTGCTCTTCATGGCCGCAGTTCGAGCAGATATGCGTCGACATATTTTCAATCACGCCCATCACCGGAATATTCACGCGGTTAAACAGCTCAATGCCTTTGGTCGCATCCATCAGCGCGACATTTTGCGGCGTGGTCACAATCACGGCGCCGGTGACTGGAATGCGCTGCGCCAAAGTCAGCTGAATATCGCCGGTGCCCGGCGGCATGTCAATCACCAGCACATCCAAGTCTGGCCATAAAGTCTGATTAAACAGCTGCATCAGCGCGCCGGTGGCTTTCGGCCCGCGCCATGCCACAGGCGTGTTGTTATCGCCGGTTAAATGGCCAATCGACAGCACGGCAAGGCCATAGGCATCCAGCGGCACAAAGTTTTCAGCTTCAATCATCGGCGTTCTGCCGGCATTGCCGAGCATGGTTGGAATGCTTGGCCCATAAATATCGGCATCTAAAACGCCGACTTTCAGCCCCAGCTGCTGCAGCGCCAAGGCCAGGTTTACTGTGGTGGTGGATTTGCCTACCCCGCCCTTGCCGGACGAAACTAAAATCACATTCTGAATGCGCGGATGCTTCGGCACATCGCGCTGCTGCGGCGCGGCTTTCTGAATCGGCGGATTATTCGGATCGGCTGCTTCAGCTTGAGGTTCCGGCGCGGAAGCGGCTGCATCCATCACCGGAGGCAAATGGCTTTTCGGCGCTGCATTTTCCGCTTTCGGCTGGCTTGAACAGCTTTCGCCTTCGGCATGCTGATGGCCGCAGCCGCCGGCGCCATGCCCGGTTTTCTGCTGAATCACATGCATATTGAGTTCCGCAATGCCGCATTTTTCCAGCGCATCCGCCAGCTCATCATGCATCCGCTGCAGGTCATCCGCTTCTGCAGGATAAGTATTTATGCTGATCTGCAGCACCCGGCCCTGCACATTCACCTGGGTAATCCGGTCTTTCAGCGCATTGTCCGAATTCGGCAGGATATAGCTTTGAAGCACTTGCTGGATTTCTTCTTCCTTTACCTCCTGAGCCGGCGAAAAAACAGATTTGAGCGAAGAAAGCCACGACATAGAGTTACTCCAGAAAAGCAGAAATACAGCAGATTAACGCTAGTTTAACGGCAAATACCGCCAAGGTTAAGCGCCGTTCCGCATAAGCTTGCAGATAAAGCCAAAATACCCAGCGAAACGCTCGGCTTTAAGCGCCACTTGGATACATTCCATCACGGTCAACATGCTGATTTTTTGCTATAAATTTCCATGAATTTGAATTTAAGCGCCATCATCAGATCAGCATCAAGTCTTACAGACTGCAGCAGCAGGATCAAAAATAGGCTTTTGTGATAGACTATAGCCAAATTCTAAAGTTTGTATTACATATAATTTCTTATAAAATATGATTTCATTAGGTTTTTAGCGTGTTAACCATTTAGGCAATTAACTGATGGCGCTTGCACTGCCTCATTTTTCCTTTAGAAATTTAAAAACCTTTGCGCAGGCAAGCCCCTCCTTTGGAAAGACCCAAAGGAGCAAAAGTCTTTTGTTGCCCATACACAGCGTCCTTGCCGTGATGGGCAACGTGCAGCATCCATGCTGCACTTCGCGTATCCGAAGTTGATTTTACTCAAGAGCTTAGGACGTAAAAAAGATTTTCACGGGGCCGTTTAAGCAAACTCAGCTATAAATGATCGTGCCGATGTTTAAATTAATACTCGGTTTCTTGAATATATACAGCTAAACTCTGAAGTCCATATTACACATATGATAAAGCTGATGAAAAGGCAGTTTAAGCCTGATCATCCTTTTTCAGCCTGTTCAGCGTTTCTGAGGCTTTCTGCTTCAGCTCATCCAGCTTCTCTGCGGCCTGCGCTTTCAGCCCGTCAAGTTTTTCCGCGGCGTCCTGCTTTAATTCAGCGGCTTTCAGCTTGGCCTCGTCCAGCTTTTGGCTGGCTTCCGCCTTTAAATGCTCAAGCTTCTCATGGGCTACGGCCTTGGCGCTTTCCGCTTTGGCTTTAAGATCATCCGCTTTTTCAGCCGCCGCGGCTTTATCTTCCGCATGCCGCGTTTCCGCAGCGCGCTTCAGCTCATGCAGTTTCTTTTCGCCTTCAAGCTTGGCTTCTGCAGCTTGATGCTTCAGCTCGTTATCCAGTTCGGCCGCCTTATTCTTCAACTCAGCGAATTCAGTATCTGTCATTTTATTTACCCTTATGATTCATTTAGAAATTATTTTAAAACCAAGGTGCAAGCCGCGCATTTGCAGTCAAATTGATCATCCAGTTATATACAGATCCGCCGCGCATGGATGCGGAAACTGCAATTTGCAATAAATACCCTGCTTGATGCTGCAAATGATCGTTCAGCTCATCCTGCATCATTTATAATCTGTTTCCAGCGCTGAAGCGAATCATAAGAACTGCATAGCATTTTATCATTGCGCATATCAGCAGCCTGCTGCAGCATACTGTTTTTGAATATAACTTCCCGAAAAACCGAACACGGATGCAAATTGAATGAACCCCGAACTGCAATCAAGAATCATGCAAATCTGCGACGATAAAATCGCCAAGAAAGGTGAAAATGTCGGGCTTTCTTTTTACGCTTTTTTTGCCAATAAAAATGATGACCCGGAAATGCTGATGCAGGCTGCGGAATGGTGGATTAAAACCCATCAGCTGGATCATTTTGAGAAAGCGCTGAAAATTAAAAGGCTGGTCAGCGCAGAGCTTCAGCCCTGAAGCCAGCCGGGCATTTCAGCCATTTTAAAGCTGAGGCCGGAAACGCAATGCGCGAATAATTTTTATTAGACTTAAACAAGGCGAGACCGCATAGGCAAAGCTGCTGCCGGCTGTTTCAATTGCATCTCAAACAGCCTGCAACTCCCCGCCTGACAATTTAATGCTTTACTGTGCTGATAAAGCTGACAGCAGCAAACAGCCAGATAAACAGCACAAAACTGCGTTCCTGCGTGAAATGCGCGACATCTGCGCCATGCACAATATTATGGCGTGTCGCTGTCACATTCGAGCTGCTGTCCATTTTAAAGGCTTCCAGCTCCATAAAATACGGATTCAGGTCGCAGGCGATTTTCACCTTGTGCCACAGGCTTTTCACTTCATGGCCTTTTAAGCCCGGCACGATTTTATACACATCGACAAACTTGGTCTGGTTCTGCGCAAGGTAGCCGCGCTGCAGCAAAGCTGCGGTCAAAATGCCTTCAATCTGCCCGTACAGCACGGTAATGCTGCCGGCATAGCACTGCAGCTGATGCATCTTCAAAGCTTCCTGAATGACTTGGCGGTGCTGGCCTTGATTTGGCCCGATGTCCAAGGCGTCAAACGCCGCCAGCAGTTCATTCTGAAAATAGTCTTTTTCAATCAAATCCAGCAGGGAGAACGGGACGATATCGGGCTCTTTTTCATTGGCCATTTTCCAGAAATACAGCAGATTTAATGCATCATTGGCTGCGGGCGCATCGCTTTCAAATTCAATTTGATCGGCAAGCACCGTAAAATACGGTTCCTGCTGTGCGCACTGCCTTAATGCGCTCACCAGGCTGCCGTGGGCTGCCGAACCCATTGCCGCCAGATACTGTTCGGCCTGTTTTAAAATTTGATTACCCAGCTGCTTTTTGCCCTGCGCATTCTGCGGAATGCGGGTCACTGGCTGGTCGAAATCAAAATCGTCATCGGTCATGGGCTTATCGCTCTAAATGCTGTTTTCTATCTTTTTTCATTATCGCCGTTATTGCCTGGCGAATATAGAAAAATCTGCTTTTGAAAACATTTCACCTATTCCCTTGTGCATCTCTCAGCTATCTAAGGTAAAATCGTTGACCTTATATAAAATACGAATGAGAGAGTTATATCCGTGCGTAATATTTTAGTCACTAATGCCCTTCCATACGCCAATGGCCCGATCCATATGGGTCACTTACTCGGTTATATCCAAGCAGATATTTGGGTTCGCGCCATGCGTGCAATGGGCCATAACGTGACTTATGTATGCGCGGACGACGCTCACGGCACAGCGATTATGCTGCGCGCCGAAGCCAACGGCATTACGCCGGAACAGCAGATTGCCAACGTGCAGAAAGAGCATGTGCGCGATTTTGACGGCTTCAGCGTGCATTTCGATCATTATGATTCGACCAACAGCGCCGAAAACAAAGCGCGCTCGGAAGAAATCTACATTAAAAACCGCGAGGCCGGCAATATTGCGGTGCGCCCTGTAACCCAGCTGTTTGACCCGGAAAAAGGCATGTTCCTGTCTGACCGCTTCATTAAAGGCGCCTGCCCGAAATGCAAGGCGGAAGACCAGTACGGCGATTCATGCGAAGTCTGCGGCACCACCTACAATGCCACCGAGCTGCTCAGCCCGCGTTCAACGCTAAGCGGCGCAACGCCGGTCGAGAAATCTTCAGACCACTACTTCTTCAAGCTGCCGAACTTTGGCGAATACCTGCAGAAATGGACCCGCGATGAAGGCCGCCTGCCGGTTTCAATTGCCAACAAGCTCGATGAATGGTTTGAAAATGGCCTGAACGACTGGGATATCTCACGCGATGCACCGTATTTCGGTTTTGAAATTCCAGATGCGCCAAACAAGTATTTCTATG
>NZ_JAVXCI010000074.1:0-16936 GCF_036659555.1 Acinetobacter sp.
CGGTAAGACTCCGCCGTGAATAGCCCCAAAGGTTAAGAAGTTTATGGTGAAACTTCTTAACTGATCAGCATTACTGATTCGTCAGGATTTTTTCTTATGAAAATAAATGCTTAAGAATAAACAAAATAAGCAATGCTGCTGAAAATGAATGAAAACCGGCGCAAAAGCTTTATCCCAGCGGAACACCGGCATCCTTATCAATAAAACCGCTATGAAATATGTAAAAAACGCATTTTCTTGATAGAAAAAATCCCGCTATGCTGTGCATCGTTATAATAGAAATTACTAGCTGTACGCCATGTATTTATATACTGATTTTGACCAGCAACTGGTCAATGAACGTGTTGCACAGTTCCGTGACCAGACGGAACGTTATTTAGCCGGAAAATTAACCGAAGACGAATACCGCCCGCTGCGCCTGCAGAATGGCCTGTATGTTCAGCGCTATGCGCCAATGCTGCGGATTGCCGTGCCTTACGGCCTGATGAACGCGCAGCAGCTGCGCAAAGTCGCGGAACTGGCCAAGGACTATGACCGCGGCTATGCGCATGTTTCCACCCGTCAGAATATTCAGTTTAACTGGCCTGCGCTGGAAAATGTGCCGGACATGCTGCAGGAGCTTGCTTCTGTGCAAATGCATGCCATTCAGACCTCAGGCAACTGCATCCGCAACACCACTACTGACCAGTATGCAGGCGTGGTTGCCGGTGAAATTGCTGACCCGCGCCCAACCTGCGAGCTGATCCGCCAATGGTCGACTTTCCATCCGGAATTCGCTTTCCTGCCGCGCAAGTTCAAAATTGCCGTGTCCGCGCTGGAAGAAATAGACCGCGCTGCCACATCATTCCACGACATCGGCGTGTATATTGTGCGCAATGCAGCCGGCGAAATGGGCTATAAGATTAAAGTCGGCGGCGGCTTGGGCCGCACCCCGATTATCGGCAGCTTTATCCGCGACTTCCTGCCGCGTGAAGACTTGATCGCTTACTTGGAAGCGGTGCTGCGCGTGTACAACCTGCACGGCCGCCGCGACAACAAATATAAAGCGCGGATCAAAATTCTGGTCAAAGCTTTAACCCCTGCGGTATTTGCAGAGAAAGTTGAAGCTGAGTTTGCGCATACCGTCAAAACGCTGAAAGTGGATGCGGACACCCTGAAAAAAATGGATGAGAACTTTACGCCATTTGCCTATCAGGACTATGCGGATGAAGACTTTGCTGCGCAGTTCGCCGCTGAGCCGAAGTTCAAGCAGTGGTTCAACATCAATACCAATGCGCATAAAGTGAAAGGCTACCGCATCGTGACCATTTCATTGAAGCGCACCGGCGTTGCGCCAGGCGACATGACGGTTGAAGAAATGAACCTGATTGCCGATCTGGCGGACAAGTACACCTTCGGCGAATTGCGCACCACGCATGAACAGAATATTGCTCTGGTCGATGTGCCGCAGAAAGACCTGTTTGAATTGTGGAAAACCCTTGATCAGCACAACTTGGCGCGCGCGCATATCGGCTTTATTACCGATATCATCTGCTGCCCGGGCGGCGATTTCTGCTCATTGGCCAATGCCAAATCCATTCCGATTTCTGAAGCGATTTCACGCCGCTTTGATGATCTGGATAGGGTATACAACTTGGGCCATCTTGACCTGAATATCTCAGGCTGCATGAATGCCTGCGGCCACCACCATGTCGGCAACATCGGCATTCTGGGCGTAGACAAGAAAGGCGCTGAGTTCTATCAGATTACTTTAGGCGGCAACGCCGACCATGACGCTTCAATCGGCGATATTCTTGGGCCGTCATTTGCAGCCGAAGTGGTGCCGGATGTGGTTGAAGAGATTCTGAATACCTATTTAGACCTGCGCCAGGATGGCGAAGCGTTTATTGAAACTTACCGCCGTGTCGGCATTCAGCCATTCAAGGAGCGCGCATATGCTTAATACCGCACTTCAGGTGCTCTCTAAGGATGGCACTGTTGCAGACAATACTTATCAGCTGATCGGCGAAGATGGCGCGCTGCCGCAGGGCGATGTGGTTGTGACGGTTGAACAGCTGGATCAGCTGGCGAATATCAGCGGTCGCAAAGCGCTGTACATTACGGTAGATGCGTCGCCGGAAGTGAATGAATTCCCGCTGGATCAGCTGGATGCGATTTTCATTGAATTCGCCGGCTTTAATGATGGCCGCGGCTATTCATTTGCAGCGCTTTTGCGCCGCCAGGGCTATCAGGGCGAGCTGCGCGCAACAGGCGATGTGTTTAAAGATGTTTTAAACTACATGAAGCGTTCCGGTTTTGATACTTTTGCGGTGAAGGAAGGCAAAGACATTCAGGAGGCGGCTGCCGGCTTGGGCGATTTTACCCATCCTTACCAAGCATCAACTGCGGTGCCGCAAGCGCATTATCAGACGGGCGCTTGATGTTTCAAGCCTAGGTAAAAAAGCTGGATTTATTCCAGCTTTTTTATTGGATGAAGAAAATAAAAATATGCTATTAGTTTCTAAACTGAAATCGATATAGCTCAATTATGTGGAAATTTTTAGAAAAGCTGCTATCCCCTAAAAAAGTTTATCCAGCAGCTGCAGCGGCGTGCGAACCGGCAATAATACAAAATAATGCTGCAGCGGCGGTATTGGAATCACATCCAGAGGATTTACCTGATGACGGCAATTACCAATATTATTACGCTGATCCAAGCTTATCCGAATTTGAAAAGTCATTATTGCGGCTAAGAAGTTATGATGGCTATATCCGCCAGGCTGTATTGGAAGATCTGAAGGAATGTTTTGATCCGGAATTATTTCCTCATTTGCTGTGGCGTTTAAATGACTATGTTGAAATTAATCAAAAATTAGCCATCGGTCATGTACAGCGCTGGGCAGTGCGCCCAGAATTTTCAGCGGTATGTGCACAGTATTTTTTAGAAATTGCTGCACTGCAAAAGCGGTTGCGTGTAAATCCGGATGTTTTTCATTTGCTTTTAGCCAGCATTAGAAAAAATAAACTTTATCTGCTGGAAAATTTGACGCAAAAGCAAGGCCGTCTGCCCAGAGTTATTCTGGCTTTTATTTTGGAATACCAATGGCTCGGGGATGATGAATTAATGCATTTATGTGAGCGTGCCAATGATCAGATGGTTCGAAAGCACTGGCTTGAGCAAATAATGCAGACAGGTTCTGAACAGCAGCTGGCATCTATTCTAAAAACTGCCCGGCAAAAAGATGTGCAATACACATTGTTTAATGCTTTATGGAACAAAAACGTTTTAACGCTACATGATTTAATCGAAGTTTGGCATAGTCCTTATTTGGCTGTGATGGATTATGCTGATTTTGTATTAAGGCAAAATCATTTTGACTTTGATCAATATTTTCAAGAATATCCGATTCAGGATTTATCTCAAAAGAGTATACGCCTGAGGGCATATCAGTGGGTGATAAGACAAGGTTCAATCACTGAGTTTTTTAATATCATTCATGCTTTGGATGATAAAGCCATCGCCAATGCAATCATGCAATTCGCATTGAAAAGAAAATATATAAATTTTGAGCAGCTTATTGATTATTATCAAAATACTGAACAAAAATTAACATTTCATGGTTTTTTGAAAATTCGGCAAATTGGGGATCAGTTATTTGGTTTGAAAGAGCTGGAAAGCATGATTGCCGGCATGGATGAGCCTATTCCGTTATTGCAGCGTTTAGAATTAGCGGATGGCTATAATCGATGGGAACAGCTGTATTGGTACGCCTTGCAGTGGAATTTTATCCATAATGAAAATGAGCAGAATATTTTTGATGCACATGTGCAAAGACAGCTTTGGCGTTTAGATGATGCAATTTATCCGCCGCATTGGTCACTTCATCAAAAGCGGAACTTGGAGCATGTCTTGCCAAAAATGATCCAAAGATATCCTGAAATATTCGCTGGTCAGAATGTTCATAAAATTTTAGAGCAGACTTTAAATATTGCAAAATAATAAGCAAAAACCTCATGAATACTGATTCATGAGGTTTTATCTTTGGAAGCGGCTATGGCTGTTCAAGCTGGCAATTCACCATCCACTTAATGCCGAACTGATCGGTGAATGCGCCGTACAGCGCGCCCCAGAAAGTTTTTTCCAGCGCCATTTCAATCTGTCCATTTACCGACAAAGCGTCAAATAAGCGCCGCGCTTCATCCTGCTCATGCTTTTCCAGATTGATGGAAATATAGTGGTTGGTGCCTTGGGTGAATACCGCATTGGGCGCACAGAACTGCGCATGAGTATCTGAAGCCATTAAAACCGTATGCTCATTGATGGGCAGTGAAACATGCAGAATATGGTTTTTTTCCGCGTCAGAAAGGTTCACGCCGCTTTCAGGCGGCAGTTCGCTGTAGCGCGTCAGGAAAGAAAACTCTCCGCCAAACACCGATTTGTAAAAGTTGAAGGCAGCTTCAGCTTTGCCTTGAAAATTGAGATAGTGATTCAGTTGCATGGCGGCCGTCCATTGTTGTTGTTCTGAGCGTTCCAATGTAGCAGGCCTGAGTTTAAATGCTAACCGTAAAAGTGTAAAAATTGCTCAATGCGGCGGGCGTGAAATGCAGTGCTGTCCCGCATTTTTTTACCTGCATTGCCATAATGGGTTTTTAAATTAAGTTTAAATATTTATTTTAAACAATTGCATAGATTTTTTTTTGGTGAAAAAAGGCAGGCAATTTATGCGCCCTTCAGTTTTAGGGCATGCATTGCCTCATTTTTCAGTTAAAAGCTTAAACGCCTTTGCATAGGCAAAGCCCCGCCAGTTTTAAAAGATCCCGCAGCAATCGAGCAGCAGCGCGCTTTTGCGCAGCAGGGCGGCTTCTCTAAGCTCTGCTGAATATGGCCTAAAGTGCCGGTGCCGGGCTGGGCCGCGGCGGCCTCCAGCCCCGCGGCTGATGGCCTGTTTAGGGAAGCTGCATAGTGTTAACTCAGGCTCAACAAACAAAGCGGATGAGGCCTTGAAAACTGGTTTAAGCTTTACTTTAATGCAGTTTTTTGAATGAACTGAGGGCAGGTGCGCCAATGCAAAGTAAAGCGTTTAACTCTCCCATGCAAATGGCTTTGCTCGGGCTGACAGCAAGCATCTGCCAATGCCTTTATGCAGAAGCAGGCGCTGCGGAACCTGTTTTGCTTCCGGTGATTAAAATAGAAGCCGCCCGCACAGACAGCGCATGGCTGAATACGCCGGCGTCGGTATTCCGCACAGCGCAGCCGGAAAACCGCAATGATCTGGGGGGAATTTAACTGAAATCCTGAAAGGCGTGCCGGGCCTGCAGCTGTCAATGCGCGGATCAAGCCGGCGAGCCAAGCTATGCGGTCAGCTCATCCTAGTTTGAAAGTGATGGCTGCCGCGGCCACAGCGCAGCGAGAAAAGTATTGAGCAATGCCAAGCTTACATGGGATTTGGATGACGGTTCGAAAGTGAACTGGATTGTGAACCATGTCGATATCAATGCCGATGATCCGCAGGGCCTGAGCCGTGCGCAGTGGCAGGATAACCCCAAGCAGGTGAATGATGCCAAGAATATTTACGATGTGCGCAAGGAAATTAATCAAACGCAAACAGGGCTGACCTGGACAAAACCGCTGAATGACCGGCATGAACTGTATGCCATGGCCTATGCAGGGCAGCGTGAAGTTACGCAGTATCAGTCTATTCCTAAGTGTTCATTTGCGGATGCGGCGCAAACCGTTTGCAAGCCCTGCACTGTCCAGCTGAACCCGCGCCATGCCGGCGGTGTCATTGATTTCAGCCGCGATTATTATGGAACAGACCTGCGCTGGACCGGCAGGGAGCAGCTGCCCAATACGCGCTTGATTGCCGGCTTGGCCTTTGACGCCATGGATGAAGAGCGCAAAGGCTATGAAAATTTTGATGCCGCCGGCTATGGGGTCAAAGGTGCGCTGCGCCGTGATGAAAGCAACAGCTTATGGAATTTAGATCCGTATCTGCAGGCCTCCTGGAATTTCCTGCCGGCCTGGACTGTGGATGCCGGCCTGCGCTACAGCAATGTGCATTATCAATCCAGGGATCATTATCAGCAAAAAGCGCTTAACCCGGCCGATAAAGACAATGGCGATGACAGCGGAAAAACCGGCTATGACAAACTGCTGCCTTCGGCAGCGCTGAGCTGGGCAATTTCACCGCATTTGCACAGCTATGTCAGCTATGCCAAAGGTTTTGAAACCCCGGCCTTTACCGAAATGGCCTATTCAGCCAATGACGGCATGAATTTCAGCTTAAAGCCCGCCAGCAGCGGCAATTATGAGCTGGGGCTGAAAGCGCAAAATGCCTGAGGTAATTTCACGGCAGCGCTATTCCAAAGTAAAACGCAGCATGATATTGTTTCTGCAGGAAATATTTATGGCCGGTCTGCATTCAGAAATGCGGACAAAACGCTGCGCGAAGGCCTGGAGCTGTCATGGAATAAAACGCTGTGGCGTGAATTGACCGCGCAGGCCAGCTGCAGCTATTTGGATGCCGTTTTTGATGCAGACATTCCAGAACTTCGGGATGATAAAGGTAAAGCAGCCGCAGCTTATGCCGCAAAAGGCAATGCCATTCCCGGCATTGCCGAAAATCAGGCCTTTGCCGCTTTAGGCTGGCAGCCGGAAACCGGCTTTAATGCCGGCATGGATGTGCGCTATATGGATAAAATTTATGCCGATGACGCAAACAGCGACGCAGCGCCCAGCTATACCGATGGTATCGGCCAATGCGGGCTATGTCTGGAAGCAGCAGGACTGGAAAGTGCGGACCTATGTGCGCGCCGACAATTTATTTGATGAAAATTATGCCGGTTCAGTGATTGTCAATGACGGCAATGGGCGCTTCTTTGAACCTGCAGATGGGGTAAACTGGAGCGCTGGATTCAGCATAAGCAAAGCTTTTTAACAGGGAGAGCCGGGTGTCTTTACTATTCAAGCCAATTCAGTTTGGCGCGCTTCAGCTCAGCAATAGAATTATCATTGCGCCGATGTGCCAGTATTCGGCCAATGCGCAGGGCGAACTCAGCTACTGGCATGAGCAGCAGTGGGCCAGCTATGCATTGTCAGGCGCAGGAATGTGCATTGTTGAGGCCACCGCAGTGCAGCCCGAAGGGCGCATCAGCGATGCGGATTTAGGCCTGTGGGATGACATGCAGCGCGCCCAGCTGAAAGCGCTGTTAGTCAAGCTGAAAACAATTTCTCCAATGCCGTTCGGCATTCAGCTGGCACATGCGGGACGCAAAGCCTCAACCCGCAAGCCTTGGGAGGGCGGCGGCCAGCTGGCGCCGGAACATGCACAAGGCTGGCAGACCGTTTCCGCCAGCGCTGCGCCATTTCACCTGCGGGATCATGCGCCGCATGCGCTGACCGCGGATGAAATTGAAACGCTGATCGCCGACTTTGCAGAATCCGCCAAGCGCGCTGCAGATGCGGGATTCCAGCTGATTGAGCTGCATGCGGCGCACGGCTATCTGCTGCATCAGTTTATGTCGCCGCTGTGCAATCAGCGCAGCGATGAATACGGCGGCGCTTTTGAAAACCGCATCCGCCTGACGCTGGAAGTTTTTCAGGCCATGAAAAATGCCGTGCCTGAAGATTTTCCAATCGGCGTGCGCATTTCCGCAACGGACTGGGTGGACGCTGAGGACAGCTGGGATATCCATTCTTCGGTGGGCTTATCCAAGGCTTTGGAACAGCTAGGCGCGGCCTATATTCATGTGTCCAGCGGCGGGATGCATCCGCAGCAGAAAATTGACCTGCATGCCGGCTATCAAGTGCCGTTTGCCGGAGCGGTGAAGCAGGCGGTGGGTATTCCGGTTATTGCGGTGGGCTTAATTACCGAAGCCATGCAGGCGGAAGGCATTCTGCAGTATGAGCAGGCGGATGCCGTCGGGATTGCCCGCGCAATGCTGTATGATCCGCGCTGGCCGTGGCATGCGGCCGCTGAACTGGGCGAAGCGGTGCAGATCGCGCCACAGTATCTGCGCTGCCAGCCGCATGGGCAGAAAAGCCTGTTCAGCGCTTTTTAATCTGCCGCTTTCTTTGCAGAATTCTGGCTGCAGGCGGGCCAGCCTGCGCTGGCAGCCGGATTTTCTTGCCCTAGTAGGATTGCTTAAAATAGTCTTCGAGGCCACCGTTCCGATATTTTTCTGCTGGCTTCGGGTTGTTTTTATGGATATAAAAAAGCCCTGATGAATCAGTAATGCCAGTCAGTTAAGAAACTGGCTGGCTTTTTCTTTTTAAATCCTAGATTTTATCTGATACGTGGGAGTGTCATCCGCAACCTGCGCGGTCTTTTAAATAGACTGTTTTTGCAACGGAAATCTTTAAAGTGCAGAAAGCGAACAGGTTTTGCGGATGACAAATGCTTTTGGTTCTTTTGGCGAAACAAAAGAACAAAACGAGCTCCAAAAATTAGATTTAAAAACGGTAAGACTCCGCCATGAATAGCTTAAAAAAGTTAAGGAATTTATTGAAAACTCCTTAACTGATCAGCATTACTGATGAATCAGGGCTGTTACTGCTTGCAGCGTAAACTTGCTGTGCTGCAGGCTTTTAGCTTAAGTCAGCTTTTTTTGGCTGCCGGCGCCGGATTTTTTGCCTGTTCCGCAATCATTTTATCTACAGTCGCCAGTGACGCTTTGGCCTGCGGCACATTTTCCTTGGCTAAGGCGGTAAAGATTTTTTTGGCTTCCGGCAGGTTCTGCGGAACAATATTGCCGTTGGCAAACATATTGCCCACAGCCATCAGCGCTGGAATATAGCCTTTTTTCGCTAAATCCTGAATGCTGCTCAGGCCTTGCTGAATCGGTTTTTCATCTTTGTTTTTAAAGCCGGTGCTGATGTCATACAGCGCTTTGGCGTGAATGGCCTGATAATTGCCTTTTTTAATCAGCGGGTCCAAGCGCGCCAGTCCGGCTTTATCTGATTCAGGCTTGTTTTCAGAGAACAGCAGCACGGCTAAATCAACGCTGGCATCCTCAAAGCCTTGCGAAGCGGCTTTTTCAAGATACTGCTTGGCTTTGGCCGGATCAGACTTCAGGCCCATTGAGCCGACAATATAATTTTTGCCCAGCACATAGCTGGCCACCGGGTAGCCTTTAGCTGAGGACTGCTCATACAGCTGAATGGCTTTTTTCTCGTCTTTTGCCGTGCCTTGGCCTGTCTGCGTCAGGTAGCCGAGATTATACAGCGCCTGCGCATTGCCCTGTTTTGCCAATTTGTCCAATGCCTGATAAGCGCCGGTCATATTTTTAGCCTTGACCATCGCCTCAATTTTCGTAAATTCAGGATCAATGGATTTGGTATCCATGCCTGCCAGCGCAAATTGGGAAGATAATGCAATTAAACCCGCGAGTAGAATTTTTTTCATTTATAAACCTTTTAAAAACATTAACATAAATCCATTTATGTGTATTTGTGCATGTGTTGGAAAACCTTAATTCACATCATAGTTAGAATTGTGTGAAAGTAAATATGCCTTTTGTGAAATATTTCAGACGGTTTGCCTCTCTCTGCAAGCGGGTATTCTGCATGCTGCCGCATCCGTATAAAAAGCTGTTCTGTTTTGGCTGTATTCTGGCCTCAGCCATGGCCGGCTAGGCTGCCTGACTGGCTGTTTCTGCAGTTTATCTGCCCATGATGAGGCGATTCTGAGTTTTTCTGCAGAGGAACCTTGCTTTTAGCAAAGTTTTTGATTAAATCACAGCTGCAATCCATCAATGAGTACAGGCATGTTTGTTAAAGGCATTAAACGCAATTATGACAAAGTAAGTCAGGATGAATCTATTCCGGATGAAGCGAAAATTGACGCGCTGCTGATGAAGCTGGGCGCCGAATTTTTAGTGAGTAAAGAAGACCGCGTCTATGTTTTTGCAAAGGACGGCGTGACGGCGAAATTTGACGCCAAGCACGCGCGCGCTTTCCATTTTAAGCAGTACATCATCAAAGACATGAACAAGCTGTTTCATGATTTTTAGAAGCAGCCGGCCGCTTGTTTAATTTATTCAGGCAGGTAAGCCGCCATGGAGAGCTGCAGCATTTCAATCAGTTCAGCATCCATATACTGATAGTCATCTGGAATGTCTAAGACGATGATTTTCTTATGCTTCAGTTCTTTTGCGAACTTTTCCTGAATGGCCTGCCTGTGTTTATGCTCCATCACGGCAATTAAATCCGCCCAGGCGATATCTTTCACAGAAACCGTGTGTTTGGCGTGCTTGCTTGTGCCTGCGGAGCGGGTGCGCAGGCCGCGGCCTGCTGCAAAGATTCTCTCGGCAGTTGGGCTGCGCCACTGGTTGCTGCTGCAGATGAAAAGAGTGTTCAATTCACAGTAATCCAAAAATCAAATTGCGCTTGTTTTAATCTTTGCGCTGAAGAAATGCGCGGATACTCAACAGCAAGCTGTTTAGCGCGGGATATTTTTAATGACCTGCTCCAAAGGAGTTTCCAGTTTTTTTCAGGCTTCCAAAGGGTTGAAGTATGCCTGCAGTCCCGGCCGCGGTGCAGATAATTGATTTTGCGCCGCCAAGCGCGGTTCCGGTTTGAATTATTTTCAAAATTTTGCGTTATCGGTTCCATTTTTAAACTCATGAGCTGATCGGGTTCAGCAGCCGCGATAACACATGATTTTGATATTTTATAAGCATTTAATCGGGCAGGCAAGTGCAGGCCGCGGCAGCGCATTATTGCGGCGATGCTGATCAGTTCAGGCATTTTGCATAAGCTCTATTGATTGTTTTTATAAGGGTGGGGGAGTTATAGCCAATAATATAATTTTGCAGTCATTAAAAAGCCCCTAATCTTAGTAATGCCAGTCAGTTAAGAGTTTTTTTAATCTTCCCCTTGCGCAGCAGTGCTGCTCACTTTTTTCAAAGGAGGGAGCATTTTGAAATTTAGAATGGTCTTGAATTCCTTGCACAGCAACGCTGTTCATCCCCCTCTTTTGTAAAGAGGGGTTAGGGGAGATTCATCAATGAGTAATAATGAAATTACGCTTAACTGATCAGCATTACCTAATCGTAGAGGCTAATGTATCACAACAGTCTAAAATTTATAGACTTAAGCAGGTCTAGCCACATCGCCGCTCAAGCTTTCAGGCAAGTCTAAAACCGCCGCATCCAGCTCCGCTAAGGCTTCAGGACGGGCAATCACCAAAGCAATATAGCCATTTTCAACCGCAGCGCTGTTGACCACTTGAATGCTTTTATCAAGCTGTTCGCCTGGCGCAGGAACAGCGCCAGCGCCTTGAATGGCATGCAGCCACGCCTTAGGCTTGGCTTTAAACCACAGGCGTGCAATGACTTCCTGACCCAAGTAGCAGCCCTTGTCATAATGCACGCCTTCACGCTGATGCAAGCGCAATTCTTGCGGCTGAAACAGTTCGGCTGTAGCGGCGGTAATCCATGCCTGGCCGGCTTGAATCGCCTGCAGCTGCCAGGCGGCGATATCAGTTTCCGCTGCAGTAAAGTCGGTGCTGCTGCCGTTCAGCACCGGGTAGACCGCGCCGGCTTTTTCCAGCTTCATTCTGGAAAACGCGCCATATTTTTTAATATGCTTGGCCAGTTCTTCCGCCTGATCCGCCGTGGCGGCAATCACAAAGCTTTCCGGATTCACTTTTTTCAGCCACAGGCCAAACTGGATGCGGCCTTTCAGGCTGCAGATGCCGGTATAGCGCGTCACATTTTCCGTTAAAGCTTCGGCATTTAAGGTCACTTGGCCCTGCAGGAATTTTTGCGCATCCGGGCCGTTTAGGGTGAATGAGGAAAAAGCTAGATCGCTCATGTATTGTTCGCCTGTTTTAAATCTAATACTAAAGAATTAGGCTTATTTTCCGCTATTTTTGAAAAAAAATCACATTTAGAGCAAATATCCCAAAAGTAATGTAACCAGATATTTCTAAAACCCCTGTTTTTATATTTAAGTCAATGAAATTTAAAGGATTTGGGAAATGGCTTTTCGGCAGTGTACTATGCCAGCAACTACAGTGTGAATGTCGACAAAAACACGCAGTAAAAAAAACGATTCATAAGGCAGCTAAGCAATGAACAAAAACTACCGCAAACCACTGCAAGACACCCAGCTCGAATACTATGACGTGCGCCAAGCCGTAGAAGATATTCAGCCAGGCGCATATGCCAAACTTCCCTATACTTCCAAAGTGCTGGCGGAACAGCTGGTGCGCCGCTGCGATCCGGCCATTTTGGAACAGTCGCTGAAAGAACTGATTAACCGCAAGCAAGACCATGACTTTCCGTGGTATCCAGCGCGCGTGGTGTGCCATGACATCTTAGGGCAAACCGCGCTGGTGGACTTGGCCGGCCTGCGTGACGCCATTGCCGACCAAGGCGGCGACCCGTCTAAAGTCAATCCGGTTGTGCCGACGCAGCTGATCGTAGACCATTCTTTGGCTGTGGAATACGGCGGCTTTGACCCGGACGCTTTTGAGAAAAACCGCGCCGTGGAAGACCGCCGCAATGAAGACCGCTTCCATTTTATTGAATGGACCAAAACCGCTTTTGAAAATGTCGATGTAATCCCTGCCGGCAACGGCATCATGCATCAAATCAACCTGGAGAAAATGTCTCCGGTGATTCAGAACCGCGACGGCGTGGCCTTTCCGGATACCTGTGTCGGCACGGATTCGCATACCCCGCATACCGATGCGCTTGGCGTGATTTCTGTCGGCGTGGGCGGCCTGGAAGCTGAAAACGTGATGCTGGGCCGCGCATCGTGGATGCGCCTGCCGGACATTATCGGTGTAGAGCTGGTGGGTCAGCGCAAGCCGGGCATTACCGCGACTGACATTGTATTGGCCTTGACGGAATTCCTGCGCAAAGAGCGCGTGGTGGGCGCGTATCTGGAATTCTTCGGTGAAGGCGCAGACAGCATGTCTGTCGGCGACCGCGCGACCATCTCTAATATGACTCCGGAATACGGCGCAACCGCGGCCATGTTCTATATTGACCAGAACACCCTTGATTATCTGACGCTGACCGGCCGTGAGGCGGAGCAGGTCAAGCTGGTTGAAGCTTATGCCAAAGAAATCGGCCTGTGGGCGTCAGACATGACAGCTGCGCAATATCCGCGCGTGCTGCGTTTTGACCTTTCAGCCGTTACCCGCAACATTGCCGGGCCGTCTAACCCGCATGCGCGCGTATCTACCGCAGACCTGAAAGAAAAAGGCATTGCCGGCGTGGTGGAACAGCGCACCGATGGCCTGATGCCGGACGGCGCTGTGATTATCGCCGCCATTACCTCATGCACCAATACGTCAAACCCGCGCAATACCGTGGCTGCCGGCCTGCTGGCGCGCAAGGCCAATGAGCTGGGCTTAACCCGCAAGCCTTGGGTAAAATCATCCTTTGCGCCGGGTTCTAAAGCTGCGGCTTTATACCTTGAAGAAGCCGGCGTGCTGCATGATTTGGAAAAGCTCGGCTTCGGCATTGTGGCCTATGCCTGCACCACCTGCAACGGCATGTCCGGCGCGCTGGATCCGAAAATTCAGCAGGAAATTATTGACCGTGACCTGTACGCCACGGCAGTGCTTTCGGGCAACCGCAACTTTGACGGCCGCATCCATCCTTATGCAAAACAGGCGTTTTTGGCTTCTCCGCCATTGGTAGTCGCCTATGCGATTGCCGGAACCATCCGTTTTGATATTGAAAAAGATGCGCTGGGTAATGACAAAGACGGCAACCCGGTTTACCTGAAGGACATTTGGCCGTCGGATGAAGAAATTGATGCATTGGTGAAAGAAGCGGTGAAGCCTGAGCAGTTCCGCAAAGTGTATATTCCAATGTTCGACTTGGGCGTAAAGGAAAAGGCCGCCAGCCCGCTGTATGACTGGCGCCCGCAAAGCACCTATATCCGCCGTCCGCCGTACTGGGAAGGGGCTTTGGCAGCGCCGCGCACCTTGTCCAATATGCGTCCGCTGGCGATTCTGCCGGACAACATCACTACCGATCATTTGTCACCATCCAATGCGATTATGATGGATTCTGCAGCAGGTGAATATCTGCACAAAATGGGCGTGCCTGAGGAAGACTTCAACTCTTATGCAACGCACCGCGGCGACCATTTAACGGCGCAGCGCGCGACTTTCGCCAACCCGAAACTGTTTAATGAAATGGTGGTGCGCGCGGACGGCACCATTAAGCAGGGTTCTAAGGCGCGTGTGGAGCCTGAGGGCGAAGTGATGCGCATGTGGGAAGCGATTGAAACCTACATGAACCGCAAGCAGCCGCTGATTATTATTGCGGGCAAGGACTATGGTCAGGGTTCCAGCCGTGACTGGGCTGCCAAAGGCGTGCGCCTTGCCGGCGTGGAAGCGATTGTGGCGGAAGGTTTTGAGCGCATTCACCGTACTAACCTTGTGGGTATGGGCGTGCTGCCGCTGGAGTTTAAAGCAGGAACTGACCGTAAAACCTTAAAGCTGGATGGTACTGAGCTGTATAGCGTGATTGGCAATATTTCGCCGCGTTCGACTTTAACTTTAGTCATTGAGCGTGCGACGGATGAAGGTAAGAGTGAAATCGTTGAAGTGCCTGTAACTTGCCGTTTGGATACTGAAGAAGAAGTGTCTGTATATGAAGCGGGCGGTGTATTGCAACGCTTTGCGCAGGATTTCTTGGAAGGGAATTTAAATTAAATTTTAATTTGGTAAGAAGATTCTAAAAAACTTCTTACCATTTGTTAATATGTGAAATTTGAAGACAAGAATATGGAAAGTAAGGTTTGGGATCCACTTGCATCTGGTAGAGAAGCAGACACTGAAATTGTATCTGCAGCACAAAAAAGAGAAATAAAAAATATTTTAAAATCTTATGTTGGTATGTACGATTCTTTTTCAGAGTTGATTCAAAATGCCATGGATGCAGTTGATCGCCGTAAAAAGAACGAAATAGATCAAGATTATAAAAGGCATATATGGTTAACTATTAATTTAAAAGAAAATTCTTTTTTAATAGTTGATAATGGTACAGGTTTTAATGAAAAAGAGTTTCAATCTTTTCTAGCTCCTAACATATCTTTTAAAAATAATGGTGAAAGTCGTGGAAATAAAGGTGTAGGAGCAACTTATATTGGTTATGGGTTTAATAAACTTAACTTTGGAACCAAAAATGGAACATATGAATTTATTGGTGAGCTGAAAAGTGGTAGAGAATGGGTAGAAGATTATAAAGGAATTATAACAAGGCCAGTAGTTACACAATCAGGTTTTAATGATGATGATTTTAATACGCTTGATAAGGGTTCTATATTCAAATTATATTTTGGTGGAGAAAATACTAGACCTAAAGACCTAGCATGGTATATGGCTACTACTCCTGAACAGTGGCTATATTTGTTATTAACTAAAACGCCGTTAGGAACTATAAGATTTCTAGATTTTGAAGGTGAAAATATTTTTTTCAATTTAAAAGTCATAGATAAAAATGGTGTTGAAAATAAATTAGAAAATCAGCTGGCAGAATATATTTTTCCTCATACAAAAATAAAAGCAAGCGTGAATTTAAAAGAAGTATTAGATTGTCAAAAAAAATTATTAGATGCGAATAAAGATCCAACATCATTACCACAACGATATTTTCACTCAAATGGAATATATGAATATTTTTCAACCCAAGAATTATGCCAATTATTGAAACAAAAAGATGTAGATTTGATTGAAAAATATAATATTGAAGCCTATGGGTATTTTACCTATTCTACTTCTGTATGGGATGAACTTAACGATAATAAAGCTAAGCTTCGTAAAGGTTATAGGGTATTAAGAGGGGGATTGCAACTTGCTAATAATAAAATGATACAAGGAGAAGTTATTGTTATTCCTCTGACATCTAATATTGGGTATCAGAATCAGACACATGTAGTTATTCATTTTAAAGATGCTGATCCTGATTTGGGGAGGAAAGGTTTTCAACCAGAACTAAAAGAAATTGCCGAAAATATTTCAGTACAAATTGTTAATAAATTTAAAAACTGGAAAAAACTTTTAAAAAATGATAGCGGTACTAAACCTGATATTGATAAAGAGATTGAGTTGCATGAGTGGGTTAGGGCACAAGAAAATCATGAAAATACTAATCCCTTAAGATTAACCAACAAAAACTTTTTCTTGCCAGTAAATGAAATATCTATTGTATCAGAGCCACAATCTGAACAAGACGTAATTGTTTTATTTAATCAGTTAATTGCGGGTGGGGTAATTAGAGGTATAAAGCTTTATGCAACAAGTCAAATAAAACAATATGATGGTATTTTTAAATTTACAATTAAAGAGCCAGTTAATAATCATGTTTTTGATATTGAAAAAAATCCTTTAGGTATTGATGATTCATCCTCATTGAAAGAGGTTTCAAGCCCACCTAAAATATTAGAATATAAATATAATTTGGATGCATTAATAGGGGATTTTGAGAGTGAATATAAAAATGAAAAAGAAATTCATTTGGCGATAGTTTGGGAGGTTGGTCATGAATGGAAAAAAAACTATGACATAGTCTCATATTTGGATTTAGATAATTTACATCAACGCCGTTATCATGGGATTACACATTTATTAGACTCTGGAACAAGCTCTTTTTATTTAATAGCTCTTAAAGAGTTAATTGAGTATCTTAATGATACTAACGGGGTACAAGATGAGCAGAAGCAAAGATATTCGAATGATTTATTTTAGTAGTAGTTCGAATGTCTGATGACTTTTGCGTAGAAGAAAGAGCGGGCGCGCTACCGCAAGAACGAGAAAAGTTTTGAAATCATTTTTTGCCAATCTGCCGCCATCATCAGGCGAAATGACCAATAGACAATCATCATAAGAAGGTTATACTGGTTAGACCATTTCTAAAAACATATGGAGAACAAAAATGGTTACTGCTGGCGAAAAACCCGGAACAGGCTTCTATTTTTGTGTTCAATGCG
>NZ_JAVXCI010000075.1:0-8187 GCF_036659555.1 Acinetobacter sp.
GCAATTAGGCGAAGATCCATGGTTAGCGATCATGAACCGTTACCCTAAAGGTTCTATCGTTAAAGCCCGCGTTACTAACCTGACTGACTACGGCTGCTTCGCTGAAATCGCTGAAGGCGTTGAAGGCTTAGTGCACGTTTCAGAAATGGACCACACGAACAAAAACATCCACCCGTCTAAAGTTGTTCAGATCGGTGACGAAGTTGATGTTATGGTTCTTGAAGTTGACGAAGAACGCCGCCGTATTTCTTTGGGTATCAAACAAACTCGCGCTAACCCGTGGGAAGAGTTTGCTAAAGACCACGACAAAGGCGAAAAAGTTTCTGGTACGATCAAATCTATCACTGACTTCGGTATCTTCATCGGCTTGCCAGGCGGCATCGACGGCCTAGTTCACTTGTCTGACATTTCTTGGAACGAGCAAGGCGAAGACGCTATCCGCCGTTACAAGAAAGGCGACACAGTTGAAGCGGTTATCCTTTCAGTTGACGCTGAAGGCAACCGTATCAGCCTTGGCATCAAGCAATTGAACAGCGATCCGTTCAATGACTTCTTAGCTGCTAACGAACGCGGTGCGCTGGTTAAAGGCACTGTAACTGCAGTTGACGCTAAAGGCGCGACTGTTAAGTTGGCTGACGAAGTTGAAGCTTCTCTGAAAGCATCTGAAATTAACCGCGACCGCGTTGAAGATGCAACTAAATTCTTAGAAGTTGGCCAAGAAGTTGAAGCGAAAATCATCAACGTTGACCGCAAGTCACGCTCTATCAACTTGTCTATCAAAGCGAAAGACGAAGCTGAAGAGAAAGAAGCTGTAGCTAACTTGCGTCAAGCGACGACTTCTCAAGACAATGGTCCTAAGACGATTGGCGACTTGATCAAAGCTCAAATGAACCACTAAGTAAGTGTCTGATTTGTATTGTTAATGTAAATTAAACAATACTTTTTACACAATTACTGTAAACGGTAGCGCAGTAAGCCATTATTGCGCTACCGTTTTGTATTTAAACAGGTTATTATTAGGAATCGATTCCAAGTAGCTTGATAATTAAAGAGGTCGCAGATGACTACTGAAGCACTTAATAAGTCAGACTTAATAGAGCGTATTTCTCTTAAAAACCCGCATTTAGCAGAACCGCTGGTTGAAGAAGCTGTTAAGATTATGATCGATCAGATGATTGAAGCGCTCTCATCAGACAATCGTATAGAGATTCGCGGTTTTGGCAGTTTTGCCTTGCATCACCGTGAACCGCGCGTTGGCCGTAATCCGAAAACAGGAAAATCGGTTGAAGTTGCTGCAAAAGCAGTGCCTCACTTTAAGCCAGGCAAAGCATTGCGTGATGCAGTAAACGGATCTGCCGGATAATTTAAGATTCAGAGGTAGTTTATGCGTTACGTTTTAGTCGTATTGCTTATTGTTCTGTTTGGCTATTCGCTGTTCCTTGTTTTGCAGAATGGAACTGAATTGTCAGTGGATTTGCTGTTTACGCAAGTGCCGGCAATGCGCCTAGGCCTGCTGCTTCTGCTGACTTTAGCCTTAGGTCTTGTACTGGGTCTATTACTGGGTGTTCAGGTATTCCGAGTATTCCAAAACAATTGGGAAATCAAAAGGCTGCGTAAAGACATTGAACACCTGCGCAAAGAGCAGATTCATGCAGCGCAATTGGCTGCTGCTGAGGCTGCTGCGCATACAAGGCATGAAAAGACTGTCTTGGATATTCACCCGGAAGATAAGAAATCAAACCCGCTGTAATGGCTGTATTGTTTCTAAGGCTCTTTATTGTTTAGCAGTAAAGAGCTTTTTTTTTGCTTATTTGGCTGGCTGAGGCTGGAAAAGCGGCTGTGGCATTACTAAAGCGCTGTTTCTGCTGCTGGCTGAGGATAAAATGCTGGGTCAGTGTCAAGCCGGAAAAGCGGATGGAATAGGCGGCCGCTAAAATAAAATTCTGATAAAAATAAAAACTGCAGATCAGTCGCATATTTTCAGGCATTGAAGGAAGATTCCCAGGCAATCTGAATTTCTGAACTGCGCTGATGCATATTGAGGCATGAAATCATCAGGTTTTTTTCCTGAGTGATGCTTTGCAGCTTTGTTCATCGGGTTAATCACTTTATAATTGGCCCACTTTTATGGGATGGAACTGAGATTCGTGAGTATTATTGTTGCCTTGGATGCCAAAAGCCAATATGACGCCTTAACAATAGCAGATCAGCTTGATCCATCATTGTGCCGAGTAAAAGTGGGCAAAGAGCTGTTTACCCATGAAGGCCCAAGTGTAGTGAAAGCTTTGCATGGCCAGGGCTTTGAGGTTTTTCTGGATTTAAAATTCCATGATATTCCGAACACGACTGCTCAGGCGGTTTGCGCAGCGGCGGACTTGGGCGTATGGATGGTGAATGTGCATGCATCGGGCGGCCGCAAGATGATGGAAACTTGCGCAGCACGCCTGCAGGCCGGAAACTATGCGACGCAGCTGATTGCGGTGACGGTTTTGACTTCAATGGGCCGGGAAGACTTGAAGGATATCGGACTGGACATTGAGCCGTTTGAACAGGTGCAGCGCCTTGCAAAACTGACCAAAGAAAGCGGCCTGGATGGCGTGGTGTGTTCTGCACAGGAAGCGAAAATGCTGCGAGAGACTTTGGGGCAGGACTTTGCCTTGGTTACTCCGGGCATCCGTCCTGCGGGTTCAAATGCCGATGACCAAAAGCGCATTGTCACGCCGAAACAGGCCATGCTGGACGGTTCTACGCATCTGGTGATTGGCCGACCAATTACGCAATCGGAAAATATGCGCCAAACATTGAAAGATATTTTAGCGTCGCTGTAATTTTACCCTCTCTAACTCTTTTCGCAGAGGGAGAGGGGAATCTTCATGATGGAATAGACTTTGTTCAGCCCTTTTTTTGAGAGGGGATTGAGCTGCAGGCGGTTAAAGCGCCGCCAGCACACTCACTGCAATCGGCGCCAGCACAGATAAAACAAAACCGCTGACCATGGCATGCGGGATGAAATCGTTGCCGCAGGCCTGCTTGACCATCGGCAAGGTCACATCCATAGCGGTTGCGCCTGCAGAAGAAATCGCGGAGCGCGGATAGCGCCAGCCGATTAAATACATAAATAAAATCGCAAAAATTTCTCTAAACAAATCATTAATTAAGGCGATGCTGCCTAAATGCACATTTTTCAGTTCAGTGACGACAATGCCGGTCATGGAATAAAAGCCATAGCCTTGGGCCAGCATAATCAAATCCTTCAGGCTGATATCGCTCAGGAAGAAAGACACCGCCGCCGCGCCTAAGGTTGAGCCGATAATGCAGGCTAGCGGGATCAGCAGAATCTTCCAGTTCAGCCATGAGCGGTCCAGCGGCGAATAGGCCAAATCTAAGCCGATCAAATACATAAAGGCTAAAAGCAGGTGCCATGTGCTGACCTGAACGCTGATGGAAAAATATGCAGAGAGTTCCGCAATGCCGTAGCCCAGCGCCAGCGCAAAAAAAGCGTAGCTGATGTTCAGCAGGGAGCCGGCCAGCAACTCTGCCGATACTTTGCCCTGCAGCGGCTGATAGCCGATGGCTTTAAATAGGACGTAGCAGCAGAGGAAGGCTCCGGCTGAAGTCGCCAATGCGATGCTGAGCGCGCTGAGTAAAATCTGCGCAGGGCTGCTGATGCTGTGCAGTGTCTGCGAAAATTCGATGGCAATCGCAATCAGCAGCACATAGGTGAAGTAGGGCAGAATTTTAAAGCAGAGCTGTTCAAATTTTTGCGGCAGCCTGCGGGCAAGAGCGAAGCCTAGAAAGAGGCAGAATAAAAGTTGGAAAATCAGCCAAAGCGATTGCATAACATATTATAGGCAGGTGAAGGACATCTGCCTATTATGACCTGTTCAGATTTAAGCTGCACGGCCTGCTTTGGATTTAGACAGCAGAAGATAGTCTGCAGGGTTCAGTTTTCTGGTTTGCAGCCAGTATTTCCATGTGTAGGTCGGCCAAAGCGCAAAATTTCTGCCTCCATCCTGCTGATACCAGCTCACGCAGCCGGATTGCCAAACTGTTCCGCTGAGCATCTCTTGAACGCGCGCGTTAAAGCGGTCTTGAACCTGATCCTTCACTGCAATGGCCTGGGTCTGGGTTTTTTCAACAAGATTCAGCATCTGCAGGATGTATTCCACTTGAGATTCAATCATGAAGATCACTGAATTATGCGCCAGCACGGTATTCGGGCCGAGCAGCTGGAACAGGTTCGGAAAGCCTTTGGTGCTGATGCCATAGTAGCTTTCTGCGCCGTCTTTCCATGCATCCTTTAATTCAATGCCCTGCAGCCCTGTGCAGTGAAATGGCTTTAAATAGATGCGCGGGTCGGTAATAAAGCCAGTGCCGTAAATCAGGCAGTCAATTTTCCGCTCTTTGCCGTCTTTGGTTAAAATGCCGTGCTCAGTCAGGGCCTGTATGCCTTCTGAAACCAGTTCCACATTGCTGCGGTTGAATGCTGGAAAATATTTATTCGAGACCAGAATCCGCTTGCAGCCCATGAGGTAATCGGGAGTGAGCTTTTTAGCTAAAGCCTTGTCTTTAACTTGCAGGCGGATATAGGCTTCCGCCAGTTTCTGCGCGTATTTCATGATTGCCGGCTGCATAATCGGCACAGCGCGGGACTCATTTGACCAGTACAGGCGCGCGCGGTGCAGTTTCCTGAAGCAGTCAAACTTTGCAAATAAATGCTTCTCAATATTTTTATACAGGCGCTCATCGCGCGGAATCACCCAGGCGGCTGTGCGCTGGAACACATAAAGCTGCTGAACTTGCGGGGCAATTTCAGGAATGTATTGAATGGCGCTGGCGCCGGTGCCAATCGAGGCGACAGTTTTGCCGCGCAAATCATATGCATGATCCCATTGCGAAGAATGAAAAACTTTGCCTTTGAATTTTTCGATGCCGGCAATCTGTGGAATTTGCGGCACATGCAGCGGGCCGGATGCAAAAATGACATATTGCGCCATTAAGGTGCTTTGATCGCTTAATGTGAGCTGCCATTCGCATTCATCTTCCAAATAAGCCGCGGCAAGCGCTTCGCATTGCAGGCGCGCATACCGCGCTAAGTCAAAGTCAGCAATTAAACCCTGAATGTAATCGAAAATTTCAGGCGCTTCGGCATAGCGCCTTGACCAGTCTGCTTTCGGCGCAAAGGACAGCGAATACATATGCGACTGCACATCACAGGCAGCGCCAGGATATTGGTTTTCACGCCATGTGCCGCCAAAGCTGCTGGCCTTTTCTAAAATGATGAAATCCTGAATATTGTTCTGCAGCAGGCGTATCGCCATGGCAATGCCGCCAAAGCCGCCGCCGATAATGGCAATCCGGGTTTTTTGAATGAAGGGGCGCTGCTGTGCATCATGCATGGTTTTAAGCTCTTATTGTCCTTATGCTGCCTAGCATAAAGCAGTTGGCCGCTGCAGCGCCATGATCCGCCTGACAGGAAAATTGATCTAAACGGCAATTTGCAAGCCCGGCTTTTTATAGTACAAAAGGTAAAAATATTCATGGATTTGTGCTGCTATGAAGCGATCTATTCTAAGCTTAATGTATCTGGTGCAGGGCATGCGCAAGGCCGGGATAGATGTCGATTCAAAACTGCAGGGCATTGGGCTGCGCATAGATGCGCTGGATGCAGCTTCAGTGATTCATCCCAGTTTAGAGCGGGATGTGCTGAAAGTCATTGGCGAAGGCGTGGCGCCGGAACAAGGCTTATTCATTGGGCAGCACTATGCGCTGGCGGGCTATGGCCCATTGCTGATGCTGCTGGTCACCAGTCCGGACATCCGCACCGTGCTGGATCAGGGCATCCGCTTTCAGCAGCTGACGCACTTAACCGGGCGCTTGGCGCTGGATTTTTCTGAGCGCCGCGCCACGCTGCGCTATCAGCCTCAGGATATGCATACTGCATTGGGCCTGCTGCTGGCGCAGGCTGAAATATCCGGCACTTACAAATTTATCCGTGATTTGTACAAAATGATGGGCTTGGCTGCGCCGCATGTGCAGATTGAGCTGCCGTTCCAGCAGCCGGCAGATCCGGCGCAGCTGGCGGTTTATCAGGGCTATTACGGCGCGCAGGTTAAATTTGGCGCGCAGTTTGCATCATTTGGGCTGGATCAGGCGGTGCTGGATGTGAAAATCCCTTCAGCAGATCCAGTTACCTTTAAGCTGTATGAATCTAAATGCATTGCCGAGCTGGAGCGCCTGAGGGCAGATGAAGGCGCGCCTTCGCTGGTGCAGCGGGTTCAGGATTATCTGGAGCTGCAGTCCGGGGCAATGCCCAGCATGGCGGAAACTGCGCAGGCGCTGAATGTGCCGGAGCGCACTTTGCGCCATCAGCTGCAGCAGCTGGACACCAGCTACAAGCAGATCCGGGAAGAGATTATTAAGGACAAGGCCTTGCGCCTGATGGAATATAAGGAATATTCAATTGAGATGATTGCGGAACTTTTAGGCTACTCGGAGCCTGCTGCATTTAACCATGCATTCAAACGCTGGTTTGGGCAAAGCCCGCGCCAATATACAAAATAGCCTAAGCATATTAATGCCAAAGTGTTATATATTACGGTTCAATCTTCGCTATACTTTTCTATAGCCCAAAATAGTATTAAATGATATGTCAGACTTTCAATCTCCACACAGCACCGCTTTTACTCCAATTTCACCGGCAGAGCGCTATGCGCAGGCGCTGGCCTCTGGACAATTTTTGCCGGATGACGCGCAGGCGCAGGCGGTGCATGAGCTGGACCGGGTCTGGCATGAGCTGCTGCAGCGCTTCAAAGCCTCTAAAAAGGCATTCCGCCGTTTCCGCCGCCAAAGCTCGCCGCGCGGCGTGTATATGTGGGGCGGTGTCGGCCGCGGCAAAACTTGGCTGATGGATCAGTTCTATGATTCGGTGCCGTTCCGCCGCAAAACCCGCATGCATTTCCATCATTTTATGCAGTATGTGCACCGCGAGCTGAACAAGCTGTCCGGCCAGCGCAATCCGCTGGATCTGGTGGCAGAGCAGATTTATAAAGAAGCGGTAGTGATTTGCTTTGATGAATTCTTTGTGTCCAACGTGACAGACGCAATGATTCTGAGCGACTTGTTCCAGAAGCTGTTCACCCGCGGCGTGACCTTGGTGGCGACCTCAAACATTGCGCCGGATGGCCTGTATAAAAACGGCATTCACCGTGACCGCTTTATTCCCACCATTGAAATGGTGAAAAAGCACTGCGCGGTGCTGAATGTCGATGCCGGCGTGGATTACCGCCTGCGCGTGCTGAAGCAGGCGCAGCTGTTTAAAACGCCGTTGACGCATGAAAATAAAGTCTGGATGGCGCAGCGCTTTACCGCGCTGACCCAGACTCAGGTGCAGTCGCAAGAGCCGATCATTATCAATAAGCGCATTGTAGAAACCATCGGCCATACCGAAGACGTGCTGTGGTGCGAATATTCAGAGCTGTGCCTGAAGCCGCGCAGCCCTGCGGACTTTATTGAGATTGCCAATATTTACAATACCGTGCTGGTCAGCAATGTGCCGCATATGACGGACTACTTATCTGAAGGCACGCGCCGCTTTATTTATCTGGTCGATGAGTTTTATGACCGCGGCGTCAAGCTGCTGCTGACCTCGGAAGATTCAATTATTGATCTTTACCAAGGCGAAAAGCTTGCCTTTGAAATTGAACGCACCCGTTCACGCTTGCTGGAAATGCAGTCAGATGATTACCTGAATTCTGCGCACCGCCAGATCAATGCGCCAGAGAATGCTGAATAGGCAAAAAAACTGCACCAAATGAGCGCCGCAATCCGGCGCTTTTTTTTATGCAAAATAGGCTGGCGAATTTATCGACATTTCGCGTTTTTCATGGCTTAATCTAGTTTCCCTAAGACTGAAAATGGATATTTTGTACAGTTTTGAGGCAAAATTCTGCACTTAAGTCTAATTTCGGCATTTCAAAAACTTTATAAACTGTTTGAGAGCATTCAAGCTGATGATAATGTCGCGTTTCTGATCTTCATTTCATTAAATAATAAGGGTATTTGTTTAATGGAAAATGATCGCTATTTAGTAATGTGATAGTGCTATTCAGCTAGGTATAAATAGGTATACTGGAATCTCTTGTTATAAAAAGTAGCAATATCAGGAAAGACAATGACTGCACGTAT
>NZ_JAVXCI010000075.1:8288-16913 GCF_036659555.1 Acinetobacter sp.
TGTCGATCTTAGCCCAAAGAACAAAGCACTATTGGCTAAGCGTGACGACATTCAGGCGAAAATTGATGAATGGCACCGCAACAACAAATTTGAACTCGAAGCTTACAAAGCTTTCCTTACCGAAATTGGCTACTTGGTACCAGAAGTAGAAGATTTCCAAATTACAACTGAAAATGTAGACGAAGAAATCGCGTTATTGGCAGGCTCGCAACTGGTTGTGCCTGTGCGCAATGCGCGCTACTGCTTAAATGCAGCGAATGCGCGCTGGGGTTCTTTATACGACGCGCTGTACGGTTTTGACGTAATCCCTGAAGACGGCGGCGCGGAAAAAGGCAAGGGCTATAACCCGGTCCGCGGCGAAAAAGTTGTCGCATTTGCTAAAAACTTCTTAAATGAAACTTTCCCGCTGGCAAATGGCTCGCATGCCGATGCAGTCAAATATGCGGTAGAAGGCAAAAAATTAGCCGTTACTTTAAAAGACGGCTCAGCAGCGGCTTTGGCTAAAGAAGCGCAATTTGTCGGCTTTAACGGCGAAGAAGCTGCGCCAACTGAAATTGTGCTGCTGAACAATGGCCTGCACGTGGTTATTGAAATTGACGCGAACAGCCCAATTGGCAAGACAGATGCAGCCGGCGTAAAAGACCTGGTTCTTGAATCCGCTTTGACCACAATTCAGGACTTGGAAGACTCAATTGCCGCTGTAGACGCTGAAGAAAAAGTTGAAGGCTACCGCAACTGGCTGGGCCTGATGAAAGGCACTTTGGAAGAGTCTATCGAGAAAAACGGCAAAACCGTTACCCGCAAATTGAGCCAAGACCGCACCCACAAAAACTTGATTGGCGGTGAAACCAAGCTGCATGGCCGCTCTTTAATGCTTCTGCGCAATGTTGGCCACCTGATGACCAATCCGGCAATCCTTGTAGATGGCGCTGAAATCTACGAAGGCATCATGGATGCGTTAATTACCCCATTGCTGTCTTTTGCAGACATCAAAGGTGAAAACACCATCAAGAACTCGCGCAAAGGCTCAATGTACATCGTTAAGCCGAAGATGCACGGCCCGGAAGAAGTTGCATTTGCCGTGGAACTGTTTGAGCGCGCTGAACAGGCGCTGGGCTTGCCTGCGAAGACTTTAAAAATCGGCATTATGGATGAAGAGCGCCGCACTTCTGTAAACTTGAAGAACTGTATCGCGCAGGCGAAAGACCGCACGATCTTCATCAACACAGGCTTCATGGACCGCACAGGCGATGAAATCCATACCTTTATGGAAGCCGGCCCATTTGTCCGCAAAGGCGAAGTGAAATCTCAAATCTGGTTCCCAGCGTATGAAAACCGCAACGTCATGATCGGCCTGCAGGCTGGCCTGCGCGGCAAAGCGCAAATCGGCAAAGGCATGTGGCCAAAGCCGGATATGCTTTTGGATATGTACAAAACCAAGATTGAGCATCCGGAAGCGGGCGCAAGCTGCGCATGGGTTCCGTCTCCATCTGGCGCGGTCATTCACGCAATCCACTACCATCAGTGCAACGTGTCTGAGCGTCAAAAAGAACTGTTGAATACTCAGCCGTTATCATTGGATGACTTGCTGACACCGCCTTTAGCGGCAGACACCAGCTGGACTGAAGAAGAAAAAACCAAAGAGCTTGAAAATAACCTGCAAGGCATCTTGGGTTATGTAGTTCGCTGGGTTGACTTGGGCGTAGGCTGTTCTAAAGTTCCAGATATCAACAACGTAGGCTTGATGGAAGACCGCGCAACACTGCGTATTTCTTCTCAGCACGTTGCAAACTGGCTGCGCCACGGCATCGTATCTGCAGCGCAAGTTGAAGAAGTAATGCAGCGCATGGCGAAAATTGTGGATGAGCAAAACGCCAATGATCCGGAATATACTGCTATGGCGCCAAGCTTTGACGGCTATGCATACAAAGCTGCGTATGACCTGGTATTCAAAGGCGGCGAACAGCCTTCCGGCTATACTGAGCCTCTGCTTCACGCAGCGCGCTTAAAGCTGAAAGGCTATACAGGTGACTAAGCCTGCAAGCTGAAAGAAGCTTTTTCAGAATGCCAGTCAGTTCATAAATTGACTGGCATTTTTTAATTCCGGATTTTGCCTGATTCCTTAACTGTCTGGAGCTGCTTCTTCGGAGTAATGCCAGTCAGTTAAGAAATTGACAGGCTTTTTCTTTTTGAAACCCAAGATATTATTTGATACGCGGAAGTGTCATCCGCAACCTGCGTGGCATTTGAAATGGATTGTTTTTGCAAAAAGGCTATTTAAGTGCAGGAAGTGAACAGGTTTCGCGGATGACAAATGCTTTTGGTTCTTTTGGCGAAACAAAAGAACAAAACGAGCTCCAAATATCGAATTTAAAAACGATAAGACTCCGCCGTGAATAGCCCAACAAATTAAGGAGTTTACGGTGAAACTCCTTAACTGATCAGCATTACTTCTTCGGAGGCTTTTTTATTATCTAAACGTAAGCGGCGGCGTGAAGCGCTGGCTAAATCTGCCGGCTCACTTTAGAGTAAATTGAAATTAATTTATGGAAAGGGGCAGAGGGAATGGCGCATTATCAAAATTTAGAGCTGCAGTATATTGGCGGACAATGGCTGAAAGGTACCTCAACGCAATCCATTCAGAATATTAATCCGTACAGCCAAGACATTATTTTTAAGATGGCTGCTGCCAGCACGGTGGATGTGGACAGCGCCTATGCTGCTGCGGAAAAGGCATTTTATGGGCAGCTGATGCAATCCGCTGAACTGCGGAAATCAGTTATTCAAAAGCTGCAGGAAGTGATTCGCGCCAGGCGGGATGAGATTGTGGGCTGGCTGATCCGGGAATCCGGCAGCTCGCGCTTAAAAGCCAGTATTGAAGTGGACGCCGCGCTGGGCATTATTCAGGAAGCCGGCGCTTTTCCGGATAAAATGCTCACGGAACAGCTGGAAAGCAAAGATCCGCAGAGGCGCAGCTTCGTCCTGCGCAAGCCTTTGGGCGTTATAGCCGTAATCAGCCCTTGGAATTTTCCGTTTCATCTGTCGATGCGTTCGGTAGTGACGGCGATTGCCTGCGCCAATACGGTGGTGCTCAAGCCCGCCAGCGACACGCCCGTCACCGGCGGAACGCTGCTGGGAAAGCTGTTTGAGGAAGCGGGATTGCCGGCCGGCGCTTTAAATGTAATTTCCGGTTCAGGCGGTGAAATCGGCGATTACTTTGTCGAGCATGCTGCGCCTAAAATGATCTCCTTTACCGGTTCAACTGAAATCGGCCAGCGGGTTGGCGCCAAAGCAGTCGGCGGGGAAACGTTAAAGCGGCTGGCTTTAGAGCTGGGCGGCAATGCGCCTTTGGTGATTTTAGATGATGCGGATTTAGATTTGGCTGTTGAGCTGACCGTCATGGGGCGCTTTCTGCATCAGGGGCAGATTTGCATGAGCACCAACCGGGTCATTGCCGATGTATCAATTCATGACGCTTATGTTGAAAAGCTGCTGGCCCGGGTCAAGCAGATCGCTGTAGGCGATCCGGACAAAGCGGATACGCTGATTGGGCCGATAATCAATGCAGCTCAAGTGAAAAAACATCAGCAGATCATTCAAATTGCGCTGGAGCAGGGCGCAGAGCTGATCTATGATGGCGGGATTCAGGGCAATTTAGTTGCGCCGCATGTCTTTATCAATGTCGACCCTTCTGCAGATTTGGCGCAGGAAGAAAGCTTTGGGCCGATCTTGCCTATTCTGCAGGCGGAAAATGAGGCGCATGCGCTGGAGTTGGCCAACAGCACGCGCTTCGGCCTGTCCAGCGCTGTCTGTACCCGCAGTCTGGAACGCGGCGCCGGCTTCGCTGCCCAGCTGGATGCCGGCATGACGCATATCAATGGCATCAGCGTGGCAGACCATGCCAATGCGCCTTTTGGCGGCGAAAAGAACTCAGGCTTGGGGCGGTTCAATGGGCGCTGGATTTTTGAAGAATTCACCCGCACGCATTGGATGACGCTCCCGCTGTGAATGAAAACAAGCGGGCGGCAGCCTGCTTAGTCTGGCGCAGAGTTGATCTCTTGGGCCGCACTCTATTATGATGATCTATATTTTTTGAATGATTCAAATCATGTGCGCCAATTTTAAACCGCTGACCATTGCGCAGCTGCAGCAGTTAGGCTTGCCGGAGATTTCATTTGAATATGCAGATGAAATTTATCCTAATTATGAGCTGCCTTTGCTGTTTCAGTCTGCGCTGGGGCTGGAATGGCGCAAAGCGCATTTTGGCATGATCCCGAAATGGGCGGATGATAAATCAATTGCGCTGAAAACCTACAATGCGCGCAATGAAACCTTGATGCAGAAGCCGAGTTTCATTAACGCAGTCAGCAAATGCAAATTCGGCGCCATGCCGGTTGCAGAGTTTTACGAATCGAAATATATCGACAACAAGCCTCAGCGCTGGGGTGTCCGGCGCAGGAACGGACAAGCATTCTATATTGCTGCGCTGTATGATATTTGCCAGAAAGGCGGTGAAGTCATCCGCTCCGCCAGCATGATTACCATGGATGCTATTGATCATCCCATGATGAAGGAGTTTCATGAGCCTGGAAATGTCAAGCGCTCGGTGATTGTGATACCGCATCAGCGCTTGGAGGAATGGCTGAACTGGCGCAGTCCGAACATTCAGCCCTTTGTTGAAGGCTTTCCCGCTGATGAATTTGAATGTTTTCATGCGCCTAAGGCAAAAATCGAAAAAATCAGTCCCCAGCTGAATTTTTTCGATTGACCTATTGGCTGCCAATTAACGCGAAAGGTTCTTGAAGATATGCTTCAGGCTTTCCATAGTCTTTTCAATCTGAAGCGGCGTCAGGCCCTCAAAAGACTGCTCAAGCACGACATTGGTTAAGTCATTGATTTTTTGCGTCATCTGATGGCCTTTTTCAGTCAGGATGACCCGGGTAATGCGGGCATCATCTTCGCATGAATAGGTGTCAACAAAGCCTTCATCCTTTAAGCGGTAGACGATTTTGGTGGTGGTCGACATTTTGGAAACCATCATCTCAGACAGGTCTGAAACGCTGGCATTCGGTTTTGATTTCAGCGCAAGCAGAATGCGCCGTCTGGAATTATCCACTCCATACTTTTTCAAGGCGTGATCGACATTCAATACATACTGGGCATGCACTTGCGTGACCCAATAATAGGGAAAGCTTTCCAAACTGAAATTATCACCTACCGGCAAGAATTTTGAATATTTCTTTGTCATAAAGATCCCCGATTTTTTTGTAATTTTATTTGAGCGTGTCAGTATTTTATGAAAATTTAGGCTGCAATATCAATAGATTTTTAAAATATAAAATGCAAGGAAATCTGTCGTCCAGCTTCCTTTTTGCAGCTGTTTCAAATTAAGCGCGGCTGCCGGGAACAGACGGAGCATTGTTGCCTTTATGGCTTGTGTCCGCAAGTGTTTTAGCGTTTTTGCTGAAGGTTAATACTTTTTCATTTGCCATAGCGGTTAATCCTGTGCATTTTTAGATTTGGATTGGAAATATATGCATCTAAGCTGAAGCTGCAGATTATTAGGGGGAATAATCTTGGCTATGTTTTCATTTTAGTGAAAATTTCAGATTTAAAAATGCGGCTTTGCTGCAGAAAAATTCAGGCAATTCGGCCACAAGCCATCTCAATCAATATATTTTTTATCTAAACTTAATAAATGCTAATTTTAAACAATGGTTTATGTGGAGCGTTCATTGTTTTCTCATTTTAAGCGCTGAGTGTGACCGCGCAGTCTATTTTTGTCAGCGTTGAATTTCCCTGCGGCTGGCTACTTTGGAAGTCAGCTGCCGGAATTCTGGAAAAAAACGATATATTTATTAAAAAATGCAAAAAAATCATTACAAAATTCGCAGTTTATGCATAATAAAATTAACTTTGGCTATACAGGTTGTTTTTATGGATCCGTCGCCGTGCGCAGATCTGCTTAATTCTCTTCAAACTCATAGTTTTGGAGACAACATCTGATGGAATTCTTATTAGACCCCGGTTTGTGGGTTGGCTTAATTACTTTAATTATTCTTGAAATTGTACTGGGTATTGATAACCTGGTTTTTATCGCCATTTTGGCTGAAAAACTTCCTCCGGAACAGCGCGACAAAGCCCGCGTTATTGGCCTTTCGCTCGCTCTTGTGATGCGTTTGGGGCTGCTGTTCGCAATTTCTTGGTTAGTCACATTGACTAAACCGCTTATTACGCTCTTGGACTGGACTTTCTCAGGCCGGGATCTGATTCTTTTATTTGGCGGCCTGTTCCTGGTGTATAAGGCCGTGACTGAACTGCACGAAAAAATTGAAGGCAAGCCTGAAGTTAAATTAACTACCAAGGTGGTTTATGCCGGCTTTACTGCAGTTGTAGCGCAGATTGTGGTGCTGGATGCGGTGTTCTCCCTGGACTCGGTTATTACCGCAATTGGCATGGTGGACAACATTTATGTCATGATGGCTGCAATGATTGTTGCCATGGCCGTGATGCTGCTTGCGTCTAAGCCATTGACGTCCTTTGTGAACCGCCATCCAACTGTCGTGATTCTGTGCCTAAGCTTCCTGCTGCTGATCGGCATCAGCCTGATTGCGGAAGGCTTCGGTTTCCATATTCCAAAAGGCTATATTTACTCCGGCATTGGCGTTGCGATTCTGATTGAAGCATTCAACCAGTTTACCCAGCGCAATGTCGCGAAGCATGAAGCAAAAATTCCGCTGCGCCACCGCACCGCCGACAGCATTTTAAAGCTGATGGGCGGCAAGGTTGAATCTGCGGACGGCCAGCAGCAGGCTCAGGAAGCTTTTGCGGATGAAGAGCGCTATATGATTGGCGGCGTACTGACTTTGGCTGAGCGTTCGGTGGCTTCGATTATGACGCCGCGCAGCCAGATTTCCTGGGTGAACCTGAATGATACGCCTGAGCAGATACGCGAGCAGGTGCTTTCCGTGCCGCACAGCTTATTTCCGGTCTGCCGTGGCAGCATGGATAAAGTCATCAGCATTGTCCGCGCCAAAGAGCTGCTGGATGTGCTGGATGATGAAGCGGAGCTGAAAGACTTGATCAAGAAGCACCGTCCAATCTATATCTTTGAAAAAATGAAGGTGATTGACGCCATCAATACCTTGCGCACTTCAAAGGGTTCATTGGTGATGGTGTCGGATGAGTTTGGCAATGTGCAGGGCCTGATTTCACCGCTGGACGTTTTTGAAGCGATTGCCGGCGAATTCCCGGACGCTGATGAGCAGCTGGATTTGGTGAAAATCAATGACAAGTCATGGAAAGCATCCGGCATGCTGGACTTGTACCAGCTGGAGTTGGAGCTGGGCATGCTGGATCTGGTTGAAGATGATGCCGGCTATATCAGCGTATCTGGACTGATTCTGGATAAGATGCATGGCAATGTTGAAGTGGGCACCGAGCTGGACTATCAAGGCATCCAGTTTAAAGTGACGGAAATGGACGGAAACCGGATTAAGACGGTTTTGATCCGCGCTTAATCCGCCGCCGTGAATTGATGAATGCCAGCTTGTTTCAGGATGAGCTGGCATTTTTTATTCAAGGCAGGGCGCGCTTTGCGTTTTAGCTTGAGGCCGGGTATAAAGAGCTGAGCTTTTCCGGGTGAAAAATATCCGGCAAATTTAAAAAGCAAAGTTGCTGAAATAATTCAGCTTTAACAGTGAAGCATTGCCTGCTTAAAAAGCTGTTCAGCAGAAGCAGCCAAGTTAAGCATAAAGCCAATGCCGTTATTGGGTATGAAGAATGAAAAAAATAACAGCTGCTGCGGAATTGACCTTATGAAAATAGTAGAAACCATCATAGACTTTGCCCGGCTGCCTTAAGAAGAAAAACACCGGATTTTTCAGCAAGGCTGGGCATTTGACCAGCAGATTTTCCCCAATGCGGCTCGGGAGCAGTTGCAGCAGCATGTCTATGACAAGGATGCGGTTTCTGTCCCAATTGTGCAGTACCGTCATGATGGCAAGCTGATAGAGCAGAATATTATCCAAATTTTAACGCTGCGGCTGGCTGAAAAGCCGGTTTTGATTGTCAGTTCACGGGCCGGATTTTTGCCTGAATACCGCCGGCGCGGCCAGGCCGATGCGCATCAGCAATTCTTTATGCAGCATGCGCCTGATGTGCATTTGCCGCCTGGATTTCAGAACTATAGCTAAATTCTAAAGTCTGTATGACGCATAATTGCTTATAAAAGATGATTGCACTGAATTTTATCCGCGTTAACTATTTCGGCAATTAACGATGGCGCTTGCACTGCCTCATTTTTCCTTTAGAAATTTAGATGCCTTTGCGCAGGCAAGTCCCGACTTTGGAAAGACCCAAAGTCGGCAAAAGTCTTTTGTTGCCCATACACGGCATCCTGAGCCAGTTTTAAGCACTGCTTTAAAATGCAGCGCAAGGGATGGGCAACGTGCGGCATCCATGCCGCACTCATGTATCCAAATTTTATTTGACACAAGGGTCTATGGAACTCGAAGCTGAAGGGATTTTCGCGGAGTCGTTTAAAAAAACTTAGCCATTATATAGCTGATTTTTGAAATCCATATCACACATAATCTCCCATAAAATATGCTTTCATTAGGTTTT
>NZ_JAVXCI010000076.1:0-16763 GCF_036659555.1 Acinetobacter sp.
TAAAGACTTTTTGCCCAATGCCGCTTAAATAGTCTGCGGTGGCAAAGTCCATATCAAAGAAATGATGGCCCAGCGCATCCCAAAACGGCGAGCGCCCATTTTCATCTGAATAGCCGCGCATTTCAGCAATCAGCGTGTTTTTAAAGCAGTCCTGAAACGCCGCCATAAACAGGAAGCGGATCTTGGACAAAAACTTGCCGTTCTGATTTTTGCGGAAATCCGGGTCGAGGAATAAGGTGCACAGCTCGCTGCAGCCTGTATGGTCATTGCTCAGAAACAGCGTATTCAGCGTCTGATAGACATTCAGGGTCTGCGAGGCATGCACCTGCTTGCCTACGTGATAGTTGTAAAACGGCTCAGTCAGACCGACAGAAACCTCTATTGCGCTGACCCCCACCACACGCTGCAGCTCTGTGTCTTCCAAGACAAAAAGATAGCCCTGCTCGCTTTGGGCAGCCTGGCCTTGCAGGGTATTTTGGGTGCGCAAAATACGCGCAGACAGAATCTCTTTATTTTGCGGGAGGGAGGTCAGGCCAACGCCTGACTTCCCTGCCAAAATATAGATATCGTCGAGGTCTTTATGCTCTGCATGTCTAACAATCATCATAGCGAGAAGCCTATTTCTCGTTAACGAAGCGGGCTAAAGCGCGGTCAAAGCGCTGCAGGCCTTCTTTAATTTGCTCTTCAGCAATGATTAATGACGGCGTAAAGCGCACGACATTCGGGCCAGCCACCAAAGCCAGCAAGCCTTCCTGGCCAGCAAGGGTAACAATGTCCTTCGCCTTGCCAGCATATTCAGCTTTCAGCGCGCAGCCGATCAGCAGGCCTTGGCCGCGGATTTCTTCAAACAGGCCATAGCGCGCATTCAGCGCATTCAAGCCTTCAGCAAAAAGTTCCGCGCGGGCGCGCACGCCGTTCAGCACTTCCGGGGTATTGATGAACTCAAATACCGCGCTTGCCACTGCAGACGCCAGCGGGTTGCCGCCATAGGTTGTGCCGTGGTCGCCCACTGCAAACATATTGGCGTATTTATCCGTAGCAATCATCGCGCCGATTGGGAAACCGCCGCCCAAAGCCTTCGCTGTGGTTAAGATGTCCGGCGTCACTTCGGTGTTCATGTAGGCATACAGCGAACCTGTACGGCCTACGCCGGTTTGCACTTCGTCAAAAATCAGCACGGCGCCGTGCTGGTCGCACAGCTCACGCAGGCCTTTCAGGAACTCAGGCGTTGCGGTAATCACACCGCCTTCGCCTTGAATCGGCTCAACAATCACCGCGCAGGTATCTGCATCAATCGCAGCGCGCGCAGCGTCCAAGTCATTGAATGGCAGGTGCTGGATGCCTTCAGGCAGCGGCGCAAAATCCTGCGAATATTTCGGCTGGCCGCCCGCGGTCACGGTAAATAACGTGCGTCCGTGGAACGCATTTTGAAAAGCGATAATTTTGTTTTTCGTGGCTGAACCTGAAAGCAGGCCGACCTTGCGCGCCAGTTTCAGCGCGGCTTCATTGGCTTCGGCGCCGGAGTTGCAGAAAAACACTTTATCTGCAAAGGTGCTTTCAACCAGCTGCTTCGCCAAATTCAGCACCGGCTCATTGGTATAGCCATTGCCGATATGCCACAGCTTCTGGCCCTGTTCAGTCAATGCGTTCACCGCAACCGGGTGCGCATGCCCAAGAGCATTCACTGCAATGCCGCCGGCAAAGTCGATATATTCTTTGCCTGCCTGATCCCACAGGCGCGAGCCTTCGCCGCGCACAGGAATAAACTGCGCAGGCGCAAAAACAGGCACCATATACTGGTTAAAATCTTGGCGGTTCGGTTGAGTATTTTGGCTCATGGTTTATTCTTCCTTAAAAAATCTGGCGTTGCTGTTTCTTCAGTTCACGCGCAAGGCGCGGAATTTCCCCTTAACCCGGGAAAATCCCCCGCTCTTTACGCGCTTTCAAGATGCGTTCACACGCCAGAATGTAGGCTGCTGTGCGCAGGCTGCAGTCTTTGTCGCCGGCTGTATGCCAAACGTCTTCAACAGCTTTAATCATGAGCTTGTCCAAACGCTCATTGATTTCTTCTTCAGTCCAGAAGTAGCTCGCCAAGTCCTGCACCCATTCGAAGTAACTTACGGTTACGCCGCCGGCGT
This sequence comes from Acinetobacter sp., assembly GCF_036659555.1. Lineage (GTDB taxonomy): Bacteria > Pseudomonadota > Gammaproteobacteria > Pseudomonadales > Moraxellaceae > Acinetobacter. Next base: position 2,139 of record NZ_JAVXCI010000076.1, read on the forward strand.
TGCACAGCACGTCAGGCACAATTGTGATTTGACGTTCTAAAAGAATGTCTTCTGCATCTGGATAAGTTGGGCCGTTTGCGCCTTCCAGAACCAGTTTTGCAGTCAAGTTTTTCGCACGTTCAGCAGTAATCTGGCCTTCTAAGGCAGCTGGAATTAAAATTTCCATCTCGACCGCCCAAAATGCATCGTCTTCAATCAAGGCTGCATCAGGGAAACCTGCTACACCTTTATGAACCGCAACGTAATCCTGCAGCTGCTTAACATTCATGCCTTCTGCATTGAAGATTGTGCCGGTATGGTCCTGCACACAAACCACTTTCGCATTGGCTTTGTAGAATAAGTAAGCCGCTTCGCTGCCGACATTGCCGAAGCCTTGAATCGCCACACGGCTGCCTTCAAGCGCGAGGTTAATTTTTTTGGCAACTTCCAAGCCTGTGACAAACACGCCGCGGCCAGTCGCGCGGACACGGCCTAAAGAACCGCCCAAGTGCACAGGCTTGCCTGTGACTACGCCTGTTACGGTATGGCCTTTGATGCTTGAATAAGTGTCCATCATCCAGCCCATAATGTCGGCATTGGTGCCTACATCCGGTGCAGGAATATCCATTTGCGGGCCGATGATTGGGCTGATTTCGCTGGTAAAGCGGCGGGTCAGGCGTTCCAGCTCACGCGGAGACAGCTTGCGCGGGTCTACACGGATGCCGCCTTTGGCGCCGCCGTACGGCAAATTTAAAACCGCAGTTTTAATCGTCATCCACGCTGAGAGTGCCATGACTTCGTTAAGTTCAACATCCGGATGATAGCGGATGCCGCCTTTACCCGGGCCGCGCGACAGGTTGTGCTGCACGCGGTAGCCTTCGAAGTGCTGGATGGAACCGTCGTCCATCACAATCGGCACATCGACAATCAATGCGCGCTTCGGCCGCTTCAGGGTATTGATAAATGGAATTAGGTCGTCTTCCAGATAAGGCGCAACGCGGTTAATCTGAGCCAGATAAGTCTGCCATGCGCCACTATTGTCCATTTCATATGACAAAGACATTGATATTTCCCTTTTAAAATTTGGTGAATCACATCCATTAACAGCATCGGACAGGGCGCAAAATGAATACCGCCTCAGCTCGGTACTGCTCCATCTCACACCTTGTTCAATACGCATAGTATGAAAAATCAAATTGAATCAAAAAAGTTGTTATTTTGATTAAAATGGAATAAATTTTATCAATCCGCTAAGTGACAAAATCAAAATGAACGAAACAGACAATCAAATCCTCGGTTTGCTGCGGGATAATGCCCGAATTTCCATTACCGATCTGGCCAGCAAAGTGCGGGTTTCGCGCGCGACGGTGCAAAAGCGCATTGAGCATATGGAAGCCAGCGGCATCATCACCGGCTATACCGTGCGCATTAAGCCCAGCGCAGAAAAAAACACCATCCGCGCATGGATGAATATTATGGTGGAAGGCACCAAGACCAGCGCCGTGGTGAAAGAGCTGCGGATTGACCCTGCTGTGCATACGCTGCATACCACCAACGGCAAATGGGATCTGCTGGTAGAGCTGAAAACCGACAGCCTGGAAAGCTTTGATAAAACGCTGGAAAGGATTCGAACCATTTCAGGAATTTACAATACTGAAACCAGCATCTTGCTGTCGACCTATAAAACTTGAGCGGCAGACCCATTGCTGCCCCATAGTTAAGCAAAAGAAACTTCGGGACAGCACTGGCGGCTGGCCGGATCATTTCAAAAGAATAAGCCTGCAATAGAGGCCGGCCGGTAGACTTTTGCCAAAAAATAAATGATAATCATTATCAATAAATGCTTTATCATTTCAAATCTGCCCTCTGAGGTGCACGCCATGCCACAACCGACTTTAGGCACCGAAGCCATCCGCGCATTTTTCACCCTGCAATGCTGCTGGCTCAACAATGAAGAAATTTACCTTGAGCAAGGCTGCCTGCATTGCGGCTCAGCAGCCACTTACTTAATCTATTTCACCCATCCGCCCATTCAGAAATTAATGCTGGACTTTATTGCACAGTATAACTGCTATAGCGCCCGGCGCTTAGACCTGCTGGATCTGCATGACTTTGAACAGAACTATAATGACTTCCTGCAAACGCTGGAAAGCGCAGTGAATTTTTATGCGCGGCAGCATCAGGACATTCCCAGAAATTTAGCATTTGAAAGCGTCGAGTCTATTTTTGAACGGCGCTTTTCCATGGCCTGCTGAACCTTCAGCGCAGGCATGCCATCCGGGCATAAAAATTTCCAGCGCGCTGAGCATGCTTCAGCGCTCAGCCCTGAATGCCGTTAAAGCAGATTGACCGCCAGCAGCGCCAACAAGGCAGGAAGCGCCTGTATGTAAATAATTTTCTTGCTGGCTGTAAGCCCGCCATAAATTCCCGCCGCCAAGACACAGCCTAGAAAAAAATTGGCCAGCGCCAAAGCATAAGCCTCCGGCGCCCATAAAGACCAGAACAGGCCGGCAGCTAAAAAGCCGTTATACAAGCCTTGATTCTGCGCCATGACTTTGGTCAGCCGGGCTTTTTCCGGGGTATTGGCAAAGGCTTTCAAGCCGTAAGGCCTATCCCATAAAAACATTTCCAGAATTAAAATATACACATGCAGCAAGGCAATCAGCCCGATGAGTATTTGTCCTATCATGCAGTTTTCCTTTTTTTATTATTGGAACAGCAGCGGATCAGCCATGCGGCTGACCCGCCCTGCGCTTAGGGCTTAAGCAGGACTTTGCCTTGGCGCCCGCCTTCAACCGCTTTCAAGGCGGCAGCTTGAATCTGCTCAAAGCTGAACACGCCTTCAACCGGCAGCGCCAGTTTTTTCTGCGCAGCCAAAGTCAGCAGCTCCGCAATCAAAGCCTTTTTGCGTTCCGCCGGCAGCTGCTTATTCACGGCGCTGGCCCAGAAGCCTTTAACCGCGGCCTGCTTAAAAATCAGGTCGCCGGATGCAATTTTCATAGCTTCCCCGCTCATGCTGCCGAATGAAACCAGCAGGCTGTTTTCACTGAGCAGCGCCAGCAGTTCGCCGCTGGCGCTGCCGCCAATCGAATCCACCCCAGCCATAAGCGGCTGATCTCCATGAATGGCTTTGACCTGTTCCCGCCAATCGGCCTGATCGGCCGCGACCACATGCTGAATGCCCAGCGCCTGCATTTCCGCCGCGGCGCTGCTGCGGCGCACCAGATTAATCACCTGCTGGCCGCGCGCCTGCGCAATCATGGCAACGGTTTTGCCCACGGCGCCGTTGGCGGTGTTCTGAATCAGCCACTGCCCCGGCTGCAGATTGACAAAATCCAGCAGCATCAAGGCACTGATCGGCATCCCGATCAGCTGCGCAGCGGTTTCATCATCAATTTCATCATTTAAAGGCACAACGCCTTGGGCCGGCGCAATGAAGTACTCAGCCCAGCTGCCGTGCACCGCCGCCACCGCCACGCGCTGCCCAAGGGCAACGCCGCTGACGCCTTCGCCCAAAGCGTCAATTACGCCTACCGCTTCGCTGCCGCCAATGGCAGGCAATGCCGGCTTATAGCCATAATTGCCGCGCACAGTCCAGACATCATGATTGTGCATGGGTGACAGAATGGTTTTGATGCGGACTTCGCCCGCCTGCGGTTCAGGCTGCGGCATTTCCGCCAGCTGCAGCACCTCTGCCGGTTCGCCAAAAGTGCAGTGAATAATGCTTCGCATGGTCTATTCCTTAATCGGTTGCAGTAAATCTTGCGTGGTTTCCAAAGCCAAATGCAGCGGCGCTTTGTCCTGCGCCAGTTTCGCCAGCAAGGCCGCGCCCAGCCACAGCTGATACATGACTTGCGCCATTTTGGCCGGGTCAATATGCTGGGGAATTGAGCCTTCCTGCTGGCCTTCGCGCAGCAGCGCCGCAACGCCTTCCGTCAGCTTCCTCACCCCATAATTCAGAATCTGGCGCATATCTTCCGATAAGTCCGAAACTTCGGCCGCCAGTTTCACAATCAGGCAGTTTTCCGCCCAGCCCCCATGCACGGGGTCTTCAATCCAGGACTGCCACAGCGCCATCAGGCGCGCATAGGCGCTGCCGTCCGCCTGCTGCCAGAGCTGTTCAACCTGTTTTCTATAATCGGCAATGTATTGCTCCAGCAAAGCGCAGCCGAACGCCTCTTTCGAGGCGAAATAATGGTAGAACGAGCCTTTCGGCACGTCACAGGCGGTTAAAATTTCCTGCAGGCCCACGCCGGCAAATCCTTTACGCAGCACCAGCGCAAAACTGGTGTCCAGAATGTGCTGCCGGGTCGCCGCACTTTTGTTTGATCGTTTCATGGGCATAGCATAATCATATATTAGACCGGTCGTCTAGTAAATTTATGCAGCTCCTATGCAGCGCTGATATTTTACAGCCGGCACGCTATGCGCCTGCCGGAAAAGCGGGAACTTTGCGCGCAGCCGCCACGCAGATGATCCGGCTTAAACCCGCATAAATGCTTGAATTGCAAATGAAGTATGCAGCATCCTTGCCGCCGAGCAGCGCTATTGCAATGCCTGCTGCCGGCCCTGCGCAGCTGATTTCAAATCCGCCCTGCGCCGCGGAGCGCCTAAGCCATCATTTATTTTTATACAAATCACAAACACATTTACAATAAAAATTACTAAGTCAATACTTATTTAGTCTAAAATAGGCTTTGAATGGCAACTTGCTGCGGAACTGAAAAATGCATTTGCCTCTTATTTCCAAGAAGCAGCGGCATTTCTCCCTCCTTGCTTTGAACGTTCAGTTTTCCGCAGCTTCCGCCACTTTCTTTTTTATTTTTGCTGTTATTCTCTATTCGCTCTAAAGCGATGCAAAAACCTGCTCCCTAAGGTAAAAATCGCATGAAAAAATTTCTAAAGTACCTCGCGGTATTCATCGTACTGCTTTTAATTGCAGCATTGATTTTTTTATTCAGGCCCACGGCGTCTAAAAAAATCCAAACCGCCAATAATGAACAGGTTGTTGACGCCGTACTGGTTGGCGGCGGCATCATGAGCGCAACATTAGGCACTTATCTCAGCGAGCTGGAGCCGGATTGGCAAATCCGCATGTATGAGCGCCTTGATCAGGTTGCGCAGGAAAGTTCCAACGGCTTGAACAATGCCGGCACAGGCCATTCAGGCTTTATGGAAATGAACTATACCTCTGAAAAAGATGGCAAAATGGACATTTCCAAGGCAGTGAAAGTTGCCGAGCAGTTTGAAGTCGCAAAACAGTTCTGGTCATATCAGGTGAAGCAGGGCGTCTTGGGCGAACCGAAAAGCTTTATCAACCCTGTGCCGCATATTGCCTTTGTCTGGGGCGATAACGTCGACTTTCTGGAAAAGCGCCATGCTGCAATGGTGAAAAATCCAATGTTCTACGGCATGAAGCTTTCGGAAAATCCGGAAGAAATCAAGCAGTGGGCGCCACTGGTCATGACTGGCCGTGATGCATCGCAAAAAGTTGCAGCGACGCGCATGGACGTCGGTTCAGATGTCAACTACGGCGCAATCACCACGCAGCTGGTCAGCAACCTGAATAAGCAGTCCAACTTCAAGCTGCAGACTTCAACTGAAGTGACCGGCATCAGCCAAAACGATGACAAAACTTGGTCGATTTCGTTTACAAACCTGAAAACAGGCGCAACAGACCATGTTAAAACCCGTTTTGTCTTCATTGGCGCGGGCGGCGCAGCGGTTAAGCTGCTGCAGATGACCGGTTTGCCTGAAGCCAAGCAATATGCCGGCTTCCCTGTAGGCGGCGTCTTCTTAATGACAGACAACCCGAAAGTGACTGCAGGCCATACCGCAAAAGTCTATGGCCGCGCTGAACTGGGCGCGCCGCCAATGTCTGTGCCGCATATTGACACCCGCTATATTGACGGCAAAAAATATGTGCTGTTCGGGCCATTCGCAACCTATTCCAACAAGTTCCTGAAGCAGGGTTCTCAGCTTGATTTATTAAAATCAACCACCAAGAACAATGTCCTGCCGATGACGGCAATTGGCATGGAAAACCTTGATCTGGTTAAATATTTAGTCAGCCAAGTGATGATGACCGATGCAGACCGCTTCAATGAGCTGAAAAAATACTACCCGGATGCCAAGCCTGAAGACTGGCGCATGAATCAAGGCGGCCAGCGCGTTCAGATCATTAAGAAAGAGCCGGGCAAGCCTGCCAGCCTGCAGTTCGGCACGGAAATCTTCGCCTCTAAAGACGGCGCGGTCACTGCGCTGCTGGGCGCTTCTCCGGGCGCTTCGACTTCGCCTTACATCATGCTGAGCCTGCTTGAAAAAGCCTTCCCGCAGCAAGTGAAAGGCAAGTGGAATCCGAAGCTGCATGAAATTGTAACTTCATACCAGCAAGAGCTGAGCACCAACCCTGTGCTGCTTGATCAAGTGCGCCAGGACACCAGCAAAACGCTGGGCCTGAACTACACGCCAATGGCTAAAGCAGCCAATGATGAAACTGCAGCTGTCGCCAAAGCGCAGTAAAATTACCTTCTTTAACAAAAGGATGAACTTCGGTTCGTCCTTTTTCTTTTCTCCCGCCAGCTTTTATTGATTTTTATGTCGCTTTCCCATTCCGGCGCTTTCCTTGCGTTCCGCTGCCGCGATTTTTCATTGCTGAGCCTGAACCAGCTGTGCCTCTGCCTGGCTGTTCTGATTCAGGAAGTAGTCATCAGCTATTCACTTTACCAGCTTACGCAGAACCCCTTAAGCCTGGGGCTGGCTGCGCTGGCAGAGCTGATTCCATTTATCTGCCTGTCGCTGCTGGGCGGGCATTGGGCCGACCGCTTCAACCGCCAGAAAATCCTGCAATGGGGCTTCAGCTGCAGCGCGGCCATTCCGCTTTTATTCATCGCCCTCTTTCACGCCTATCAGCAGCAGGCGATTCCGCAAAGCGCGCTGCTGCTGGGCATCTACAGCCTGATGTTCTGCTTAGGCATCTTGCGCGGCATCTACAGCCCGTCATTCAATTCCCTGCGCCCCTTTCTGGTGCCCGAACACGCTTATGCCAACGCCTCTGCATGGACTTCAATGATTTGGCAGATTGGAGCAATTGCAGGCCCTGTATGCTCGGGACTGCTGTTCAGCCAGTTTGGCCTTGCAAGCGTGCTCTTTTTTGCCTTCATCCTGTGCTGCATCGGCAGCATCGCTCTGTATGCCTTAAGCCCGCGCGAATTTCCCAGAGCATCCGCGCAGCGCATGGCCGAAAGCCTGAAGGAAGCGCTGCTGTTTATCTTCAGGCACCGGCTGATGTTCTGGGCCATACTGCTGGACCTCGCCCTGATGCTGTTTTGCGGCGTCGCCATTCTGCTGCCGGTTTTCGCGGAGGATATTCTGCATACTGGCGCCGAAGGCCTAGGCATCTTAAGGGCAGCGCCTGCGGCCGGCTCCTGCCTGATGATGCTGTGCCTGACCCTGGTTTCACCGATGCGGTATGCATGGCGCAATATGCTTATGGCCAGTTTAGGCATTGCCTGCTGCACGCTGGCTTTTGCGCTTTCGCCCTTCTTCTGGCTCTCCGCAGCTTTGCTGGCTGCAGCCGGCGCATTGGACAGCATCAGCATGGTGATCCGGCAAACCCTGTTCCAGCAGCTGCCGCCGAAAGCGCTTTTAGGCCGGGTCGCCGCCTTGAACGGCATTTTAGTGACCTCTGGCAATCAGTTCGGGGCACTGCATGCCAGCTTTATGGCGCGCTGCTTCACTGCCGTGCCTGCAGTGCTGATCGGCTGCGGCATTTGCCTGCTCATCGGCTGCGCAAGCCTGATGCGGACGCGCGATTTGCTTAAAGCGCCGGACAGCCATGACACATATACACTGCCCACGGCAGAGAAATAGCCGCTATGAACAGCGTCAGCCGGCCGATTACATAATGCCAGTCAGTTAAGCATTTTTAATCCTCCCCTTGCGCAGCAGTGCTGCTCACCTTTTTCAAGGGAGGGAGTATTTCGGAACTCAATACCGTATTGAATTCCTTGCACAGCAATGCTGTTCATCCCCCTCTTTTGTCTTGCGCCATATATGGCTCAGGGTTAGGAGAGATTTATCAATCAGTAATAATAAAATTACGCTGAACTGATCAGCATTAGGCCAATTGCAGGCCTTAACCGTACAGATGAGGATTGATTTTTATGGAAAAAGCAACCGGGCTGAGCCGCCGGCGCTGCCAGCAGCTGTATTGCGCCGCCGCTTGGCTGCTGCTGACTTACTGCGCCTTGAACGCCGCCTATTTCGCGGTCATTGGCGGGATGGCGTTTTATTTTTTTGCCGCGGTCATTTTAATGCTGCAGCAGGCTTTTCTGATGCGGCCTGCTCCGAATCAATGGATTTTCCAAGGTTCAGGGCTGCTTATTTTAGCGGTTTTGCTGTTCGGCGCCGCCGGCTTGCATCTGTTCAGCGCGGCGGCGCTCATTCCTTCAATGGTGCTGACGCTATTGAGCATCAGCCTGTTAAATACGAACCCCAGAATTAGAATTGCGCTTAAAATCAGCTTTATTTTCGGCCTGATGCTGCTGGCGTACGCGCAGCACCATGAACTGAATGCGCTGCAAGCCCATTATGCCAGTTTTAAAAGCGGCGGAACCTGGCAGCAGTTTGGCGCCCTGTAGGAGCGGGTTTGCAGTTTGCGCAAGCCGAGGCGCTGCAAGGATTGCCTGACGCAGCTTAAGCTCGATCTGAATGGCCGCTGAAAGCTATAAATGAAAAGCGGACTGCGCACAAAATCATGGGCAGGCCAATTGAAGCCAGCTATTTTCTTATAAAAACTGCAGGCTTAATTAAAATTATCAGTAAAAATACTGCGCAGCGCATTGTTTTTTTTAATTATCAAATTGTCTAATTTTTGTTATCATTAATTCATATATGATTTCCATAAAAAATCAGTTCAGTGCTTACAATGCTGGGAAGATTGCTTGGCTTATCTGCAATCCTGTTACAAATTGCTGTGTTCCTGCAGCCTTTACTGCCAGAAAACCGCCACGTTTCTTCTGTCTGTGAAACTATTGTTCAGGCGCTGCACCTGCAGCAGAGCGCAGTCACCGCCGCGCTTCCGCATGCCAATCATCATGCGCTGTCAGATGCACAGCATCTTGAGCATGCGCCTGAACAGCAGCCTCAAAGCCCGCATCATGCCCACCATGAATGCCAGTATTGCCTCGTCTACAGCTACGCCCTGCCGCTGCTGGATACCAAACTCAGCTATGTTCTGATCCGGGTGCAGGCGCGCCTGCTAGCCTTCTCAGACAGCATCAGCCCGGCATTCTTCAAGCGCGGACTGCTGTTTCTGATTCCTCAGGGCCGCGCGCCGCCGCTGCTTTCCATCAGCTGAATAATTGAAAATTCAGCCGCCTGCTGCATTTCCCCGCGCTTATAAGGCTGCTTGAGTGCTTTGCATATGCGCTCCGCGGCGCAGGCTGCCATATCCGCGCCGGTCTGAATGATCACAACAGTCTGATCGGCGCAGCAGCCAAAAGCCGGATTGAACCGCACTTTGCTTTATGCAGGCGCCTTCATGGCGTACTGAGCATTTTTAGATTGATGATGCTGTTTTCACAGCTTACTTATTTGACTTTAAGGAGGAGATCGCGATGGATCTGCTTCAACACAGCAATACAAATACTGATGCAAATAAAATCAGCTGCGCAGATGCAGATTTAGCTCAGCAGATCGTGAGCGTCCGCCACGCGCTGAATATCTCTCAGACCGAGCTGGCGGCAAAGCTCTGCATTTCAGCCCGCACGCTGGAAAGCTGGGAGCGCGGCGTCCGCCACCCGTCCAGTTCAGCGCAGGCGCTGCTGAAGCTGTTTATTAAGTCGCCGCAGTTTGTATTTGAAAATCTGGCTTAAAACGCACTATGAACCGTGCTCCTGCATCGTTCACATTTCACAAGCCTTGGATTGATAGCCAAATTTTCTATAGATGAATGCTGATCAAAACAGCAGTTTTTCCTAAGGACACCGTTGATGTTTATTGTAATCACCTCTCAGAATAAGCGTACCATCACCCCGCATGCCGGGAAATGCCGGAAGTTCTGGCGCTATGAAGTCAGCGGCAAAGAAATCATCGGCAAGCAGCTGATTGAAGCTGAGAAAGAAGACACTTTTTCTCAATCCGGCCTGATTTTGGACAGCCTGCGCCCCATGGATATTCTGGTGACGGCAGGAATGGGAGACAGGCTGCGGGAAAAGCTGAGCAATATCGGGGTTCATGTCATTGTGACGCAGGACACTGACCCGGATGATTTCATAAAAAGCTTAGGCTAGCCGCAAAATCTTTTTCAACTTAATGGATCTCTTGCGCTAGTCAACATTTAATCGGCAATAAGCTTTGATTCTTAAAGAAAGATCAAAGCCTAAAATCGTCAAAAATGATCCTTCCGCAAGAGGTCTCATATTTTCAATGGGACTTAGGAAGCTAAAGAGGGTTTTAATGGAACAGTTTAAGCAAATTCAGGGATAAATTATCATGCCGATGAGTAAAGCGGTCTTCCGTTTCCTTGATATGCAGATAAAGCATCTTTTTATCAATTCCATTAAACTTGACCAATCTCTTCTTTGCATCGCCCCAGAATGATTCTATGCCATTAATAGGGCGCTCTCCGCAAGCGAACCCGCTGCTGCGGTTGACTCTAAAATGCTGATTAAAGCCAATATCGGCTAAACTGTCATAACCGCGCCATCCATCTGCATTGCTTACCGTGTTTACATCAACATGACCGCGGATAATCCCTTGCAGCGTGGCTTTAAAGCAGTCAGGGGCGATTCTGCATAGGCGTTGCCATCTCCTTTAAGCAATCCCAATACGATCGTTTTACCGGAAGCGCCGCGAGTGCTGCTCATAGCGCGGACACGGCGGGCGCCAAAGCAAGCTTCATTCAATTCAATATACTATTCAAAGGAGATATTTCCGCGCATTGTGCAGCGGTTTTTTGCGTAATTTAATGAAAATAGTGTTGGCAGAACGTAAAGCAATTAGGGTTCGCTTGGCCGCATCTGTTGCGGTGAGAAATCCATGATGAAAAAGCGAATACGCTGCCTGAATTTTGCTTGGCTGATTTCCGAACGGAAACAGCCTCTATTTTTGCTTTTATATAAGCAAGTTGCCCTACTTTTTAATATGCTTACCCTCCTAAGTTTCCTTGTGAACAAAGGATAAAATACACAGTCATAGCCTCAAAATTACATTTTTGTCATTTTCAAAAATCACATAATCGCCAGTGATAAACTTCTTTAAAATAAATGTGAGATGCCTCTGAAAAAAATCAGAGGTTTGATCTTTTTTAAAAGCGCAATCAAGCTCATTCAAATCCAAACAGCAAATCTCAGAATAAGCTCAATTACAGCCAAGCTGCCTGCGGCAGCATAGGGGGGACGCAGCCAGGAAAAGCGCATTGCCTTAAATCAATTTTTAGCTGTTCAAACCAGTGAAATCACCTCAATCTGCTTGCTGTATTCATTTAAAGGTGGTCTCAGCGTATCAACTGATGGAAGGAAAAATCATGTCTTATATCCGCCAGACTTTGCTCGGACTTTGTATAGCAACGGCCGCTCTAGGCATATTTGCGCAAAGCACTGAAGAACATAAAACTCATCACCCAGAAAATGCAGCGCCGCCTGCAGCAGCTGTTAAAAATACAGCTGCCGGCGCAATGGCTTCAGACAAAATGGCCGCAATGGACCAGCACATGAAAGCGATGCAGGCCATGCACAAAAAGATGATGGCTGCCAAAAAACCTCAAGAACGGCAAGCGCTGATGGCTGAGCACATGAAGCTCATGCAGGAAGGCATGGCCATGATGAAGCAGATGGGCAGCCAAAGCATGAATGCAAATATGGCTGAGCGTCAGCAAATGATGGAAAAGCGCATGGATATGATGCAATCCATGATGCAGATGATGATGGACTGCATGCCTCCCTCAGCAGCGCAATAATCATCCATAAATGAGAGGGAAAGCACGGTGCGGCAGCCTATTTTCCCTTAACAGAGCATTTGGCCCATGGATATTCTGGTGACTGCAGGAATGGCAGACAGGTTGCGGGAAAAGCTGAGCCAGATCGGGGTTCATGTGATTGTAACGCAGGAAACTGGCCCGGGTGATTTCAGAAACTGCTGCTGCCAGGTCACCGCCATTGCATAAAGCAGTGCTCAAGCTAAAACCGCAAAGGCTCACTCTGCAGCCTGCAGACCTGTATAATGCGTCATTGATTCTTATGACCCATGAAAATTGATTAAAATGAATGAAAAAGAACTCAGCAAATATTTAAGCTATATTTTAAGACACAAGCCAGAAGAAATTGGCCTTGAATTAGATTCTGAAGGCTGGGGAAATATTGCTGAATTAATCAAAAAATCCCAGCCGGTTACTCATGCATCCCTGAGTTTAGCTGTCATTCAAGCTGCCGTAACGAATAGCGATAAAAAGCGTTTTCAAATTTCTGATGACGGTTTAAAAATTCGAGCTGTACAAGGCCACTCCACAGCAGCCGTAAACCTTAATTTTGCAGAAAAAATACCTCCCGTTTTTTTATATCATGGAACAGCCCTGCGCTTTATAGACTCGATAAAAGTACAAGGTTTATTATCCAAAGAACGGCAGTATGTTCATTTAACGGAAGATCAGCAAACAGCAGCATCTGTCGGCTCACGCTATGGAAAAGTAAAAATTATCATCATAGAGGCTTTAAAAATGCACAATGAAGGATTTAAATTTTATCAAGCCGAAAATAATGTTTGGCTGGTAAATGCTGTTCCAGTACGGTTCACAGACTTAGGGAATGTTGAATAGCCGCCATTTCCCAGACAATTTTTGCATCTTCTTGAATCCAGCTGAAAAGGATTTAACACAAATTAAAACTGACAGGCGCAGTAAGATTCAAGCCGCGCCTTGAATCCATAAAGCATAAAGGAATGCATCTTTTAAGTTTTTTTACAGCCAAGGCTCACGCAATTCATAGCTCCAGCAATCCCCTGTTGCAGTTAATTTTTATGACTGATTCAATTCATTGAAGTACAGCGCCTAAGCCTGAGCGCAATCCTGCTTTGCGCATTCCTCCATTAATTTCAGCCATTTTTCACGCTTTAGTTCACTGGAACCGCGGACAGCGCCGATATACACCGTTTTAATCTTTTTTACACCGCAAAACTCCAGGGTCGTTTTTTTCAGCTGCCGAGTGCTCGGTTCGCCAAAATACCATTTATACATCCAGCCCGGCTGATCCAATGTCGTGATGATTCTTGCGGTCTTATTCAATAAATGGCCTTTGATGCGATTGCTGTTTTCATAATAGCTGAAAGCCCTGCCCGGTAAAAACACACGGTCAATAAAGCCTTTTGCCGCTGCCGGCAGCCCGCCCCACCAGACAGGAAAAATCCAGACCAAATGATCCGCAAGCTCAATTTTTTGCCAGGCATCCATTAAGTCCGGCTCCAGCTCCATTCTCTGTTCATAGCCATTTTTCAGATTAGGATCAAAATCCAATTGCCCTACCTCAATTAAATCAACTTGGGCCTGACACTTCGCCGCGCAAGCTGCATAAGCATGGGCCAGCGCAGCATTAAAACTGCTTTTTGAAGGATGCCCATTAATTACAGCAATTCGTTTATGCGCACTATGATTCATAATAATCTCTAAAATTGGAATATTTTTCAGATTTCAAGTGAAATCCGAAAAACAAGTAGCAAAGTTAGCGCATAAAATTTAAGATATCAATTGTTATCTAATTTATTTTTCTTCATGAATTCAAAAAAACTGTCACGCGATGAAAAGCAGCTTGAAACCCGCTTAGCCCTTATTGAATCCGGCTTTGCGCTGATTTCTAGTCATGGATATGGCGCTGTTTCTATTAGAAATATCTCAAACGATGCCGGCTATACTCAAGGCGCTTTTTATTCAAATTTCAGCAATAAAGAAGATTTTTTATTAGAATTAATGCGCCTGCAGTTTCAGAAAGAAAATCTTCAGCTTCAGAAAATAATATCCAGAGAAGGCCCGGATATCGGCCATTCAATTAATGGGCTTCGCGCCTGGCTCAGCGATTTTTTTAATAATTTTGAATGGCTGAAAATATCAATTGAACTGCAATTATATGCATCCCGCGATGAATCTTTTGCATCAGAGTATCAAAAAGTTTGGCAGATTCATAAAGATGAAGCGGCCAAAATTTTAATCCACCTCATTCCTGCGCTGCAATTTGCAGATCAAGGGCATATTGAGAATATCACCGCTGAATTAATCTCATTAAGCTATGGCTTAGCATTGCAATATATGATTTTTAAAGATGATGCTGAAAAGTATATAAATATTGTTATTAACAGTTTAAACCTCAAAATTGCGGCGGCACATGCTGCCGTAAAATGAAGCGTTCAGCCTTATCCAGTATTTTCTTCCATATAAAAGCAGGGCTGCTTTTCGGAAAGCCTACAGCAATTAATGAAAAAAATATCCAGCTGTTCAATAATTTAACCGGGCGCCGCACGCAAAATATTTAAAAGCATCATGGAAATTTACGCCAGCGCAAAAGTCAAATTCAGCGATGAGCAATATACCGCGTTAAAGCCTGTGCTGTTTCTTTCAGCGCTTTAACCCGCTCATTTTCAAGGTCAATGGGCAATTGT
>NZ_JAVXCI010000077.1:0-16439 GCF_036659555.1 Acinetobacter sp.
CTGGTCAAACTCAAACTAATTTATAGGTAAAGACTATGCCACGTATTAAAGTACTGCCTCACGCAACCATTTGCCCGAATGGCGCTGAGTTTGAAGTTGAGCAGAATGCCAATTTATGCCAGAGCCTGCTGAACAACGGCATTAAAATTGAACATGCCTGCGATATGTCCAAAGCCTGCACCACATGCCACGTAATTGTCCGCAAAGGCTTTGACGGCTTAGATGAAATGGATGATATTGAGGCGGATCTGCTTGACCGCGCCTGGGGCTTAGAACCGGACTCACGCCTGTCTTGCCAGGTTAAAATTGAAAATGAAGACCTGGAAGTGGAAATCCCAAAATACACCATCAACCATGCTTCAGAAAATCACTAAGCCTCAGTCAAGCTGAAGCTTAGCGCATTAAAAAGGGCGCTTATACAGCTAATGCCAGTCAGTTAAGCATTTTTAATCCTCCCCAACCCTCCTTTAAAAAGGAGGGTTGGGGAGGATTATCATAAGTAATAATGAAATTACGCTTAACTGATCAATATTAGAACTTATACAGCGGTCTTTTTTATACGCCAAATAATTTAAGACTTTACATCTTCCACAATCACTTCATCTTCCAGATTCAGCTTCACGATGCCTTCTGAGTTGGTCATTTTCTGCTGGGTCTGCAGGCGCTTAATCATTTTTTCCAGCACCAGAATCAGCTCAGGATACTCAAAATTCTGCACTTCATCCAAATTCAGCAGCAGATGGAAGCCTTTATATTCATAATCAAACCAGCGCTGATAATCGGTTTTCTTGGAGGTGTATTTTTCCATGACTTGCCATGTGCGCACCGGGCCTTTAATGCCTTTCAGGTAAATCGGCGCTTTCGGCGCGCATAGATAGTCATTTTTCACCAGCTGATGGGTATCATCAGAAATCAGGATTTCATCGACTTCCGCAGCGCTTTGCAAGCGGGCCGCCAAGTTGGCATCACGGCCGACAATGGTATATGCCATGCGGTGCGCAGCGCCATAGTTGCCCACGTGGCAATAGCCGGTACTGATGCCCATGCGGATATGCAGCGGCGGATAGCCCATTTTAATCCAGCGCTCGCGCAGCAGTTTCATTTGCTGGCGCATCACCATCGCCATTTCCAGGCAGACTTTTGCGTCCTGCTCTACGCCTTGGCTGTGCGGGTCGCCAAAGAAAATCAGGATTGCATCGCCCATGAATTTGTCAACCGTCGCTTCATACTGCTTGGCGATTTCAGTCATGTGGCTGAGGTAGTCATTCAGCAGGAAGGCCAGGTCGTCTGGAATCAGCGTTTCAGAAAGTTCGGTAAAGCCTTGAATATCTGAAAAGAAAATGGTCAGTTTTTTACGCTTGTATTCAATTTTCGCTTCCGACTCGCCTTTCATGATGGACTGCCAAAGCTGCAGCGGCGCATAGCGGCTCAGCTGGTTTGCAAACTCCATGTAGCGGTTCATCTGATCAAAATAATGATCTTTTTTCTTCGCCATGAATTGCACTTGGCTGCGCTGATAAAAGCTGCCGACGCCAAAATAGGTAATCAGGCAGATAAAGCCTAAAACAGTCAGCTCACTGCTGGTCGGCTCAAAATATTCATGAAAGCCGAAAATAAAGATTGTGGCGCTATAAAAAACCACAATGCCGATCAGGCTGGCTAAGGACACCATCAGGAATGAAATTTTGTTGCTGATGGCTGCGTAGAGCAAAGCGAAAATCGCTAAAAAGGTCAGCACTAAATTTAAGTGCACAGCGGCCAGCATGACCGCAATAATCACAATATCAATAATGAATAAAACGGTGCGCTTTACTTTATTATTGTAGCGGTAGACCAGCCAGCGCGACAGCTTTGGCGTAACCAGCAGCGCGCCCAGCAGGAAAACCGGGAGGTAAATTTGATACTGCGTGTCCGGCTGAGTGTAGTGGTAGACGAGCGTGACCAAAGACAGCATTACGTATCCCATCAGCCGATGAAAGTACTCAAACTGCTTCGGTTCTTTTTTGATCCAATCGTCTAGCGGCACACACTCACTCCTTGCAGACAATCACAGCCATATGTCCCTAATATGGTCCGTTTTCAGGATCAGTCCATACGCCAGTCAAACGGCATGTCGCCTTGACCGCGGAGCGCAAGCATCAGGGTTTGACGCATATGCGCCAGCACATCATTGCTGTAAGGAACAGCAGGCGTGCCCCAAACCGGTTTAGGCCAAGCCACATCATTCTGATAGCGCACAACGTGGTGGAAATGCAGCTGCGGCACCATGTTGCCCAAAGCAGCCACATTCATTTTGTCTGCGCGGAATACGCGGGATAATTGGCTGGACAGCCAGCTGGATTCACGCAGGAACTGTTCCTGATCGGCCTGGCTTAATTCATACAGTTCTGTAATGCCGGGTACGCGGGGAATCAGAATAAGCCACGGAAATTGCATATCATTCATTAAACGACATGTTGACAGTGGAAAGTCGCCTACATAAAACGTATCTTGCGCAAGTTGCGGATGTAAACTAAACATATCTTTATTAATGATGCAAAATTAAAATGATGCCTAATACTATCACATCCTTATGGACGTGAATATTATCAGCTCTGTGTTTCAGTATAAATAACGCTTATTTAACTTGATCTGCGTCACAGCTCGATCTTTAATAAATATCTGCAGAAAATCAGTCATTTCATCCTAAGCGCTCAATCATGCGCTGAGCTTTTGATGCAGGCGCCCGCCAGCTCCGCACTCAGTGCAGTTCTTTCAGCAAACTGTCCAGCAGGTCATGCAGGAACTGAATGCGCTTATCGTATTCTTCCAGCATCACCATCACTTTCAGGCGCTGCCCGCCCTCCATTCTGAAGAAGGTCGGATGCTTCTGCATCATTTGAATAATGCTGATGGCCTGCACCGGGGTATCCGGCGAAAATTCGATATGCCCGCCGCTGCTGCTGATGTCTATCTTGGTAATGCCCAGCTGCTCGGCTTTCAGGCGGAGCTGATGCACGGCAAACAGCTGCTTCACCGGCTGCGGCGGAATG
The DNA here is from genome assembly GCF_036659555.1 of Acinetobacter sp. Classification (GTDB taxonomy): domain Bacteria; phylum Pseudomonadota; class Gammaproteobacteria; order Pseudomonadales; family Moraxellaceae; genus Acinetobacter. The sequence goes on from NZ_JAVXCI010000077.1 coordinate 3,033, forward strand.
CCGAAGCGGTCGATCAGCTCCATGCGGATATTGTCCAGCTTTTCAGCGCTGTCTGTGTTGCTGATGCGCTTGTAGAACAGCAGGCGCTGATGCACATCGCCCAGATACTCATCCGGAATTAAAGCCGGCATGTGCAGGCTGATTTCCGCCGTAAGTAAAAGCGGCGCATCGAAGTTAGGCGTTTGGCCTTTTTGGATGGCTTTGGTGGCTTTTTCCAGCATTTCCATATACAGGCTGTAGCCAATCGCCTGCATGGAGCCGCTTTGCTGTTCGCCAAGCAGCTCGCCCGCGCCGCGGATTTCCAAGTCTTCTGTAGCCAGCATGAAGCCTGCGCCTAAATTGGCAGCGCGCTGAATGGCATCCAGGCGTTTTTCCGCATCGCCCTTTAAGCCCTTAATGGAAGGCACCAGCAGATAGGCATAAGCCTGATGATGCGAACGCCCGACACGGCCGCGCAGCTGATGCAGCTGCGCCAAGCCAAGCTTGTCTGCCCGCTCAATCAAAATGGTATTGGCATTCGGCACATCAATGCCGGTTTCAATAATGGTGGAGCAGACCAGCACATTGTATTCTTTGTGATAGAACTGCTGCATGACCTGCTCCAGCTCGCGCTCGCGCATTTGCCCATGCGCCACGGCTACGCGCGCTTCCGGCACCAATTCACGCAGGCTCTCTGCGGCGCGCTCTATGGTTTCCACTTCATTATGCAGAAAATACACCTGCCCGCCGCGCAGCAGTTCACGCAGAATCGCCTCTTTCACCGATTCGCCGGTATGCTCCTGCACAAAGGTTTTGACCGCCAGGCGGCGCGCCGGCGGCGTGGCGATAATGGACAAGTCGCGCATGCCGCTGAACGCCATGTTCAGCGTGCGCGGGATTGGCGTTGCGGTTAAAGTCAGCATATCAACATCTGCGCGCATGGCTTTAATGCGCTCTTTATCGCGCACACCAAAGCGGTGCTCCTCATCGACAATCATCAGGCCCAGATTTTTAAACTGCACATTTTCCTGCAGGATTTTATGCGTGCCAATCACAATATCGACTTTGCCCTCGGCCAAATCCTCAATGGTTTTGCTGTGCGATTTGGATGTGCCGAAGCGGGATAAAACTTCAACCCGCACAGGCCAGTCGGCAAAGCGGTCTTTAAATGATTCATAATGCTGCTGCGCCAGCAAAGTTGTCGGCACCAGCACCGCCACCTGCCGGCTGTTCTGCACCGCGACGAAAGCTGCCCGCATCGCGACTTCAGTCTTGCCGAAGCCAACATCACCGCAGACCAGACGGTCCATCGGCTTGGCCTGCTGCATGTCATGCAGCACTGCATCAATGGCGTTGGCCTGATCCAGCGTTTCTTCATAGGCAAAACCGCTGGCAAACTGCATGTACAGGCTTTGATCCAGCGCAAAGCCGAAACCCGGCTTGGACTGGCGGCGCGCCTGAATATGCAGCAGCTCCGCCGCCACATCATGAATCTGCTCCAGCGCCTTGCGCTTGGCTTTATTCCATGCGTCGGTGCCCAGCTTATGCAGGGGCGCCAAGTCCGGATCGCCGCCGCTGTAGCGGCTGATCAAGTGCAGATTGGTGACAGGCACATACACCTTGGCGGCATCAGCATAGTCCAGCTGCAGGAATTCATGATCCTGATCATCAATGCTTAAGGTGATTAAGCCCGCGTAACGCCCCACGCCATAATCGATATGCACCACAGGCGCGCCCATGCTCAACTCGGTCAGGCTGCGGATCAGGAATTCTTCGGAAACTTCCTGCTGGCGCTTGCGCCGGCGCTGCACTACACGGTGTTCATACAGCTGATTTTCTGAAATAACGCTGATTTTACCAGTCAGCAGCAGGCCGCGCTCTAAAGGCGCATTGGTAATGGCAATGGCATGCAGCGAATCCGTAAATTCTTTAAAATTGGCAACATAAGGAATATCGCCTAATGCCGGGCGCAAGGCATCTTTCAATGTTTCACGGCGCCCTGCGCTTTCCGCCACCAGCAGCACCGGATGGCTGACATGGTCAATATAGTTTTTAACTTCAGTGAACGGCTTTTCACGCTTCGGATCGACCGGCAGACGCGGCGGCGCTTCTGCGCGGATATTCAGCACGCCGGCTTTTTCTTCAAAGCTGTCCTGCGACACAATCATCCGGCCAAAATGATTCAGCTGCTCCAGCACCTGGCCCGGCTGCAGAAACAGCTGCTCCGGCGGCAAAATTGGATGGTCAGCATTATGGCGGCGGTCTTCATAACGGCGTACAGCCTCTTTCCAAAATTGCGCCAAACCATCATCCACATGCTGATCTGTAATGACAATGCCATTCTTTGGCAAGTACGATGTCAGCGTGCTTTGGCTTTGCATGGCTTCCGCGCTGAAAAACAGCGGGAAATAAAACTCAATGCCCGGCGAAGCAATGCCTTCCAGCACATCTTGATAAATCGGATTTTTTTTCGGATTGGCTGCCGGAAACTGATCCGCATAGCGGTCACGGAAAACCGAACGGCCTTCCTTTAATGGAAACTCTTTGGCCGGCAAGACCGTGAAATTCTGCAGCGCCTGTGTGGTGCGCTGGGTTTCCGGATCAAAGAACTTCAGGCTGTCAATTTCATCATCAAACAGGTCAATGCGGATTGGCGCGGCTTGACCTGAAGCATAAATATCCATGATGCTGCCGCGGACAGCGAATTCGCCATGATCATAAACCGTATCAACCAGATGATAGCCGGCCTGGATTAGGCGCAGCTTTTGCTGCTCCAAGTCAAATTTCTGCTTTACGCGGATATCAAAGTGTTCGCCCAGCACCCAAGACGCCGGCGCTACGCGCTGCGCGAGGGTTGAAGCCGAGATCAGCAATACGCCCGCGGCGGGCATATTGGATAAAATCGCCAGGCGTTCAGAAACGATGTCCTGATGCGGCGAAAGGCGGTCATAGGGAAGGATTTCCCAGTCAGGGAAAATAACCGGCTTAATGCCGTAAAATTCCAGCTCACTTTCCAACTGCCCCAAATGCTGATTACTGCGGGCCACAATGATGAACAGCTGCTTGGACTGCCCGGCAATTTCTTTAAACAGCAGCCCTGTCGCTGAGCCTTGGAGATTGCCAATCCAGCGTTTTTCGCCCGCTTTCAGCCGGGCAAGGTTCAGTTGGGAAATTTCTTGTTGGAACATGTATATAGCTTTAAAGTCTAAACAACCTGAGGCTTATTTTAGCACGTTGTTTTTATTCCTTGAGCTATTTTTGCCGGCGCGCAACGGCCGCCAGCAGAATCATCAGCATATAAGCGCTTATTTGCGCTCCCGCATGAAATTGCGGTAATAGTCATTCAGGATTTTTACAATCCGCTTAAATTCCAGCAGGTTTTCTTCAGAATTGCCCACATGCACAGCGAAACGCTGACTGGCGATTTCCAAATCAATTTTTTCATTAATAATCATGGCTGCGCCATACAGCGCTTTCAGATCATCAAATGCCGACATGCGCCGGTTGGATAAATACGCTAAGCGCGCAGACAGCGCCTCATTCAGCACAACGCCGCCGACAATATAGCCCTTGCCTTGCGCATATTCAATCTGATGCTGTTCTTTATACAGCTGTTCGGGGCTGGGCTGGCTGCCTTTAAATAAGGCGGAAATTTTATCAAACATGGCAATACAGTTTATTTCATTCGGTGAGGCTATTCTAAAACGGATTGCCGGCTTTAGATCAGGCAGATCCGCAATTGAACTAAAAAAGCGGCAGAAAATGCTGAATGCTGATCAATCAAGAGCTTCAGGAATCAATGCTTCTGCTTTTTGGCGATTCACAGCGCAGGCTGAGCGTTTTAAATCAGAGGTTCAAGCGGTATTGCCCCTCTGTTGCCGCTTTGCCTTGCAATGCAAACAAAGCAGCGGATAACGATTACGCCTATCAAATTCAATTCATGATTTAAAAAATAAAATGCCAGTCAGTTTTCCCACTGACTGGCATCCGCACAAATAGCGCTTTTAAGTCTGCCTCAGCAGTGCATTATGACACTTGCGCAAGGCCTGGCTGTCCAGACTGCACTTCAGAAACCAGATTTTCAAAAGCGAAAATCTGATCCAGCTGCGCCTGCGTCAGCAGATTCTGCTCCAGCACCACCTGCTGAATGGTTTTATTTTCAGCAATGCACTGCTTGCCGATTTCGTCACACTTGGCATGCCCAAGAATCGGGTCCAGCAGCGTAACAATGCCGACACTGCGCATAACCGCGTCATAGCAGGCCTGCTCATTGGCCTGAATGCCCTGAATGCATTTCACATCGAGCGTTTCCAGCGCATGGCGCAGCAGATCAATTGATTCATTAATAGAAACGGCAATCACCGGCTCCATCACATTCAGCTGCAGCTGGCCCGCTTCAGCAGCCATCGTCACGGTCAAATCATTGCCAATCACTTTAAATGCAATCTGGTTCACCACTTCTGGAATCACCGGATTGATTTTGGCCGGCATAATGGATGAACCCGCCTGCAGTTCAGGCAAGCGGATTTCCGCCAAGCCTGTTCTTGGCCCTGAGCTCAATAAGCGCAAATCGTTGCAGATTTTCGACAGCTTCACCGCCAGGCGCTTCAGCGTGCTGGACAGGATAATGAACACGCCGCAGTCGCTAGTCGCTTCAACATAGTCTTCCGCGCCCATTAACGGCAAACCGGTGATTTCCTTCAAAGCCTGAACCGACTCACAGGCATAGCCCTTCGGCGTATTCACGCCTGTGCCGATTGCCGTTGCGCCTAAGTTCACTTCCAGCAGCAGCTGGCGCGTATTGTCAATCAGCTTCAGGTCTTCTTTCAATAAGGTTGCAAAAGCCCGGAACTCCTGACCCAGCGTCATAGGCACCGCATCCTGCAGCTGCGTCCGGCCCATTTTAACCACAGGCTGAAACTCAGCAGCTTTGGCATGCAGGCTGTCAATAATGCCGCGCAGCGGCGCCAGAAGCTCATCCAGACTGTAATACACGGCTAAGCGCAATGCCGTCGGGTAAACATCATTGGTGGACTGCGACTTATTCACATGATCATTGGGATGAATATGCGAATAGCTGCCTTTGCCCAGGCCCAGCTGCTCCAAAGCAATATTGGCAATCACTTCATTGCAGTTCATATTGATTGAAGTACCCGCGCCGCCCTGATAGACATCCAGCGGGAACGCGCTGCTCCACTGTTCAGGATTTGAAATCAGCTGGTCACAGGCCTGCTGAATCGCTTCGCTGATTTCTGCAGAAATTTGGCTAAACTTCAGGTTAGTTTGCGCCGATGCTTTTTTCACCTGCGCCAAAGCGCGGATGAATGGGAGATTTTCGCCGACTTTATGGGCGGAGATTTGAAAATTTTCTAAGGCACGTACTGTATGGATGCCGTAGTAGCTTTCTGCCGGGACTTCTTTTGCGCCAAGCAAATCGCGCTCTATTCTTGTTTCTTCCGATTGAACCGTAGTCACTTTTAAAAGTACTCGCAATTAAACGCACCAAAGTTGTGCATAGTAAAATCTTATACCTGCATCTGATTTTAAATACAATTAATTGATGCAGATTTTGAAATAATTCATTACAAGTTCCCGCTTTCTGCAACCAATGTAACATTGTGTAATTTAACCTGCTGAAAATAGCGCCATTCCCGCTTTGACGCGGCGTCACGGCGCTTTTCCGCCGCAGCGCGCATTTAATCTGCGCCAGCAGCAGTCAAAAATAAAAAATGCGATGATAATAAAGAGGCTGATCCTCTTTGTATCCAAATTTACATTTCGCTGCATAACATGACTATAAATCCTGTCGAAATGTTACAGAACGTAATTTTATTTTTATGCTTGAATCAGCTCCTTGCAAAAATGCACAAAAAGTCATCGCGGACCGATGATCTTCAAGGACAAAGGATGGGCATATGAGTCAACTTAACCCCACATTAATCACCTTCATGTTTTACATCGTGGCGATGGTCGGCATTGGACTGTATGCCTACAAATCCACGAATGATTTCTCAGATTACATTTTAGGCGGACGCAGTTTAGGCAGTGTGGTCACGGCATTATCCGCAGGCGCTTCAGACATGAGCGGCTGGCTGCTGATGGGCCTTCCCGGCGCAATTTATCTTTCCGGACTGTCTGAAGCATGGATTGCGATTGGCCTGATCATTGGCGCATGGCTCAACTGGCTGCTGGTTGCCGGCCGCCTGCGGGTGCATACCGAAGTGCAGAATAATGCTTTGACCCTGCCCGACTATTTCACCAGCCGTTTTGGCGACAAGAAAAAAATTCTGCGCGTCAGCTCCGCTATTGTGATTCTAGTTTTCTTCGCGATTTACTGCGCTTCCGGCATGGTTGCCGGCGCACGCCTGTTTGAAAGCCTGTTTGGCTGGTCATACACTACAGCCTTATGGATCGGCGCGATTGCCACCATCAGCTATGTCTGCATCGGCGGCTTCCTGGCCATCAGCTGGACAGATACCTTCCAAGCCGGCTTAATGATTTTCGCCCTGCTGCTGACCCCAGTCATTACTTATTTGGCAATTGGCGACCACAGCCAGCAGATGACCGTCATGCTGGCCGAAGCGCATCCGCATGCGATGAATATGGTTTCGGGCTTAAGCTTTGTCGCCATCATCTCATCTTTGGCATGGGGCTTAGGCTATTTTGGCCAGCCGCATATTTTAGTGCGCTTCATGGCGGCGGACTCTGTGAAAACCATTCCGGCGGCGCGCCGCATCGGCATGACCTGGATGATTCTGTGCCTTGGCGGCGCAGTCGCGACCGGCTTCATCGGCATTTCATATTTTCAGATGCACCCGGAACTGGCAGCCTCAGTCAGCCAGAACCCTGAAACCATCTTTATGGAATTAACTAAAATCCTGTTTAACCCTTGGATTGCCGGCGTGATTCTGGCCGCGATTCTGGCTGCGGTAATGAGCACGCTCAGCTGCCAGCTGCTGGTCTGCTCCAGCACCCTGACCGAAGACTTATATAAAGCTTTCTTCCGCAAAAACGCCTCTCAAAGCGAGCTGGTTTGGGTTGGCCGCTTCATGGTATTGGCGATTGCGATTCTGGCGATCTGGCTGGCCAGCAATCCATCCAGCAAAGTGCTTGGCTTGGTTGCCTATGCATGGGCCGGTTTTGGCGCGGCTTTCGGCCCGCTGATTATTCTTTCGCTGTTCTGGAAAAGAATGACGCTGAACGGCGCAATTGTGGGCATGGTTGTCGGCGCAGTCAGCGTGATTGTCTGGAAAAACACCATGGCGGATACCGGCTTATACGAGATTGTTCCGGGCTTCATTCTGGCTTTCATCAGCATCATCACGGTCAGCTTAATGGGCAAAGCGCCGTCTCAGGATGTCGTGGAACGCTTTGAACACGCCGATGGACTGTACAAGCAAGCCATGCAGGAACTGAAGGAACCGCGTTTGCCTGCTTCAGACCCTCGCTTAGACTAAAAATCTTTCAGCACGATAAGCTTTTCAGCAAAACAGGTAAGGGGCAGATTAATCTGCCCCTTACCTGTTTATGGATCTGCGCCTTACGGTTTCTGCTTGAACGGAGATTTCAATTTAATCTTGGAGCTTTCCTTAATTACCTCCATCACCGGATAGCTGCGGGTTTCTTTCACCCCCGGCAGCTGCCACAGCACCTGCCCCGAAATTTTGCGAAACTCCTCCATGCTGGCGCAGCGGATTTTAACCACAAAATCAAAACCGCCGCTGATCATGTGGCATTCCACAATTTCCGGATACTGCACCACCGCATCAGAAAACTCCTCCAGCACATTGGGCGTGGTTTTATCCAGAAGGATCTCTACAAACACCACAAAGCTGGCGTTCAGCAGCTCCGCATTCAGCTTGGCTTCATAGCCTAAAATAAAGCCGTCTTTGGTCAGTTTCTGCACCCGCGCCAAGGCCGCTGTTGCAGACAGATTCACCCTTTCCGCCAGCTTAATATTGGAAATCCGGCCGTCATTCTGCAGAATTTCCAGAATTTTGAAATCCGTTCGGTCTAAACTCAGAATTTGGCTCGTCATCTGAATAATTCTCTAAATATGAGCAGGATTATAGTGAGTTATTTGGCATCCTTTCTGTAATCATAAATTATATGAGGCTATTCGCTCAACTTAAATTTATCGTCACAGGACGTTGGCATGAATATGACAGACACAGATACGCATTTTGATGATGCAAAACCGCACTTTGAATACATTACTGAGTTTAAGGAAAAAAGCCAGTATGAAAGCGCGGTGAATACAGCTTGGCGCCGGGCTGAAAGCCAGTGCGTTGAAAATCTGCTTGAGCACAGTGAAATACCGGATAGCCTCAACAGCCAAATTTACAAGCTGGCGTTTGACCTTGCGCACTCACTGCGCGAGCGGAAAAGCTCTGCAGGCAAAGCCGGCATTGTTCAGGGCCTATTGCAGGAGTTCTCGCTGTCTTCACAGGAAGGCATTGCCCTGATGTGCTTGGCCGAAGCGCTGCTGCGCATTCCAGACAAAGCCACGCGCGACCTGCTGATCCGCGACAAAATCAATCAAGGCAACTGGAAAGACCATGTCGGCCAAAGCAGCTTGATGTTTGTCAATGCGGCGGCTTGGGGCCTAATGCTGACCGGCATGCTGATGGAAACCCCGCAGCAGAAAAGCCTGTCCAGCATGCTGACCGGCCTGCTGGCGCGCAGCGGCCGCGGCATTATCCGCAAAGCGGTCGATGCAGCCATGCGCATGATGGGCGAACAGTTCGTTACCGGCGAAACCATTGAAGAAGCGCTGCAGCATGCTGAATCTTTAGAAGAAAAAGGCTTCAGATATTCGTATGACATGCTGGGCGAAGCGGCCTTGACCGAACACGATGCAGACCGCTATTTTGACGACTATGAAAATGCCATTCATGCCATTGGCAAAGCCTCTGCAGGCAAAGATGTCTATAATGGCCCGGGTATTTCCATCAAGCTTTCGGCCCTGCACCCGCGCTATCAGCGCGCGCAGATTGACCGCGTGCATGATGAGCTGTACGGCAAAGTGCTGCAGCTGGCGGTTTTAGCTAAAAACTACAATATCGGCCTTAACATTGACGCCGAAGAATCTGAACGCCTGGAAATTTCTCTGGAGCTTTTGGAACGGCTGTGCTTTGAGCCTGCGCTGGCCGACTGGAAAGGCATCGGCTTTGTAATTCAAGCCTACCAGAAACGCTGCTTCTATGTGGTCGACTATGTTGTGGACTTGGCGAAGCGCAGCAATAAGCGCCTCATGATCCGCTTAGTCAAAGGCGCATACTGGGACAGCGAAATTAAAAAAGCGCAAATTGACGGCATGAGCGACTACCCGGTGTTCACCCGCAAAGTGCATACCGACCTGTCCTATATTGCCTGCGCGAAAAAGCTTTTAGCCGCGCCTGAACTGATTTACCCGCAGTTCGCCACGCACAACGCGCAGACAGTGGCAACCATTTATCATTTGGCGCAGCCTGAACACTATTATGCCGGCCAGTACGAATTCCAATGCCTGCATGGCATGGGTGAACCGCTGTATGAAAAAGTTGTAGGCGAGCGTCTGGACAGCAAGCTCGGCGTTCCGTGCCGCATCTATGCGCCGGTCGGCAACCATGAAACCCTGCTGGCCTACTTGGTGCGCCGCCTGCTGGAAAATGGCGCCAACACCTCTTTTGTCAACCGCATTGCCGATAAAAGCCTGAAAATTGACGATCTGATCGAAGAGCCGCGTCAAACTATCCTGCTGGCTGCCAAACAGGAACAGCAGGTTGGCGCCAAGCATCCGTCTATTCCTTTCCCGGCAGACCTATACGGCAAGCAGCGCCGCAATTCATCCGGCCTGGACTTGGCGAATGATGCCGAACTCAGCGCGCTTAACCAGACCGCGCAGCAGCTGGCAGGCAAGCAATGGCAGGCAGCGCCAATGGGCGCAGCTTTTGATGAGCTGCCGGATACCGCGCCGGTTGCCATTCAAAACCCGGCAAAGCATCAGGATACTGTGGGCTATGTGCATGAGGCTGACAGCAAGCAGGTGAATCTGGCCTTAGAGCATGCCCTGCATGCGCAAGCAGACTGGACAGCAATGCATCACCATCAGCGCGCCGAATGCTTAAGCCGCGCTGCCGATTTAATGGAGTCACGCCTGCAGGAGCTGATGATTCTGCTGTCGCGCGAAAGTGGCAAGACCTATGCCAATGCCATTGCAGAAGTGCGTGAAGCGGTAGACTTCCTGCGCTATTACGCAGCGCAAATGCAGGACTTGAGCGCAGATGCCGCTATTCAGCCTTTGGGCACCGTGCTATGCATCAGCCCGTGGAACTTCCCGCTGGCAATCTTCAGCGGACAGGTTGCGGCTGCGCTGGTCACAGGCAATACCGTAATTGCCAAACCGGCCGAACAGACCCCGCTGATTGCAGCGGAAGCCGTCCGCATCTTATGGCAAGCCGGCGTGCCGCAGGCTGCGGTGCAGCTGATTCCGGGCCGCGGTGAAACCGTCGGCGCGCAGCTCAGCGCAGACCCGCGCATTCAAGGCATCATGTTTACCGGTTCAACCGAAGTTGCCCGCATCCTGCAGAAAACCGCGGCGCAGCGCCTGAACCAGCATGGCCAAAGCATTCCGCTGATTGCTGAAACCGGCGGCCAAAACGCCATGATTGTGGATTCATCCGCCCTGACCGAACAGGTTATTTTAGATGTAGTCAGCTCGGCCTATGACAGCGCCGGACAGCGCTGCTCCGCCCTGCGCATCCTCTGCGTGCAAGAAGACAATGCGGATGCTGTGCGCACCATGCTTAAAGGCGCAATGCAGCAGCTGCGCGTCGGCAACCCGGCCTTGCTGCAGACAGACATCGGCCCAGTGATTGATCAGGAAGCGCAGCTGAACATTCAGAACCATATTGATAAAATGCGCAGCAAGGGCTATCCGGTGCATCAGCTGATGCGCAATGCAGATGCGCAGGCTTTGGCCGGCGGCACCTTTATTCCGCCGACGCTGATTGAACTGCCGAATCTGGATGATCTGGAACGTGAAGTCTTTGGCCCAGTGCTGCATATGATTGTTTACAAATACGGCGAGCTGGAACAGCTGCTGCAGCGCATCAATGACAAAGGCTACGGCCTAACCATGGGCCTGCATACCCGCATTGATGAAACCATTCAAAAAGTCATTGCGCATGCAAAAGTCGGCAACCTGTACATTAACCGCAACATTGTCGGCGCTGTTGTCGGCGTGCAGCCTTTTGGCGGCGAAGGCCTGTCTGGCACCGGTCCTAAAGCGGGCGGCCCGCTGTATGCATACCGCCTGATGCACGAATGCGCGCAGAAAAAACTGGCGGCGCCTTTTGCAGCCAAAGCCATGACGGCTGCCGCCGCGAATCCGGTTTTTGACCGCTTCCTGGCCTGGGTCAAGCAGACCTTCCCGCAGCTGGCGCTGAGCCTGCCGAAACCGATTGCCGTTGGACAGCATTTTGAGCTGCAAGGCCCGACCGGTGAAAATAACCAGTACGCCATTCTGCCGCGCCACAGCGTGCTGTCGCTGGCGGAACAGGAAACTGACCAGATTCACCAGCTGCTGGCAATATTCGCAGCCGGAAGCCAGCCAAGCGTTTTAGCCAATAATACTTTCGTGCTGAAATATCTGCCAAGCATGCCTAAGGAAATAGCGCAGCAGTTCAAAGTAATTGCTGACTTGAATCAGGGCGACTATGAAGCTGTGCTGCATCACGGTTCATCGGCTGAACTGCTGCAGCTGCAGGCGCAGATTGCGCGCAGGAACGGCGCGATTGTCGGCATTACCCACTTGAACCCGGGCGAAGCCGATATTCCGCTGGAACGCTTTGTGATTGAACGCGCCATCAGCATTAATACCGCAGCGGCCGGCGGCAACGCCAGCCTGATGACCATGAACTAGGCAAATTAAAACAAGAAGAAATACGCTCTCCCATCCTGCCAAATCTTCAGTCTGGTCATTGAAGATTTGGCTTTTTTTATGGCGCCGGCCAGCAGCCGCATTTGCGCCGCCAGCATTGTGCGCTACTCGCCTGAGCAGCCTCAAATGAATGGCTTTGCATCACAATATTTTTAGGCATATCGGCAAAATTTTGCTACCATCGGCTTTTTAAAATTATTGCGATTTTTACTGCATATGACTTCATCCTATCAGCAGCAGCTTGATGCCAAAACTGCGCGCATCACCTCCCAATTTGCCGAATACAGCCCGCCGGCTTTAGAAGTGTTTGCTTCAGCTGAGCAGAACTTCCGCATGCGTGCAGAATTCCGGATTTGGCATACTGAAAATGATATGTTTTATGCCATGTTTGAACGCAATGAAGACCAGCAGAAGCAAGTTGTCCGCATTGATGAATTCCCGATTGCCGACCAAAGCATTAATGCCTTAATGCCTAAGCTTTTAGATGCATTGAAAGCCGATCCTGCATTGTCTAAGCGCCTATTTGAAGTGCATTTTCTGGCGACCTTAAAAGGTGAAATTCTGGTTTCATTGGTTTACCGCTGCCCGCTGGATGCGGCATGGGAAACTGCAGCCAAAGCGCTGTCAGAACAGCTGAATATTAAGATTTATGGACGCAGCCGCGGCCAGAAGCTGATTTTGACCGATGATTATGTGGTTGAAGAACTGCAGGTCTTTGACCGCACCTATAAATACAAGCAAATTGAAAGCAGCTTTACCCAGCCAAATGCGAAAGTCTGCCAAAAAATGCTGGAATGGGCATGCAATGCAGCGCAGCAGTCAGATAAAGACTTGCTGGAGCTTTACTGCGGCAACGGCAATTTCACCTTGCCATTGTCTACCCGCTTCAAGCGCGTGCTGGCAACAGAACTGGCCAAATCCTCGGTATATGCTGCGCAGTGGAATATTGAGCAGAACGGCATTGACAACATTCAGGTGGCGCGCCTGTCTGCGGAAGAGTTTACTCAGGCCTATAACGGCGAACGCGAATTCCGCCGCCTGCAGGAAGCCGAAATTGATCTTGCCGGCTATGATTTTGACACCGTTTTTGTCGATCCGCCGCGCGCCGGCATTGACGATGAAACACTGAAGCTGCTGCAGCGCTTCGAGCGCATTATTTATATTTCATGCAATCCGGACACCTTGCATGACAATTTAAAGACCTTGGCGCAAACGCATAAAATCACCCGGTTTGCCCTGTTCGACCAGTTCCCTTACACTCATCATGTGGAATCCGGCGTTTTGCTGGAAAAGATTTAACTCAGTTCTTTCCAGTCATTTGCCCAACCTAAAAAGAATTCAAGCAGATAATGCCAGTCAGTTCAGAAATTGACTGGCATTTTTTAGATTCTAAATTTTATTTAGAGGCTTAGGAAGTTAAAGAGGGCTGTTGCGGAGTAGTTAAAGCAAAATTTAGGAAGCCACACAATGTAATGCCCTGAACAGCGAACCAGCTCCTGAAGCCT
>NZ_JAVXCI010000078.1:0-2176 GCF_036659555.1 Acinetobacter sp.
CGGGCGTTGCCCGTCGTTTAAATGTATCTGTACCGACGAGCCGTATTAACGAGCAATTTGAAGCCCGTTTGAAACGCACTGCCAAAACTGCGAAGATCAACGGCTTCCGTCCAGGTAAAGTGCCTGTAAACGTAGTTCGCCGCGAATACGGCGCCGGCATTTATCAGGAAGTTGTCAACGACATCATCCGCGACACAGTTTTCGAAGCGATCCAGCAGGAAAAAATCAATGCTGTCGGCATGCCGAACATTGAAAAAACTGAAATGAAAGATGACGCTTTGGTTTATGAAGCGACTGTGGAAGTTTATCCGGAAGTTGAAGTTAAATTCGAAGGCCTGGAAGTTGAACGCAAAGCGTCTGAAGTCAATGACAAAGACGTAGAGAAGATGATTGAAAATCTGCAAAAGCAGCGCGCTTCTTGGGCGGAAACCAAAGGCATGGCGAAAAAAGACATGCAGGTGACTTTCGACTTTGAAGGCTCAATTGACGGCGAAAAATTCGAAGGCGGCTCTTCAGAAGACTTTAAGCTGGTTCTAGGTTCTGGCCGCATGATCCCTGGCTTCGAAGACGGCATCGTCGGCATGAAGAAAGGCGAAGAGAAAGTTATTGATGTAACTTTCCCTGAAGACTACCAGGCTGAAAACCTGGCTGGCAAATCTGCGCAATTCAAAATTACGGTGAAACTTGTTGAAAAGCAAAAGCTTCCAGAAATTGACGCTGAATTCCTGAAAGTATTCGGCTTGACTGAAGAAGAAGGCATTGAAAAGCTGAAAGCTGACGTTCGCAAAAACATGGAACGTGAAGTGAAAAACGGCCTGCGCAACCAGGTGAAAGGCGCCGCTTTTGACGCGCTTGCAGCGGCCAACGAAGTTGAGCTTCCAGAAGCTATGCTTACTCAGGAAATTGACCGCCAGCGCCAGCAAATGATCCAGCAGTTCACGCAGCAGTTCGGCGCGCAAGGCGCGAAAGCGTTTGACAGCAGCATGCTTCCAGATGACCTGTTCAAAGAGCAGGCTGAAAAATCAGTTAAGCTGGGCGTATTGGTCAGCAAAGTATTGGCTGATGCGAAGCTTGAAGTAGATCAGGCGCGTGTTGACGCTTATATCGAAGAAATGGCGTCTTCTTACGAAGATCCTAAAGAAGTGGTTGAATACTTCAACAGCGACAAGCAGCAGCGCGCTCAGATCGAATCAGTAATTTTAGAAGACCAGGTTGTAGACCACATCCTGGCTTCCGCTAAAGTGACTGATACAGCAGTAAGCTACGAAGACTTGCTGAAAGAGCAGCAAGCCCGTCAGCAAGGCTAATCCAGCTCAGTAAAAAAAGGCGCGTTAAGCGCCTTTTTTTATCGGCATTGCGGGGCGGTGAACCGCCCTGAATTTACAAGGCTTATGCAAAAAATATCGGTTATTTAATTGGGAATCTTTTGCAATTTCGGCAAATATCCCTCATATTGTGAACATGGGTTGAGTCACAAAAAATTTAGGAATAAATAAGCGTATGTATGTTCCAGCAATTGAAAACGCCTTAGTGCCAATGGTGGTTGAGCAATCTTCTCGCGGCGAGCGTTCTTTTGATATTTATTCACGCCTTTTGCGTGAACGCGTAATTTTCTTGACCGGCGAAGTAGAAGACAACATGGCGAACCTGATTGTCGCGCAAATGCTGTTTTTAGAAGCCGAAAACCCAGATAAAGATATTCATTTATATATCAATTCACCGGGCGGTTCGGTGACTGCCGGCATGGCGATTTACGACACCATGCAGTTTATCAAGCCTGATGTGGTTACTTACTGCATGGGCCAGGCCGCTTCTATGGGCGCGTTCCTGCTGAATGCCGGAGCCAAGGGCAAGCGCTATTGCCTTGAAAATGCCCGCGTCATGATTCACCAGCCTTTGGGCGGTTTCCGCGGACAGGCATCGGATATTGAAATCCATGCGCGCGAAATCCTGTTTATTAAAGAGCGCCTGAACCGCCTGATGGCGGAGCACAGCGGCCAGGACTATGAGCGCCTGGCGAAAGATACTGACCGCGACAACTTTATGACTGCGCAGCAGGCGAAAGAATACGGTCTTGTGGACGAAGTTTTATCTAAGCGTCCCTAAGTTTTAAAGATTAGTTTATTGGAGTGAATATGTCCGAACATCCTCAAGGACAAAAGCATTGTTCATTTTG
>NZ_JAVXCI010000078.1:2186-16420 GCF_036659555.1 Acinetobacter sp.
AAACTGATTGCAGGCGAGGACGCGTACATCTGTAATGAATGTGTGGACGTATGCCTGGATCTGGTGCAGACCAGCCAGCAGGTAGAATCCAGTGACTGGGCGACCCGCCCGCTGCCGAAGCCGCACGAAATCCGCGCGGCGCTGGATCAGTATGTCATTGGCCAAGATGTCGCGAAAAAAACCTTATCTGTAGCGGTATATAACCATTACAAGCGCTTGAAAGTGACCACCAGCGGCAAAAAGCCGGAAGACGGTGTGGAAATTTCCAAAAGCAACATCATGCTGGTAGGCCCGACCGGTTCGGGCAAGACCTTGCTGGCGCAAACCCTTGCGCGCCTTTTAGATGTACCGTTCGCCATGGCGGATGCGACGACTTTAACCGAAGCGGGCTATGTCGGCGAAGACGTCGAGAACATTGTTCAGAAGCTGCTGCAGAAAGCCGATTACGATGTAGAGAAAGCGCAAAAAGGCATTATCTATATCGATGAAATTGACAAAATTACCCGAAAATCTGAAAACCCGTCAATTACCCGCGACGTATCGGGCGAGGGCGTGCAGCAGGCCCTGCTGAAAATGATTGAAGGCACGGTTGCCTCCATTCCGCCGCAGGGCGGGCGCAAGCATCCGCAGCAGGAATTCATTCAGATTGATACCTCCAATATCCTGTTCATCTGCGGCGGCGCATTCTCCGGCCTGGAGAAAATTGTGCAGCAGCGTCAGGAAAAAGGCGGCATCGGCTTCACGGCTGAAGTGCGCAAGAAAGATGAAAGCAAGAAGCTGTCTGACCTGTTCCGCCAGGTTGAAGCCACCGATCTGGTGAAATTCGGCTTGATTCCGGAGTTTATCGGCCGTTTGCCGGTGATTGCGACGCTGGATGAGCTGGATGAAGAAGCATTGATGCAGATTCTGACCGAACCGAAAAATGCCTTGACCCGCCAGTACGAATACCTGTTCGGCATGGAAAATGTGGATCTGGTGTTTGAGCCGGGCGCGCTGCGCGCAGTGGCGAAAAAGGCGCTGGAGCGCAATACCGGCGCGCGCGGCTTGCGTTCAATTCTGGAAAACTCGCTGCTGGAAACCATGTATGATCTGCCGAGCCGCACCGATGTCGGCACGGTTGTGGTAACCGAAGCCGCAATTAACGGTGAGGCGAAGCCTGAGTTTAAGCCGGAGCGCCAGCCCCAGCTAAAGAAGGATGATGATGCGCCGAAAGCGGATTTGAAAGTGATTAACTCCAAGTCCGCCTAAGCCCCGCTGTTCGTCAGAAACGCGCGCAAATCTGGAATTTGCGCGCGTTTTTTTATTTTAAAAAACCAGGCTGAATGCTAATCTCAGCAGGATGGCTTGGATGGCCAGCCGTTAAAACCTAAAACAATCAATGAAAATAAGAAAAGACGCAGTGAGGGATGATCATGCGCGGTGCATATATTTTACTGCTCAGCAGCGCAGCGCTGCTGGGCTGTCATGGGAAATCCGCTCTTGAGCAGGAGCCGCAGCTGGCTTCGACTTTAAAGGATGTCAATTTTGCGCATGAGCCGGGCATCATGGAGCAGTACCGCGTAGGCGTATTCACCATTGGCGGCTGGGTCAACCAAACGCAGGGCAGCCATTTCCGGCCAGTGAAGCCGCAGCATAATCAGGCTGCTGTGGTGTATTTATACCGCCCGGACAGCAAATGGAACCGCCAGGAAATTGTCGCCAGCAGCCTGTTTTTAAACAGCGAGCGCATTCCCAGCCTGCTGAACAATCATTATTACTGGGTGGAGCTGCCTGCGGGGCAGTACCGCCTGTCCAGCAGCCGGCCTTTGGGCATCAATCATTTTCAGAAGCCGAAATATCTGGACTTTAGCGTGCAAGCCGGGCAGTCCTACTTTATCAAGTATGATGAAGAAAACCTCAGCGCGCGCCATGCGGTTTCTGGCCCGCTGATGCTGATGCCGGACAGCATGGGCAAAAATGAAATCGCCTTTACTCAAATGAAGTCCGCCAGCTACAATTTTGTCGCGGAAAATCAGCAGACGGGGCGGATGCGCAAAAGCGCGCAGAAAATCAAGCGCGCGGAATATGACCCGGCTGCGGATGTGCAGCTGACCCAGCCGTTTAAATTGTGGGATCCGAGGATGTGGTAGGGCGCCGTGCAGCGCCTTGGCGGATATAAGATTGAGTTCAGAAGCAGGCCTGCATCAGCGGCTTAAAAAGCGCAGGCGCAAAAAAGCGGCCATTCAGCCGCTTTTTGGTCAATCCTGCGCTTAAGCGACAGACTCAGGCGCTGTGCGCCAAAGGCTTTCAAGATCATAGAATTTGCGTGCTGTCGGCAGCATAACGTGCACGACAACAAGGCCAAGGTCAATCAGAATCCACTCAGCATCACGTTCACCTTCAACACCAATCGGGCGGAAGCCGGCTTTGCGGGCTTCTTCAGCAACATTGTCTGCAAGAGATTTGATGTGGCGGGTTGATGTGCCGCTGGCAATCACAATGGCGTCAGAGACATTGCTGATCGCGCTGACATCAAGCTCAACGATTTCTTTCGCTTTTACATCTGCAAGTGCTTCACGCACAGTTTCAAGGCAAGCCTGTACGTCTTTCTTTTGGGTGTTGATCAGATCGTGAGAATTAGAAGCGCTGGGCGATGGTTCTAAATTCATGGAGGGTATGATTTCCTGAAAATTATTCATGTTCTAATATAGCGGTTTTGCTGCCGGATTTCAAATCAGCAGCAGGCGCGTTTAGTTCAATTTATGCAAAGTATTTGTCTTTCCACGCAAAAGTTTTTTCAGAGGCCTGGCTGGGCCGGTATTCGGCTGCTGTATAGCCGGCATATGCGCTTTGCTTCAGCCATGCAAATAATTGGGCATAATCAATTTTTCCCGTATCCGGCTCCTGCCGCCCCGGACAGTCGGCAAACTGAATATGGCCAATAGATTCAATGTTTTCCTGCAGGCCTTCCAGCACATCCTCACCCATCATTGCCATATGGTAGCAGTCATACTGCATTTTCAGCACAGGGTGCTGCACCGCTTCCAACATTTCCTGCGCCTGGGCGATGTTTTGCACCAGAAAGCGCGGCATGTCTGTGCCGTTAATCATTTCAAAGACCGGCTGTATGCCGTGCCCGCTCAGCATGCTGCAGGCCAGCTTGAAATTGGCGGACAGGGTATTGAGGCAGGGCAGCAGGTCTGCGTCCAGCGGCTGCCGGCCGGCCAGAATATTCACGCTGGGCACATTCAGGCCTTTGGCATAGGCAATGGCCTGTTCCAGCGCCTGATGGAATTCAATTTCCTTGCCGGGAACGCCGGCCAGGCCGTCGCCGCCCTGCATTAAGTCGCCGGCCGGCGCATTGATCAGGCACAGGCTCAAATCATGCAGCGTCAGCTGGGTTTGAATCTGCTCAATACTCAGCTCATAGGGAAACTGGATTTCGACATGATCAAAGCCCTGCGCGCGCGCTAAAGCAAAGCGCTCAAGCAGCGGCGCTTCGGTAAAGATCATGGAAAGGTTGACGGCAAGCTTGATCATGCGGATGCTCCGGGCATTTTCTGAATTGACGGGCTGAGCAGGGCAGGCTTACTGCGCTTCCACATGCTGAATCACCGTCGCTAAATCTTTTTCGGCAAAGCCGCTGGCCTGATGCGCCTGCAGCTGGCGCAGCGCCTGCTGCGCTACGGGAATCTGCAGCTTAAATTCAGCCGCCAGCTGCACGGCATTATTCAGGTCTTTGGACAGGGTCTGGACTTTCCACTGCACCGGTTCAAAGCTGTGCGCAGCCATGCGCGGCGCCAGAATCTGAAAGGGCTTGGAGTCGGCGAAACCGCCCGCCAGCGCCGGCGCCAGCAGCCGGGTATCTACGCCGGCTTTTCCGGCTAAGGCAACCGCTTCGGCAATTAAGGCGCTGTTGGCGGCTACAATCAGCTGATTGCAGATTTTAGTGGCTTGCCCTGCGCCAGTTGCGCCCATACGGGTCACGCGCTGCGACAGCACATTGTAAATCAGGGTCAGGTCAGCAATGGCCTGCGCATCGCCGCCGGCAAAAATCACTAAAGTGCCTTGTTCCGCGCCCGCCGTGCCGCCGGAAACTGGGGAATCAATCCATGTGATCTGGCGGCTGGCGGCCTGCGCGGCCAGCTGCTGGGTTTGCGCCACGGACAGGCTGGAGAAATCCGCAATGACCTGTCCGGCCTGCAGGTGCGGTTCAATCTGCGCATAGACCGCCGCTGCTGCCTGATCGTCAGCCAGGCAGGTTAAAATCACCGGGTACTGGCCGATTTCCTGCAGCTGCAGCGCGCTTGCGCCCATATCCAGCAGCTCATCGCAGGCGCTGGCTGTGCGGTTCCAAACGGCGGTTTCAAAGCCGGCCTGAATCAGCCGGCCTGCCATGCGGCTGCCCATCAGCCCCATGCCTAAGAATGCGATTTTGCTGTGACGGTCAAAACTCATGCGCTTTCTCTGCTTTATCCGTGAAGATCTAAAGTTTACTGATATTGGCGCGGCAAAAACTGAACTTCGGGGTTCTTGTCTTTTTTGCGCGCCAGCTTGCTGTTCTTGCCCAAAAGCAGCTTCAGCTGCCAGATTTTTTCCAGGCGCAGCGACTTATCCGGTTTATGCTCCATCGCATCCAGCACGCGCTTGACTGCGGTCAGCGCATCCGGCGAGCGGCTCAGCATTTCTTCCGCCAAGGCCTGCGCCCTGCTGAGCGGAGACTCATCCAAATGCGTTACCAGGCCGATTTCTTTCGCATAGCCGGCATCAAAAATGCGCGCGGTCAGCGTCAGCTCTTTGGCCAAATCCAGCCCGATCACGCCTTTCAGCGAGCGGGTCAGGCCCATGTCCGGCACCAGGCCCCAGCGGCTTTCCATAATCGACATTTGCGTTTTGGGGTGGGCAATGCGCACGTCGGCCGCCAGCGCCAGCTGCATGCCGGCGCCAAAGCAGAAGCCTTCCATGGCGGCGATGACCGGAACTGGCAATTCCTGCCAGATTAGAAAGGCTTTCTGGAACAGGCTTTGCCCCGGCTTAATCAGTTCCCAGGCCGCGTAGGCGGTATTTTTCGGATTGTTTAAGTCAGACAGGTCAATGCCGGCGCTGAAGACCTGCGCTTCGCCGGTTAAAATCACGCAGCGGATGGAGCGGTCTTTTTTAATCAGATTGGCGGTGCGCACCAAATCCTTCAGCAGGGCAAAGCTCATGGCGTTGCGCTTTTCCGGGCGGTTTAAGGTTACCGTGGCGATGCCGTTATTTTTTTCAAATTTTACCAGTGTCATGCTTGAGGCTCTTATTCTGTTTGCGCTTGGAGCATAGCATGCGCGGCCTTGGCATTCATGACAGCCCAGTCACGAATTTCGGGGCAGCGCTGCCTGCCGGATTTACTGCTCATACTTGCTCAAAATCTGCCGGGCTGCCTGCTTCACCTGTGCAATCACGGACTTTAAGGCGTTCAGGCGCTGCAGGGTTTCCTGCGCAAAAGCCTCATCCGCCTTGCGCCGCTCCTTGCGCAGGGTTGAAACAAACTGTTCAAAGCCGCCGGCCGCTTCCTGCAGGGCGGGCGCGCCCACGTAGCGCGTTGCGCCGTACAGGCGGTGCAGCACATGCTCCAGCTGAGGATAGTCTTCCAGCTCAATCAGCTGCTCAATTTCATCCAGCTCCTGATCAAAGCTGTCGACCAGCATTTTCAGCAGATCCGCCGCCAAGTCTTCTTTATTGGCTGCCAGATGCAGGCTCTGCTGCCAGTCCAGAATGCCCGGGTCCAGCGCGTCAATCGCTGCTGTGCGCTCCTGCGCCGGGGCTTTCTTAAAGCCCTCCATCGTCCAGTGGGTCAGAATCTGAATGATCTGCTCAATCTGAATCGGCTTGGTGACATAGTCATCCATGCCGACCTGCAGCAGTTTCTTTTTCTCATCCGACAGCGCATGCGCGGTTAAGGCAATAATCGGCAGGCGCTGGTGATGCTCAAAGGTCGACTCTAAAGAGCGGATGGCGCGGGTGGTGTCCACGCCGGACATCACCGGCATCTGAATGTCCATAAACACCAGATCAAAGGCTTTCAGGCCCTGCTCATGGCGCGATTTAATGATTTCAATGGCTTCCTGCCCGCTCAGCGCTTTGGTTGCAGTAACATTCAGTTCGGACAGCAGCGCCTCAAGCACAATCAGGTTCGGCAGATGGTCATCGACCGCCAGAATATGCAGCCCTTGGCCGTTGAAGTCTTCATGCGCGCCTTCATCAAACAGCGGCTGGTTGCTCAGCAGCTGAATCAGCGCGCTGCGGCTGAGCGGCTGGTGCAGCGGGCGGGCGCGGTATTCATTCAGCATGCCCGGGTCAAGCAGCATCTGATAGCCGTAGACCGCCAAATTGCCGCTGTAGCGCGTGCGGATCTCTTTCAGCATGGCCTCGGTGTCGCCGCTGTGGTCAACAATCAGCCAAGTGTTTTCAGCATGCCGCAGCTGGTTCAGGCGGCTGAATAAATCCAGAATTGACTGCGCTTCAATATGCTGCACCGCATAGTTTTCCAGATAATGGCGCAGCACATTGGCGGTGGCCGGGTGGGCCAGATAGGACACCACCTGCAGGCTGCTGAACTGCGGATGGATGTTCTGCTGGTCTTCATTCACCCTGAACATGGCGGTAAACCAGAAGGTCGAGCCTTTTTCGGTCGGCGCGCGCTCCTGATTGTCTTCAAAGCCGATTTGGCCGTGCATCAGGCTGACCAGCTGCTTGGAAATGGCCAGGCCCAGGCCGGTGCCGCCAAACTGGCGGGTCACCGAGGCATCGCCCTGCGAGAAGGATTCAAACAGCTTTTTGCGGTCGGTGCCGCTGAGGCCGATGCCGCTGTCCTGCACGCTGAAATGCAGCAGGCTTTGCTCTATGTCGTCATGCTCCATGCGCACCCGGACAATAATTTCGCCGTCCGGCGTGAACTTGATGGCGTTGGAAATCAGGTTGGTCAAAATCTGCTTGAAGCGCAGGGCATCGCCAATCACATGCTTCGGCACGCTGTCGGCATAATAAAAGGTCATGTTGATGTGCTTTTGCGCGGCCAGCGGCGAGAGCATGTCCATCACATCAAATACTGCTTCCTCCAGATCAAAGGGCGCGGTTTCCAGCTCCAGCTTGCCGGCGTCAATTTTGGAGAAATCCAGCACATCATTAATTAAAGCCAGCAGGTGCGCGGATGATTTGCGGATGGTCTGCAGATACAGGTTCTGTTCGTTACTGAGGTTGCCTTGGCGCAGCAGCAGGTGGATAAAGCCGTCTATGCTGTTCAGCGGCGTGCGCAATTCATGGCTGATATTGGCCAGGAACACCGACTTGGCCTGATTGGCGGAAATCGCCTGATCGCGCGCCTGGCGGTAAGTGATGTTCTGCACTTCCAGCGTGTCCAGCGTGCGGCGCAGATCATCTTCGGTCTGTTCGGTATGCTCGCGCAGCTCCAGAAAGCTGAAATGCAGGCGCTTGACCACATTGGCGATGTCGCGCTGCAGCAGGCGCAGCTCGCCGGTGCTGTTGATGACTAAGTGCTGATCCAGCGTGTCAGCGTTTAAGCGCTGCAGCTGCATGCGGATTTCATACATCGGCGCAATCCAGCGCCGCGAATAGAAGTTCAGGCACAGCAGCAGCAGCAGCAGGGTCAGCAGGCCGGTGGCCACCAGGACGATCAGCACCCGGTAGCGCGCAATTTCCAAAGGCTGATTGTCCAGCTCCACAATCAGCCAGTACGGCGTATTGGTTTCATCGGTGATTTTCGCGGCGTAGACATGGTTTTTATTGAAGCGGATTGGGCCGGCAAAGCCGGTCTTGCTGCTGATGGCCGGCCAGCTGTTCTGATCTTCCGGGCCGAGATTCAGCCGGTTTCCGCCTTGGCTGT
Organism: Acinetobacter sp.; assembly: GCF_036659555.1. GTDB lineage: Bacteria > Pseudomonadota > Gammaproteobacteria > Pseudomonadales > Moraxellaceae > Acinetobacter. The sequence continues at coordinate 10,048 of NZ_JAVXCI010000078.1, forward strand.
CTAAAATGGCGGCGCGGATCAGGTGCTTTTCGTTCAGCATGCCCTGCATGGCGAAGCGCGCCTGATCAAACTGCCAGGGGTAGTGCGCCAGAAGGTTCAGCGCGCCTTCAGCATCCGGCTTGTAGCGCGCGAGGATGGCGAGCGCCATCTGGCGCTGCTGCGCCTTGGCTGCATTGGAGGTTTCCGTCATTACCAGCATGGCGCCGACACAGGCCAGCACGGCGATCGGCACAAAAATAAGCGCGATCAGCTGTCCATAGGCGTGATTCAAGTGCAGGCGTTTAAAAAGCTTTTTGTTGATATTTGACATGGCGCAGGCAGTTTCTTCCTTATGCACCGCATATTAGCATGGATTATTTGAAACTGACTGCGCTTTAAGCGCTTTCAAGAAAAAGCCTGTCAAATGAGTGCAGGCACAGGCATTTTTCCATACAATAGGCGCACCTCGGTACAGGTGCAAATAATGAGTAACACATCCCCTGATTTTCATGCAGACGAATTTCTGCTGGACCGCTGCGTAGGAAATACGCCGCTGGTGCGCCTGCAGCGTCTGGCCAGCCATACCCAAGCGGCGGTACTGGCAAAGCTCGAAGGCAATAATCCGGCGGGTTCTGTCAAAGACCGCCCGGCCTACAACATGATTATGCAGGCGGAAAAACGCGGCCAGATTAAACCGGGCGATACCCTAATCGAGGCGACCAGCGGCAATACCGGAATCGCGCTGGCGATGGTGGCGGCCATGCGCGGCTATAAAATGAAGCTGATCATGCCGGGCAACTCCAGCCAGGAGCGCAAAGACGCGATGCGCGCTTACGGCGCCGAGCTGATTGAGGCGCCGAATATGGAAGCTGCCCGCGATATGGCGCAGCAGATGCAGCGGGACGGCGAAGGGCTGGTGCTGAACCAGTTCGGCAATCCGGACAATGTGGAGGCGCATTACCTGACCACCGGCCCGGAAATCTGGCGCCAGACCGGCGGCAAAATCACCCATTTTGTCAGCGCCATGGGCACTACAGGCACCATCATGGGGATTTCAAAATACTTAAAACAGCAGAACCCTGAGATTCAGATTGTCGGCCTGCAGCCGTCGGAAGGCTCCAATATCGCCGGCATCCGGCGCTGGCCGCAGGAATACCTGCCGACCATTTTTGAGCCGGCGCGCGTTGACCGCATTATCGATATTCCGCAAATTGCAGCGGAAAAAACCGCGCGCCAGCTGGCGCGCAAAGAAGGCATCAGCGCCGGCACCTCATCCGGCGGCGCGGTATGGGCTTCGGTTAAGCTGGCGGAAGAAAATCCGGATGCCGTGATTGTCTGCATCGTCTGCGACCGCGGCGACCGCTATCTGTCGACGGGCCTGTTTTCTGTGATTGATCCTGAATAATTAAATTCTGAATAGCTTCAGGATAAAGTGAGTGCATATGCGTCTGCCGGTTTTAACTTTTGATATTGAAACAATGACTGATTTAAAGTCTGGCGCGCATCTGTACGGGCTGGATCTGCCGGAAGCGGATTTGGAGGCGGCGCTGGCGAAATTGCGCCGGCAGGAATCCGGCAGCGATTTCCAGCGCCTGGCCCTGCATGAAATTGCCTGCATTTCCGGCCTGTGGCTGGATGAAAACGGCATGAAAATGTTTTCATTCAGCCGCGAAAACTATAGTGAAGCGGAAATTTTAAAGAAATTTTTATCTATCTTCGACAAGCGCCATCCGACGCTAGTCAGCTGGAATGGTTCACAATTTGACCTGCCGGTGATCCTGTTCCGCGCCATGTACCACGGGCTTTCTGCGCCCAGCCTGTTCGATCAGGGCGAGATTGACACACAAAAGCGCTATAATAACTATCAGAACCGCTATCATCAGCGCCATGTCGACTTGATGGATGTCATGGCGATGTTCCATGGCCGGCATTTTTTAAAGCTGGATGACGCAGCGCATCTGCTGGGCTTTCCCGGCAAGCGCGGTGACGGCGCCTACCATGTGCCCGAATACGTGCGCGGGCAGCAGTGGCAGGCCTTGACCAGCTACTGCGAAGGCGATGTGCTGAACACCTGGCTGATTTACCTGCGCTGGCAGCTGCTGAAAGGCCAGCTGGCGCTGGCGGATCATCAGCATCTGGTGCAAAGCACCATCCAGTATCTGCAGACCCTGCCGCAGCATGCTGATTTTTTAGCGGTATGGCGCGAAACCGCGCAGCATACCGCATTTACGCAATTTGATTTTCCATCTCCCACAGATTAGGTCCGAATGAAATCTACAGCCAAGCCCGCCAAAGCCCAGCAGCCCAGTTATATTTTTCAGGTTGAGTCGCTTTCACATGAGGGGCGCGGCATCGCGCATTACGGTTCCCATCCCGGCCATCCTGAAGAGAAGCGCGGCAAGAAAGTATTCATCCGCTATGCGCTGCCGGGCGAGACGGTGCGCGCCAGCATTACCCATGCTGCCAAGCGCTTAGAGGAAGCCGACAGCACCGAACTGCTGAGCGGCGCCTCCGCCATGCGCGTGCAGCCGGCCTGCCCGCATTTTGGCGTGTGCGGCGGCTGCAGCATGCAGCATATTCATCCCGATGAGCAGATCCGCCTCAAGCAGGAGGTGCTGCAGTCGCATCTGGCCCATTTTGCCGGCGTGCAGCCGGAAGAATGGCTGGCGCCTTTGCGTTCGGCGCGGGAAGACTACCGGCGCAAAGCGCGGATCGGCGTGCGCTATCTGCCGCAGAAAGACCGGCTGATTGTGGGTTTTCGCGAAAACGCCAGCAACAGGCTGACCTCAATTGACCGCTGCCTGGTGCTGGATCAGCAGTTCGGTTCCATTACCCGCTTAAAGCAGTTAATCCAAAGTCTAAAAGGCAAAGGGGCGGTCGGTCATATAGAATTGGCGATGGGTGATCAGGATGTTGCCTTGGTCGTGCGCCATACAGAAAAATTATCTGCCGAAGATGTCAACCAATTGCAGCAGTTTGCGTTACAGAAGCAGTGGCAATTATATTTGCAGCCCGCAGGGCCGGAAAGCCTGATCCGCGCCGACGGTCAAAGCCAGGAGATGCGCCTGCATTACCGGCTGGAAGCGTTTGATGCGGAATTCGCCTTCAGCCCGCTGGATTTTACTCAGGTCAATTCCAGCATTAATCCGCAGATGGTCAAGCTGGCATGTGATTTGCTTCAGCTGAAGCCGGGCGAGCGCGTGCTGGATTTATTCTGCGGACTGGGCAATTTCTCGCTGCCGCTGGCGCGCTGTGTCGGTGCGGACGGTTTCGCCGCTGCCGTGGAAGGCAGTGCGGAAATGGCGCAGCGCGGCGCGGAAAATGCCAAAAGCAATGGCATTGACTGGCTGCGCTTCTATTCACAAGATTTAACAAAAGATTTTTCGCATCATTCTTGGGCAAAACAAGGATTTGATGCATTATTGATAGACCCTCCGCGCTCAGGCGCCGAAGAAATAATGCATTATGTGCCCAAATTTGGCGCCAAAAGAATTGTTTATGTGTCATGCAATCCGGCGACTTTGGCCCGGGATGCAGGAATCTTGGCGCAGCAGGGCTATCGGCTGAAAAAGGCAGGGGTGATGGATATGTTTGCCCATACCGGCCATGTTGAGTCCATTGCCTTGTTTGAACAAGAAAATCAGCCGAATGATTTAAGTCATAATGAAGAGTAAAAAAGTAGGAGTAGGGTATGGTCACAGTGCGTGAACAGCTCCCGGGACGCTTAAATGAACTGTCCCTGGAAGCGACTGTAGAACATGCCGATCAAGCGCTGCACGATTTCGCGGAATGGCTGGAGCGTGTACGCGGTTTGCTGGGGGCGCCCCTGAAGCAGCTCGAAGAAGTTGCGCATTTAACTTTGCAGAAAGAGCTGGAGTCGACAGTCAGCCACCGTTCCAATACCTTTTATACCGGTATTGAAATGGCGGATATTCTGGCGCATCTGCATGCCGATGAAGACACCCTTTCAGCCGCCATGCTGTACCGCAGCGTGCGTGAAGGCGTCATGCCTCTGGATGAGGTTCTGGCAAAATTCGGCGAGCAGGTGCATAGCCTGGTCAAGGGCGCTTTGGCCATGGGCAAGCTGTCCGAGCTGATTGAGCAGAACAAGCGTCTGGAAGACCATTTCAACAATAACCAGCGCGAGCATCTGTCCGGCATCTATAAAATGCTGATTTCGGTTACGGAAGACGTGCGCGTGGTTTTAATCAAGCTGGCGGAGCGGACTTATGCGCTGCGCGAGCTGACCAAAGCCTCGCGCGAGCGCCAGGAGCGGGTTGCGCGTGAAATTCTGACCATCTACTCGCCGCTGGCGCACCGCCTGGGCATTGCGCAGCTGAAGTGGGAGCTGGAAGATTTAGCCTTCCGCTATCTGGCGCCGGAACGCTATAAGGAAATCGCGTCCCTGCTGAATGAAAAGCGCCTGGAGCGCGAGCATTACATTCAGTTTGTGATTGACAAGCTGCGCAACGAGCTGGCCGAGCACGGCATCGAAGCTGAAATCAACGGCCGGGTAAAGCACATTTATTCGATTTACCGGAAAATGAAAAGCAAGAACCTGAGCTTTGACCAGCTGTATGACATCCGCGCCGTGCGGGTGCTGGTGAAAAGCGTGCCGGAATGCTACCACTCGCTGGGCATTGTGCATCAGATTTGGCGCCATATTCCGCACCAGTTTGATGACTACATTACCAACCCGAAAGCCAACGGCTACCGCTCGCTGCATACTGCGGTCATTGCCGAGAATAAATCGCTGGAAGTGCAGATCCGCACCACCGGCATGCATGAAGAAGCCGAGCTGGGCGTGTGCTCGCACTTCAACTATAAGGAAGGCGGCAAGGCGACAGACCACTCTTTCAACCACCGCCTGCATTCCCTGCGCGCCGTGCTGGAGCACTATCAGGAGCGCAATGACGCCAGCGCACATAAGGAAGATCAGGCCGGAGAAAATTTTGAGCAGATTCAAGATTTTGAAGGCTTTGAAAAGATTTATGTATTCAGCCGCGACGGCGATATTAAGGAGCTGCCGCGCGGTTCGACGGTTCTGGACTTCGCCTATCATGTGCATACCGAAGTAGGCAACAAGTGCTACGCTGCCCGGGTCAATCAGCGCTATGTGCCGCTGACTTATACCTTAAAAACCGGTGAACAGGTCGAAATCCTCACCAAGAAAGACCGCGAGCCGAACCGCGACTGGCTGGTGAACTCGCTGGGCTATATTAAGACCGCGCGCGCGCGCGACAAGCTGCGCCACTGGTTCCGCCAGCAGGACCGCAGCAAGAATCTGGAAGTGGGCCGGGAAATTCTGAACAAGGAATTGTCGCGCCTGGCGATTCACCCGAAAAGCATTGACCTGAATGACTACTGCAATCATTTCAATGTGAAAGCCGGCGAAGATATTCTGATCAGCCTGGTCAGCGGCGACGTCAGCCTGCATGCCCTGATGAATCAGGTCAACCGCCATATGCATCTGGATCAGGATGAGCCTGAACTGGTGCTGAAGCCGACGCTGAATCCGCGCGCCAGCCATACGCTGTCTGCGCACGGCATCCTGATTGACGGCCTGGATAACGTTGAGCTGCATGTGGCGCAGTGCTGCCAGCCGGTGCATGGTGAATCGATAGCGGGCTACATTACCCTGAACCGCGGCGTCAGCATTCATAAAGTGGCCTGTCCGGATTATGTGCGCATGATCGGCCAGGAGCCGGAACGCGCTGTGGAAGCGGACTGGGAAATGCAGCCGACCCGCGGCCAGAGCGTGCAAATTGTGGTGGAAGCTTATGACCGGCGCGGCCTGCTGAAAGACCTGACGCAGGTGATTTTCTCGGACCAGATCAATATCCGCCAGGTGAACACCATTTCTGAAGCGGACGGCATCGCCAATATGAAGCTGCTGATTGAGGTGAAAGGCCTGGCGCAGCTGTCGCGCCTGCTGGCCCGCCTGGAGCAGCAGCCGGGAATCATCAGCGCGCGCCGCCTGATTCAGGGCAGCTGACGCAGCGCGCTATATAAAGAGCCTGCAGCAATGCGGGCTTTTTATGCGCCGGCGCTTTCGTGCCGGAAAATTGCGCTGCATAGCGCGCCGCATATTTTTTGTAAGTTTTTTATGGCAAATGCTATAATCCGCGCCAAGATTAACGGCGGGTTTTAAAGGATCAGGAATAGCGGCGCATGATACAAATGAATGTGTCCCGGCTTTGCATAAGCCGGGCAGATGAAGTTTTGCCTGCCTTGGCGCAGATTCCCGCCATGCAGCGCCGCCGCTTGTCGCCTGTCGCAAAACTGGCCTTGAACAGCGCAATCCAGATGCTGGACGGCCATCAAGCCGATTATATTGTCTGGGTGTCGCAATATGGCGATGAAGCAAAAACACTGAATATTTTAGCAGATGTGT
>NZ_JAVXCI010000079.1:0-16176 GCF_036659555.1 Acinetobacter sp.
TGTGGACCTACTGATTACAAGTCAGTTGCTCTACCAACTGAGCTATGCCGGCATTGTGCAATGAATTGTACAGAATTTTTGTTCAGGCGCAAGCCAAAAAATGAGCGGTTGAATCTGCAGCGCAAAGCGGTGCGGGCGCAGCCGGCGGCGCGCAGGCTGTGCCCTTGAAATAGTTGAGAAAGCAGCGCCTATTTGCTGCGCAATATCCGGTCCAGATCCTGCGCGCATTCTTCCAGCGTAAATGCGGTGTCCAGCTGCAGCTGCGGCTTCAGCTCATTGGCCAGCACCCTCCATTCCTCTATCAGTTTAAGGGCTTTTTGAATTTTGTGCTTATTGATGTCTTTGGCAATGGTGGGCGTATAGCCGCCGCGTTTCGCATTCTTGATCTGTTTGACATAGTTTTGGCTGTTATTCATGTTTGCTCCCGAATAGCAGTTTTTTATGCTGAATGGACTGTGACGCTTTTAATTTACCGGTGGATCAAGTGGAACATGGGTTTAAAGGTTCAACGCTGAGTTTTCCTGCTGTGCAATGCCCTGAAAAAATTGCATTAATCCATTTTTAGCACAGGCTTAAGCAATTGTCTTTATGCTGTAAATTTGCAAATTGTAAAAAAAAGTGTCTGCGGTGCCGGCGCCTGCATAGGCAGGCTGTTGCCTTGAAATGATGTTCAATGGGTTGTTTCAGCTGAGTTTTTTCTGAATTTTACCTTGAGCAGGGTAAGCGGCTGTCAGGCGGGCAGGGCTTCTGAGCCATGCCGGCTGCGCTGAGCCTGACATAAAGCTGCAGCTTGGGGAGTTGAGGGCTATTACTGTACGCGATGCGCTGATTGAGCAGAAGGCAATAGTGGCTGCACTTGGCAACAAAAAAGGCCTAAACCTTTATAGTTTAAGCCTTTTAGGATTCCATGAAACATCATGGGAATAAAATCTGGCGGTGAGAGAGGGATTCGAACCCTCGATACGCGCAAACGTATACACACTTTCCAGGCGTGCTCCTTCAGCCACTCGGACACCTCACCGTATAGGCCGTGGATGATACCCAAAAAAAGCCCGGCTGCCAAGCTGAAACAATTGATTTAGAGAAAAAATTTTGACGTGATGCTATGATTCGCAAAAATTCTGTCTAAATTGAAGCCAATATATGCAAAGTACTGCACAAAAAGCCGCACTGCCTGCTATTACCTTAGCAGCGCTGGGTGTGGTATTCGGGGACATTGGCACCAGCCCGCTGTACGCGCTGCGCCAATGCTTCCTTACTGCGCATCTCGCCATATCGGAAGCCTCTGTCTTAGGCATTCTGTCGCTGATCTTCTGGTGCATGATGCTGACCATCAGCTTTAAATACGTGACCATCATCATGCGCGCCGACAACAACGGCGAAGGCGGGATCATGTCCCTGCTGGCGCTGAACCTGCGCACCACGCGCATCAGCGACAAGCGCAAGATTTATCTGATCGCCCTGGGCTTTATCGGCGCGTCGCTGTTCTTTGGCGACGGCATCATCACGCCAGCCATTTCAGTGCTGTCCGCAATTGAAGGCCTGAGCATTGCCACGCCGGTCTTCAACCAGTGGCTGGAGCCGCTGTCCATCGGCATTCTGACCGGGCTGTTTCTGGTGCAGCGCCACGGCACCGGCACCATGGGAAAATTCTTCGGGCCGCTCACCCTGCTGTGGTTCGCTGCAATCGGCGGCTTTGGCCTCTGGAGCATCCTGCAGACGCCGCATGTGCTGCTGATGGTGAATCCCTATTGGGCGCTGAGCTTTGTCTTTAACCAGCCCTATGTGGCTTTTTTGACCATGGGCGCGGTGATTTTAACCATGACCGGCGGCGAAGCGCTGTATGCCGATATGGGGCATTTCGGCCGCCTGCCGATCCGCCTGGCGTGGTTTATTGTGGTGCTGCCGTGCCTGCTGCTGAACTATGCCGGCCAAGGCGCGCTGCTGCTGCGCGACGCGGAAGCGCTGGCCAATCCGTTCTATATGCTGATTCCGGAATGGGCGCTGTATCCTATGATCGGCCTGGCCACCGCGGCTGCCGTGATTGCGTCGCAGGCGGTGATTACCGGGGTATTTTCCATGGTCAATCAGGCAGTGCAGCTGCGCTACCTGCCGCGCCTGACAGTGCGCCATACCTCCGAAGTTGAGCGCGGCCAGATTTATCTGCCGTTCATTAACTGGGCGCTGTATATTTCTGTGCTGATTCTGATCCTGCTGTTTGAAAACAGCGCGAATCTGGCCAGCGCATACGGCGTTGCGGTGACCATGACCATGCTCTGCGGCACCATCCTGATTTCGGTTCTGGCTTACGGCTTCTGGCGCTGGCCAATCTGGAAAGTGGCGCTGTTCGCCGCGCCGTTCCTGCTGCTGGATTTGGTCTTCGTCGCCTCGACATCGCTGAAGATTATTGCCGGCGGCTGGGTGCCGATCCTGATTGGCGCAGTGCTGTTTACGATTTTGATGACTTGGAAAGACGGGCGCGCCCTGGTGCTGAAGCGCCTGGAAAAAGACGCCTTGCCTATCGACCTGTTTATTCAAAGCATCAGCATGGGCAGTGAAGCCAAGTCTGTTCCGGGTGATGCGGTGTTCCTGACCGGCACGCCGAATATTGTGCCGCATGCCATGCTGCACAATATCAAGCACAATAAAGTGCTGCATGCGCGCAATGTGATGGTGACGGTGCTGACCCGCGATATTCCCTACGTGGCGCCGCAGGAGCGCAGCAGCGTGGAAAAGCTGGATGAGCGCTTTTACCGGATTAGCCTGCATTACGGCTTCAAGGATCAGCCGGATATTCCGCAGGCGCTGCAGTCTGCATATGAAGAACTCGGTTTTGAATATGACCTGATGCAGATCAGCTTCTTTATTTCCCGTGACCGGATTATCCATACGGTGGGCGATGGCATGGCGCCGTGGCGCGAAAAGCTGTTTATTTCCATGCAGCGCAACACCAGCCCGGTCAGCGATTTCTATCAGATTCCAACCAACCGCGTGGTTGAGCTGGGCAGCCAGATTGAAATTTAGCTGCAGGCCGTGGTGATGCGCATAAAAAAGCCGGAGCTCAGCTCTGGCTTTTTTTATGCGGGCTTTTAAAGGGTTCAGGCTTAAACGGCAGCCGGGCCTAAGGCTTCCGGCGCTTGGCGCGGGCGCAAGGAAAGTGGCGCAAATGCATCCATCCTGCCGCTAAAGCGCTGTATAAGCGCGGCATTTTGTTACATCAATTCTGCAGATTTTGGCGGTTTTTGCGCATTTGTTGAGCGAAATCCGGCGCGCTCCATGTACTTCGAGTGGCGCGCTTGCTAAGCTCCCGGAAAATAGCCCTTTTTAGAAGTTAATATTGCAAGCGATGGCAAAAAACAAACGCAGCTCAGGCAATGCCTTGGCCCGGCTGTTCAATCAGAACGGCGTCAAAATGATTTTAGGCCTGGTGGCTGCCGGAAGCTTTGCCTTTGCCTTCGGGCAGGAAAAAATCCAGCAGCTGGTCGCCGGCGCTGCTCCATCCAATGCCGCCTGCCTGGACCAGTTCTACCGCGAAGCGCCGCCGTATTTGATGAAGGACAGCCTGAATAAGCACAGCTATCCTTTGTGCTTCAATGGCTTCAATGTCATGTATTCAGGGGTTTCCAAAACTCCGCTGTGGGTGGCCGAAGCGCTGACCCCCAGCCGCCTGAGCCAGAAAATTCCGCGCGAAGACAGCTTCCATGAAGAAACCCGGGTCAATGCTGAACACCGCGCGCTGCTGTCGGATTACCGCGCTTCGGGCTATGACCGCGGCCATATGGCGCCGAATGCCGACATGCCGAATAAAGAGGCGCAGTTTGACAGCTTTTCCCTCGCCAATATGGTGCCGCAGGCGCCGAAGAATAATCAGCAGGTCTGGCGCGAGCTGGAAGAAGCCACCCGCGCCCTTGCGGTCAAGCAGAAGCAGGATGTGTATGTGGTGACCGGCCCGGTATTCGCGGCCAAAAAGCTGAAAACCATCGGCAAAGGCGTGATTGTGCCGACCGCAGTCTTTAAGGCGCTTTACCTGCCGAAAACCGGCGCAGCCGGCGCCTATTACGCGCCGAACGACAATTCGCAGCAGGTGAAAATCGTCAGCATCTGCTATCTGGAAGAGCAGCTGGGCATCAATTTGTTTCCGCAGCTGAGCGAAGAGCAGAAGCGCAACACCTATCACCTGCCTTTAAAGGCCACTGCGGTCAAAGCCGGCCAGCCGGTTGAATATTCAAACTGGGATGCGGAAAGCCAGTGCGCGGAAGAAGTCAGCAGCAGCCAGCTGCAGGAGGTGCAGAAGCAGTTCAAGTCCGCCGGTGGCGCATCGTCCGCAGCCGCGCCTGCTCAGGGCGGTTCGGCTTCGGGCATGGATGCGGATGCGCAGAATGCCATTGTGAAGCAGCTGATTGAGGCGCTGCTGCAGTACATTCTGCAGTTGTTGAAATAATTTTCCTGCATTAGGATGGCTCAGGCATCCTGCGAATTTTTATAATAACAAGACCCGCGAGAAGATTATGTTCAAGCCTTATGAGAATGGCGCCGAGTCGCATGCCATTCATGATTTAACTCTGGAAAATGACCTGGACTGCGTCAGCCTGTACGGCAACCTGCAGCTGACCAAAGATCAGGCCGGGCTGCGCGCCGCCAAGGCGCTGCAGGCGGCGCTGAATGAGGTAGTCAGCGCGCTGGAAAATACCGCCGATCTGCCGGAAAAAATCAGCCGCAGCCAGGGCGGGGAAATTGAAAACCCGTTTCTGTAGGCTCCCGGCATTTTTTTCCCAGCCGTTTCCTGCATTTAAGGTTCAAGCCTCAGCGCGCCGGAAGGTTCTGCCGGCGCCACTGCTGCGGCGTCAGCTGCAGCCAGCGCTTGAATGCGCGCTGAAAGGCGCTTTGCTCTGAATAGCCCAGCAGCAGCGCAATTTCCTGCAGGCTTAAATGCGGGTCGCGCAGGTACTGCTCCGCCAGCATGCAGCGGACTTCCTGCATGCGCTGCTGATAGCTGGCGCCCTGCTGCTGCAGGTGGCGCTGCAGCTGGCGCACCGGAATATTCAGCTGGCCGGCAATATGCTCAATCTGAAACTGGTTTTTCTGCAGCCCGGTTAAAATCGCCTGCTGCAGGCGCTGATCGGTCTGGGTGCTGTGCGGCAGCTTCTGCAGCAGCGACTGGGCCTGCTGCGTCAGCAGCTGCTGCAGGGTCTGGTCGCCCTGCAGGAAGGGCGCGGACAGCTCCTGCACCGGCAGCAGCACTTCTGAACAGGGCTGCGAAAAGCGCACTTTGCAGCCGAAATACTGCGCATACAGCGCCGCATGCCTGGGGGCTGCGGACTGAAAATGCACGGCGTGCAGGCGGATATTCTTAAAATCCATAAAGTGCTTTAAAAAGCCGACCATCAGCGCGATGGCGGTTTCATCGGTAATCTGCGCGGTCATATTCTGCGGCAGCTCAGACCAGCGGATAGACAGCAGGCCGCCCTGCGCAGTAACCTGCAGCGGGCTGCCGTCATAAATCAGGCGGTGAAAGTCATGGTAGCGCTGCAGGGCTTCGCCCAAGTTTTCGCAGGACATGGCGATATAGGCGATAATGCCCAAATGCTTGGGCTGCACCAGTTCCGCAATTTCCAGGCCCAGCGCCGGGCGCCGCAGCTGCGCGTCCAGCTCCAGCAGCAGCTCGCGCCACAGGCTGTAGTCAAAGCGTTCCAGATGCTGAATCCGCTGCAGCTTTTCAGGAATGGCGAGTCCCTGCGCCTGATAATAGGCATACAGCAGCTGTCCGAGCCCGCCATAGACTGAGCCGGTATAGTCCTTGAGCTGACGCATTTTTTTATTCTTAAATTCTGTCGCAATTTGTCAATGATATTGAAAAAGCCGGTCAATATCCAGCCCGGCGCATCGGCTATAGTTGCAGAAGAGCATGGAGGAATTGGCAGATGTGGAAAGGTTTTTTAGCAGGCCTGGCCGTGGCGAACGGCTTTGAGTGGGTTGCGCATAAATATATCCTGCACGGCACGCACCGCGCAGGCAAGCCGCGCTACAGCCCGGTGCCGGACAGCATGAAGTCCCATTGGGAGCATCACCGCGAAGTGCGCAAAACCGACTTTCATGATCAGGGCTATGTCGAAGGCATCAGCAACTGGCGCACCAGGAATGAGATTATTTCGCTGGCTGTGGTGGCCGGGGTGTTCGGCGCGGCCTTTTATCCGGTGTCCAAAGGCATGAGCCTGGCGGTGCTGTACAGCGCCGGCAATTATTACTATATTCACCGGCGCGCGCATCTGGAGCCGGAATGGGCCATGAAGCGCATTCCGTGGCATTATGACCATCATATGAATTCCAATCAGGATGCCAACTGGTGCGTGACCAAGCCATGGTTTGACTATGTGCTGGGCACGCGGGTGATTTCGGCGCCTGAACTGCAGGAAGCGAATCCGCTGGGCATTCTGCTGCCGGCGCGGCTGTCAGATGCCCTGACGCGGGCGGTGAATAAAGTCCGTCCGGCAAAATGGGTGGAGCGCAAGCTGAAGGCTATTGAAGGGGCGGAGGCCAGCGCCTTGCAGGCGGCTCCTGCAGAAGCTGGGCAAGGCGGCGCTGCCACGGCGCTTTAAGCGTCATAGCATTGCCTCAGTCAAAATTGCAGTCCACGCATAGTTGAGTGAAATAAACTTAGGATACGCGGGTGCGGCATGGATGCCGCACGTTGCCCATCCCTTGCGCTGCATTTTAAAGCAGTGCTTAAAACTGGCTCAGGATGCCGTGTATGGGCAACAAAAGACTTTTGTTTTACTTTGGGTCTTTCCAAAGTAAAATCTTGCCTGCGCAAAGGCATCGAAACTTTTAAAGCAAAAATGAGGCAGTGCAAGCATCATCGTTAATTGCCGAAATAGTTAATGCAACTAAAATCCGGTGCAATCATATTTTAATAGGTAATTATGCGTAATACCGATTTTAGAACTTAGCTATAAAAAATAGCGCCGAAGCGCTATTTTTTAATCTGCTTTCACTGGCACAGCCAATTACAGGCGCATTTCAATGCCTTGCGCTGCAAGGTATTTTTTCGCTTCAGGAATGGTGTACTGGCCAAAGTGGAAAATTGAAGCCGCCAGCACCGCATCGGCGCCGCCTTTTAAAATGCCGTCCGCCAGATGCTGCAGATTGCCCACGCCGCCGGAAGCAATAGTCGGAATGCTGACCCGGTCATTGATGCTGCGCATCAGCGCCAAGTCATAGCCGGCTTTGGTGCCGTCGGCGTCCATCGAGGTGATCAGCAGCTCGCCGGCGCCGAAGTCCGCCATTTTCACCGCCCATTCAATCGCGTCAATGCCGGTCGGCTTGCGCCCGCCGTGGGTGAAGATTTCCCATTTATTGTCGCCGGTTTTTTTCGCGTCAATCGCCACGACAATGCACTGCGCGCCGAAACGCTGCGAGGCTTCCTGCACAAACTCCGGGTTAACCACCGCCGCCGAGTTGATGCTGACTTTGTCTGCGCCGGCATTCAGCAGCAGGCGGATATCTTCCACTTTGCGCACGCCGCCGCCGACGGTCAGCGGCACAAACACCGATTCCGCCATGCGCTCTACGGTGCGGTAAGTGGTGTCGCGGCCGCCGGATGTCGCGGTAATGTCAAGGAAGGTGATTTCATCAGCGCCCTGCTCATTGTAGCGGCGCGCCACTTCAACCGGATCGCCTGCATCCCGGATATCAAGGAATTGCACGCCTTTCACCACGCGGCCATTGTCGACGTCCAGGCAAGGAATAATACGTTTAGCAAGCATAATTTTTTCCAGTAATTACAGCCGATTATGAAACTCACCCGCACAAGCGCTACACCTTGGCAGATTGAAACGGTATTCTATCAAACTTATGTAAGATTTTTCGCAGGTTTTCTATGTCGGTTTATACCACTTTGACTTTACAGGAAGTTCAGGACTTCGCAGCGCCTTACGGCTTGAAGGCGGCGGAGCTGATTCCAATTCAAGGAGGGATTCAGAATACCAACTATTTTATGGTCTGCGAAAATGGCCAGCAGTTTGTCCTGACAATTTTTGAAGAAATGGACGAGCGGGGCGCAGGCGAACTGGTGCCCGTGCTGGAGCATCTGGGCAAAACCGGCCTGGCGGTGCCGGTGCCGCTGCAGCATCACGGCAAAGCTATCCACAGCCTGAAAGGCAAGCCTGCGCAGATAGCGCCGCGCATGCGGGGAGCGCATCCCATGCCGGCAAGCCTTGGGCAGGTGCAGGCCATCGCCGCCGCGCAGGCGGAAATGCATGTGGCGCTGCGGGATTTTCCTTTAGAGCGCGCTGCATACCGTGACCACGCCTACTGGCGCCAGGTCTCGCGTGAAATCAAGCCGACTTTGGACGCGGCCGATACCGCATTATTGAATAATCTGCTGGGCCTGTATGATGCGCTGAGCGCCATGTATCCGGACCGCCCGAAAGGCTTTATCCACTCGGACTTATTCCGCGACAATACCCTGTTTGAGGGCGATGCGCTGCAGGGCATTTTAGATTTTTATGAACTGAATAAAGACGAGCTGCTGTTTGATATCGCCATCACCCTGAATGACTTCTGCACGGACTATCCCGCAGTTACGCTGAATGAGGAAAAAGCCCTGGCCTTCTTAAAGGCCTATGAAAGCGTGCGCCCTTTGACGGCGGATGAAAAGTCCTGCCTTGAGCTGTATTTGGCCATGGCTGCCGGGCGCTTCTGGATGATGCGCCTGCAGGTCGCGCAGAAAAACGCCGCCGAAGGCCGTACCGGCGGCGATATTCTGCAGAAAAATCCGAATGAAATGCGTAATATGCTGATTGAACGCTTAAAGTTCGTAACTGCTTAACTGGACAATGAAAAGGAGCTGCAATGCGCGATCAAGGGCGTCTGGTAGAATGGTTTGATGATAAAGGCTATGGCTTTATTCAGCCCAGCGACAGCGCCAAAGACCGCGTTTTCCTGCACATTAAGGACTTTGCCCGGCCCGGCCCGCGGCCTATCGTCGGCTGCGCTTTGGAATATCTGGTGATTTTAGATGAGCGCGGGCGCTGCCGCGCGCAGCAGGTGAGCTATTTAAAGGCGTCGCAAACTCAGGCGGCGAATAAAAAAGCCAAGGACAATATCGTCAAGCTTCCAAAAAAAGCCTCAGCCATGCAGATGCTGTGCATTGCCTATATTTTAGCGCTGGCGGCGCTGGGCCTTGCCGGCCTGCTGCACGGCATGGCAGTGCTGGGCATCAGCCTGATCAATACGGTGACTTACTGGCTGTATGCGCAGGATAAGGAAGCCGCGCGGCAGGGCATCCGGCGCGTGCCGGAAAATACCCTGCATATTCTGTCCTTTCTGGGCGGCTGGCCGGCAGCCTGGCTGGCGCAGCAGCGGCTGCGCCATAAAACACAAAAGCAGCCGTTCCGCCAAATTTATTTCTGTACAATCGCTTTTAATATATTTTTGATTTCATGGCTGATTTCCCCGCTTAACCCGTTAAGGGGCTAAGTGCGGAACAGGATTTTAAGGGGCATGCATGAATTATTCAGTTGATCAGGATCCGAACCGGACTTTAACGATAGCCTTGTATGTGCTGTATATCGCGGCGATTTTTTCCGGCGGCCTGCTGGCGGTGATTGCGCTGATCATCAACTACGTCAAGCGCAGCGCCGTGCAGGGCACTATTTTTGAAAGCCACTTCACTTGGCAGATCCGCACCTTCTGGTGGTATCTGTTCTGGAACATTCTGGCCTTTGTGCCGTTTACTTTCCTGTTCTTTACCGGCGAAAATCCGGACTCTTTTGCCGGCGTGGCTTTCGGCGCATCGGCGTTTTGCCTGGCGGCGGTCGGGCTGTCATGGATCTGGATTGTGTACCGCGCCATCCGCGGCATTATTACCGTGAATGACAACCAGCCGATGTACCGCTGAAAATTGCACAAAGCAGCACAGCTATAGGTCTCTAGTGCGCTGTTTGAGCCTGTCAGGATGAAGCTGAAGCCGCGCTTTTCCGCCTTAAAAATTTCGGGCGCCATTCGCTGACCATCACGCCGATGACTACCAGCAGGCCGCCCATTAAAGCCAGTGGCGCCAAACGCTCTCCGGCAAGGCGGCCCGCTAAAGCTGCCCAGACCGGTTCGCCGGCATAAATGATGGCGGCCTGCGACGGGTCAACCATGCGCTGCGCCCAGTTCATCACCAGCTGAATCACCGCGCTGGCCAAGCCTAAACCGCACAGTACGGCCAAAAGCGGCCACTGGAAGGCCGGAAGCTGCGTTTCGCCATTGAAGGGCGCAGCGATAAAGCACAGCGCAGAGGCGAAAGCCAGCTGCAGCAGGGTGACGCGGCGCAGATTCACTTTGCCGGCAAAATAGCTGATTAAAATAATTTCAAAGGCGATGGCGATTGAGCCGAGCAGGGTAATGATCTGGCCGGAATTCAGCTGAATTGCGCCAAAGCCATTGCCGGTTAAAAACACCAGGCCGCTGAACGCAAACAGTGCGCCGAGCCAAGTCATGATATGCGGGCGGTTTTTAAAGCACAGCCACATGAAGAAGGGCACTAAGGGCACATACAGGGCAGTCAGGAATGCGGATTCACTGCTGCTGATGCTTTGCAGGCCAATGGTTTGCGCAGCGTAGCCGGCAGCAATCACCGCGCCGATGCAGAAGCCTGCAAGTACTTCATAGGCGCGGAATCCGCTTAAATTTTTCCAGGACAGCAGGCTGACCGCAATGGCCGCCGCCGCAAAGCGCAAGCCGACCAGCATGATGGGGCTGCTGAAATTCAGGCCGTACTGCACGGTCAGGAAGCTGCCTCCCCAGATGACGGTGATGATAATCAGCGCGATGACCGGGGCTTTAGCGCTTAAAGAGCGGTTGAACATGGATGCTGGTGTTGTGCAGTATATTGCACACAGCTTGTCACAAAATGTTTTTATGTGCAATATACTGCTCAATATTTTTTTTGATGATGCCCTATGAAGCCTGCTGCCGTACTGGAATATGTGAGCCAAAATGTCCGGGCCTACCGCAGCCTGCAAGGCCTGAGCCAGCAGCAGCTGGCTGACTTGGCGGGCTTAAGCCGGCGCATGATTGCCGGGGTGGAATCCGGGCAGGATAATATCAGCCTGGCCAAACTGAGCCTGATTGCCGATGCGCTGGGCGTTGATTTTGCCCAAATCATTGCGGCCCCTGAACAGCAGGGGCAGGCGGTGATCAATGCATTGGCCTGGCGGGGCGCGCAGGAGCAGAGTGTGGCCAAGCTGCTGGCGTCTGCGCCGGCTGCGCAAAAGGTTGAACTATGGGCATGGACGCTGGCGCCCGGTGAACAGTACTGCGCTGAAGCCGACCCGGAAGGCTGGCGTGAAATGCTGTATGTGACCGAAGGCGAGCTGACTTTGGATCTGGCGGGCAAGCTCCAGACCCTGCGGGCGGGGGAATCCGCCGTATTTTCCAGTACGCTGGAATACCGCTACATCAACCGCAGCCGGCAGCCGGTGAAATTTATCCGCAATGTCGTCTATTAGGCGCTTAGGGCGCCATCTTGCTTTAGCTGGCTATTAATGGATTGGCATCATCTGCTGAGCGGCGCGCGGAGCATTCCGCTGCGGCTTTAAATGGACAGGAGCGGTCAGAATACGTACAGTAGGGGAAAATTAGAAAACAGTGCGGATAATGAAACTGATCGGCCATCTTGAAGCGGTGAAGAACTACATTTTTATCTGGCGGCGTTCGTCGCAGCATTATGCAAAGCAAAAGCAGCATTTTATGATCATGTTTTTGCTGGTGGTTTTGGCCGCTGTTTTTGCAACCTTATTTCCCTATTTAATGAAGCTGATCATCGATCAGGTCGAGCAGAACCGCGCGTCAGCGCTGTCCGCTGTTTTCAGCCTGGAGCATCTGTATCTGCTGGTGATCGCCTATGCCTGCGCATGGCTCACGTCGCAGCTGCTGTCATGGCTGCAGAATGTATTCAGCGCGGTCTTATCCGTTAATTTTGAAACCGCCCTGCTGCATTCGGGCATAGAAAACTTTCTGGGGCTTAAAAAGCAGCGGCAGGACGCGGTTCAGGCCGGCGCGCTGAAAGCGGATCTGCAGCGCGGCTGTTCGGCGTTTTTTGAAATCAACTATACCCTGTTCCTGCTGCTTGGGCCGCTGGTGCTGCAGCTGCTGTTCATTTTTATCGTGCTCTTTAAGAACATCAATCTGTGGTTTGGCTTGTTCTTTGTCAGCGCTGCCGTGCTGATTTTCCTGATTTCTTTTTATGTCAGCAGAAAGAGCGGGGCCTACTTCAGCCAGCTGTATCAGGGGCATAATAAAATTGATGATTCGGTGCTGGAAAAGCTGCTGAACAGCTATGAAATTAAAATCAAGCATGCCGGCGCCTATGAGCTGCAGCGGCTGGAGCGGCAGCTGGCGGATTACGCCGGCGTGACGAAAAGAAGCCATTTGAAGATCGGCCTGCTGATGATGGCGCAGATCGCGTTTATCTTCTGCTTCCTTTTATGCTTCATGCTGTACACCGCCTATATGTCGCAGCGCCTGCAGATCAGTTCCGGCGATTTTGTGCTGATCAGCAGCTATATCATTCAATTGACCACGCCGTTTCTGATGGTGTCGCAGAGCTTAATGCGGGTAAACGGCAATATCGTCGCCCTGGCAAGCTACCGGCATTATTTTGATTTAGAGCAGGATCATTATTCAGCGGAAAAAATTCAGCCGCGGCCATTTTTATATCAATTCATCAATGCCGAACTGCATCTGGGCAAAGTGAAAATCCGGCATTTCAATTACTGTTTTCTGCCGCAGAAAACCTATGCGATTGTCGGGGAAACCGGGCGGGGCAAAACCACGCTGCTGCATTACCTGATGGGGGTATGCCAGCTGGAATCGGGGCAGCTGCAGTATAAGTCGCTGGATATTTCCAAACAGTTCGCCCGCGATATTTTTACAGAAGTGAGTTTTGTCGGGCAGCATCCGGTGGTGTTTGCGGGCACGCTGCGGGAAAACTTAGTCTATAACAGCGCTTATCAATATGATGATGCTGAACTGATGGCCTGGCTGAAGCAGTTTAATTTATCGGCGCTTTTAGACAAAAACCGGATCGGGCTGGATGATGACTTAGGTGATTTATACAAGAAATTCTCCGGCGGCGAAAAACAGCGCATCGGCATTCTCCGCGCGCTGCTGGCCCAGCCTCAAGTCCTGATTCTGGATGAGCCTACGGCAGCTTTAGATGCGGAAACCGCCAGCCGCGTGCTTCGGCTGATTCAGCAGCAGGTTGATTCAGTGATTTTAATTACCCATGCGCAGAGCTGCATGCAGCTTGCTGACGAAATTCTGGATTTAGACCAGCTTGTTGCGCGCCAAGGGGCGCCGCTGACAGCCTCTTCATAAAAAAAAGAGGCCAATGGGTTAATTCTGATCAATCAAGGAATTTCACAGTAAATTTCTTAACCTTTTTGGCTATTTACGGCGGAGTCTTGCCGCTTTTAAATCCGATATTTGAGGCTATTGTTGGCCGCATATTTAAGTAAAACAAACTTTGGATACGCGCATGCGGCATGGATGCCGCATGTTGCCCATCACGGCAGGGATGCCGTGTATGGGCAACGAAAGACTTTTGTCTCCTTTGGGTCTTTCCAAAGGAGGGCCTCGCCTGCGCAAAGGCGTTTAAACTTTCTAAAGAAAAAGTGAGGCAGTGCAGGCGCTGAAATTTAAGAGTGCATAAATTGTCTGATTTCTTGCCAGAATCATAATCTATATAATTGTTTTTAAAATATATTAATCATATTTAAGAAACGCTGGAACTTAAAAAGAAAATGCCAGTCAGTTTCTTAACTGGCTGGCATTAGCCAATTGGCCTCTTTTTCCGGTTATGCCGGAGGCTTAAAGCGCCTGCTCATCCAGCAGTAGCTGCGCTTCGCGCAGGTTCAATGTGCCTTCATAAATCGCGCGGCCGGTAATCGCGCCTAAAATGCCCGGCTGGCCTTTCAGCTGGCGGATGTCATCCATATTGGTCACGCCGCCTGATGCAATCACCGGCAGGCCGGAATACTGCGCAAGGTGGACGGTCTGCTCAATGTTGACGCCCTGCATCATGCCGTCGCGGGCGATGTCGGTATACACAATGCTGGATACGCCGGCGTCTGCAAAGCGCTTGGCCAGATCAACGGCTTTCACTTCAGTCACATTGGCCCAGCCGTCTGTGGCCACCATGCCGTTGATGGCGTCAATGCCGACAATAATGCGCCCGGCGAATTTTTTGCAGGCTTCTTCAACAAATTCAGGCTCTTTCACCGCTTTGGTGCCAATGATGACAAAAGACACGCCGGCATCTAAATAATGCTCAATAGTTTCCAGCGAGCGGATGCCGCCGCCGATCTGAATCGGCAGCTCAGGCTGCGCCTTGGCAATCGCTTCAACCACCGGCTTATGAATAGGCGCGCCTGCGAAAGCGCCGTTCAAATCCACTAAATGCAAGCGGCGCGCGCCTTCATTCACCCAATGCTGCGCGGTTGCCGCCGGATCGTCAGAAAATACGGTATCGTCTTCCATACGGCCTTGTTTCAGGCGCACGCATTTGCCGTCTTTCAGGTCAATTGCAGGGATGATCAGCATGCTTTCGCTCCTTGCTTAATCTTAAAGTGAATTGATTGGCAGCCATCTTAGCAAAATATTGGCAAATTTCTAAGCATCTGATGCGGGTTTTGTTTGACTTGGCGGCCTGCGCAAGTTCCGGGCGCTGTTCAGAATTTCCTGCGGCAGCAGGCCCAGGCGGCGCAGCTCTTCAAATACCAGCACCGGCGCATAGGCGTCGGCCGCCGCATAGGCGATCTGCTGCGGGCTTAAATGCTTTTTTGACCAGTTGGAAGTGCTGACGCTTTTGCTTTTCGGGAAATTCACCTGAAACAGCAGCGCCATGGCGTTTTTCAGGCCCACAGGATTGTCCAGGCCAAAGGCTTTAAAGCATTTCGACAGCTCAACGGCGCTGTTCAGTTCCAGGCCTTTTTTGCGGAACAGATGCGCGTCATTTTTCAGGCCGAAGCCGGCTTTGATCTGCTGGCGGCTGGCGAACACCGGTTTTAAAAATTCCAGAATTTCCGGGCTGACCTGAAACAGATAGGCGCAGTCCGGTGTGGCGAGCTGGATTAAATGCGGGCCGGTGGCGGCCTCGCCTTTCTTGAAGGTCGGCTTGGACTCGGAATCAAAGCCCAGCAGGGCAGCGCTTTTCAGCTCCCGCTCAATCCGGCGGCAGTGCTCAAGGCTTTGAATCAGGCGGATTTGGCCGGCCGGCAGGCTTTGAAACAGCGGCAAGGCCTGAATGTGCTCTTTGGCGGGCAAAACATGATGAAGGCTGGAGTGATTCATTGCAGATCAAAATTGCGCATTTTTTGCAGACTAGCGCGTTTTTGCCAGAAAGGCAAAATAAAGCCCGCAGGGCGCGGGCTTTAAAGGCTTGGGCTTATTCCGCCGGACGCTGCAGTTCTATCTGCGCCTGCTGCGCGCGCTGCGCATAATCGTGGTAGGCCGGTATCGCAATCGCAGCCGTAATGCCGATTGGGAAAATCAGCACGTAAATCCAGCCTAAAACCTTTTCCCATGTCAGGGCCGCTCTCGGCGGGCCAAACTGGTTTGCATGCGCATCGCCTTTGGCGAAAATCAAATACAGCGCCAGGATGATATTGGCAAAGGGCACCAGCATCAGCAGCGACAGCCAGCCGCTGTGGTTGCGGTCATGCAGGCGGCGGATGGTGAAAATAAAAGTGAAGTACAGCATCACGGCGTACACCGCGCCCAAAAGAATCAGGGCGGGCATGGAAAGGCTTTTGGTTTCGCCCGGGGAAACCGCCTGCAGCAGCAGGGCGCAGAGGAAGCCCAGCAGCATCACCGCAATCAGTAATAGGCCATTCCAGCCGAGATAAGACAGGCGGCTGAAGCGTCCGGCGGCGCTTAAAGCGGAATTGTTCACAGAGCTGTTCATTATCGTGTTCCTAGTATTTTTAGTTGGTATGTTTAAGAATCAGCCGAATCATAATCATTTTTGATCAAAGATTAAAGAAAGCATCTTGATGGAATAAGAAAAGCCCGCATTGGGCGTAATGCCAGTCAGTTAAGAAACTGACTGGCATTTTCTTTTTAAATTCTAGATTTTATTTGATACACGGAAGCGTCATCCGCAACCTATCTGGCCATTTGAAATGGACT
>NZ_JAVXCI010000080.1:0-16091 GCF_036659555.1 Acinetobacter sp.
TTTTGCCGCTTCGCCTTGCGCTTCGAATAAAAGCAGTGCTTTTATTCTTGCTCAGGTTGCGGATGACACTTCCGTGTATCAAATAATATTGTGAATTTCAAAAAGAAAAAGCCAGTCAATATCTTAACTGACTGGCATTACTTGAATGAGGGCTTTTCTGTATTGATCAGATTGCTTTAAATGCTTCAATAGCACGCTTGCGTGACTGGTTTAAATCCGCAATTGGCCGGGGATAATCTAGAACCGGATTATGATTGCCCGCATAGGGTTCGTGTATGCGCTTTGCATCCAAATGCGCCAATTCCGGCACCCATTTGCGGATATAATCGCCATCCGGGTCAAATTTCTGTGATTGCGAAACCGGATTAAAAATCCGGAAATAAGGCACAGCATCCGTTCCGGTCGATGCGCACCATTGCCAGCCGCCGTTATTGGCCGCCAAGTCGCCATCAATCAAATGCTGCATGAACCATTTCTCGCCCAGCCGCCAGTCCATCAATAAATTTTTGCTCAAGAACATTGCCGTGATCATGCGGACACGGTTGTGCATCCAGCCGGTTTGAAGCAATTGGCGCATGCCGGCGTCGACAATCGGTATGCCGGTTTGGCCTTGCTGCCAGGCGCTTAAGTCCTGTTCAGCATAGCGCCACTGCAGCTTTTGCGTGCTGATTTTAAAGGGCTGATGCTTGGAAATTGCCGGATAATGAAAAAGAATATGCTGATAGAATTCCCGCCACAGCAGTTCATCCAGCCAAGTCTGCTGGCCTGCATTATCAATATAGAAATGGCCTTGCTGCTTGCTGAAAACAGCCTGCAGGCATTGCCGGATTGAAATTGCGCCGATGTTCAGATAAGGCGACAGCTGGCTGGTCGCCTCAAGATTCGGAAAGTCCCGCTGTGTTTTGTAGCGCTCTAAATCATCCTGCACAAACTGATCCAGCCGTTCTAAGGCATAATGCTCAGCCACCGGCCAAAGCGCCTGCAGCTGCTGCGCTGAATGATCCGGATAAAGCTGCATAGCATCAATCTGTGCATTAAAATGGCTCAGATTGCAGGGTATTTTTTCCTGCTTTTCTGCCGGCGGATAGCAGCCCGGAAGCCCAAGAGCCAGCCGCTCATAGCAGGCTTTTTTAAATGCGCTGAAGACTTGATAGGGCTGATTTGACTTATTGAGAACTGTACCCACTGGAAAAATTGTGCGGTCATGATGCAGTTCCAGCGCAATATTCTGCTGTTCCAATGTGTGCTGAGCCTGAAAGTCTCTTTTCAGTTCATTTACGCCAATTTCAATATTGGCATGCACGCAGTTTATTTTCAGTTCAAGGCACAGCTGGCGCAGCGCATCTGGAATATCTTTCCATAAGGGAATATGCTGGATAATTAATGGAATATTTAAGGTATTTAATTGCGCTTGTAAGCTTTCCAGCTGACGCAGGTAAAAAATACTTTTGGCAGGCGCTTCGTCATGCTGCGCCCACTGTTCAGGGGAAATAAACACCGCCGCAATGCACGCGCCAGACTGCGAAGCATGCCAAAGCGCTGCATGGTCTGCTGTGCGCAAGTCCTGCCGGAACCAGAGTAATTGCATAAATCCGCTGCCTTATTAGAGCCTGCAAAAAGAATACAGCATACTGAAAAAATGCCCTGAAACAATAGGCGTCCTGCACAAAAAATAAATGCATTTTGCTTGAAATTTCTTCAAATAACAGCAATATATTCATTGGGATATAGAGCATTTAACAATATCTGAAAATAGAGGAAGACATGATGAAATTAAAAACAGCATTAATGATGGGCAGCTTAATGGCTGCATTCTCAGTTTCAGCATTTGCAGATGATGCGGAAGACCAGCGCATTATTGCAGCAGCCAGCAAGAATGCCGTGACAGTGGCTCAAGCGGCCAAAGCTGCAGATGAAGCCGCTGTGTCTGTGACAGGCGCCATTGTCCGTGAAGTCAAGCATGAGCATTATGTTTTAAAAGACAAAAGCGGAACAATTACGGTTGATATTGACCATAAGCTGGCCAGCCCAGCACAGCTGAAGCCGGGAACAAAAGTGCGCGTTTATGGCGAAGTGGATACGCACCGCATGAAGCCGACTGATATTGATGCGGTTAAAGTCGATATTTTATAAGGGATCAGGCGTTTTTGGACGCTATAGCTAAATCCTAAAGTCCGTATTACGAATAATTTCCTATAAAATATGATTTCACGAGGTTTTAGTCGCGTTAACTATTTCAGCAATTAACGATGGTGCTTGCACTGCCTCATTTTTGCTTTAAATGTTTAAACAGTTTTGCGCAGGCAATACTCCACTTTGGAAAGACCCAAAGTGGACAAAAGTCTTTTGTTGCCCATACACGGCATCCTGAGCCAGTTTTAAGCACTGCTTTAAAATGCAGCGCAAGGATGGGCAACGTGCGGCATCCATGCCACACCCGCGTATCTAAAGTTTATTTTATTCAAAATCCTAGGAAAATCGAAGCTGAAAGGATTTCGCGGAGTCTTTCAAGAAAACTTAGCCATCATATAGCTGAGTTTTGAAATTTGTATCACACACAACCTCCCATAAAATATGCTTTCATTAGTTTGTGTGTGGTAGCTATTTAGGTAATTAGCTGTATACGGTCTAAGCGGGAAATTCAAGCAAGCCGCCCGCCTGAGATTGCTGCTGGCCAGTTTCAGGCGGATCGGCGTTCTGCTGCCTTGCAGCCAATTGCTGCGCATACTTTAAGCCGGATTGCGAAATGCAGGCCAATTTATCGGGTTTAAAGCGGATTTGTAATTTTATAACACGTGAAAAATTCGTATGATGGTTCGGCTTTTATCTGCAGCAGAACGCTTTTGACTCAATCGAAAGGCATTTTTATCACCGTCTTGTTCAGTTTGCTTATATTCCAAAGTTTATGGAATATAGCGGCGGCTTTCTGCGTGCATGAAAACGTCGCCGGCACTGCCCAGTACAGTGCAAAGCCCTTCAGCGTCAGCCATTTTGGCCATCATCAGCCTGCTAAAGCATGCATAGATGGAATAAAGGCGCATGCTGAAGACGTTCTGGCTTTTGCAGAAGATGATCACGGCGATCA
Source organism: Acinetobacter sp. (assembly GCF_036659555.1). GTDB lineage: Bacteria > Pseudomonadota > Gammaproteobacteria > Pseudomonadales > Moraxellaceae > Acinetobacter. The sequence goes on from NZ_JAVXCI010000080.1 coordinate 3,086, forward strand.
TCTGCCGTCTTATGCGCAGCTGATCTTAAATGAAGCCGATGAAAGCTATCTTCAGCCGATGGCAGCAGAAGTGATTCTTAAATTCAAAATTGACTGGTCTAATTTTTACCAATCCCCAGACTTAGGGCTGAACAGCCCGCCTCCAATACTGTCCCCGCTGCTGGCGGGGTAGCCAAATCCAAGCCCGCCACGCTTAATTTCATTATGTGTGGGGCATTATCATGTCAAAAAATAGAACCAATCAGCGCCCAGCGCAGCATCTGCCATGGGCTGTATTCGGCTCAGCTTTACTGCTTTCGGCCTTGGTTGGCAGTACGCTGGCGCACAGCCAAAGCCTGACGCTGCAGCAGGCGGTTGATCAGGCCAGCCAATATCAAGCTGCCCAGCGGTTTTGGGAAACCCGGAACAGCATTGATCAAAGCAATATCCGGCAGAGCAAACTGTTTAAAAACCCTGAGCTGTCTGTGGAGCAGACCGGCTTTTCGTCCAATGAAGATACAGAACTGTCAATCGGGATTTCCCAGCCCTTGGATATTTTTGGCGAGCGCAAGGCCAGCCGGAAACTGGCTGGCATGGCACAGGATAAAACAGCGCTGAGCCAAAAAATTTATCAGGCCAAGCTGCAGCTGGCGGTGAAATATCTGTGGTCGCAGCTGGCTATTGCAGAGCTGGAAAAAAGCATTGTCAAAGAACAGCTGCGGGTCAGTGAAGAAAACTTGAATGCCATACAAAAGCGCTTTCAGGCCGGCAGCGTGGCTGAGGTTGATGTCAACCGCGCGCGCCTGAGCCATGCGGAAAATATCCGCCTGTTCCGCCAGGCCGGCCTGCAGCTGCAGGTGGCAGCGCAGCAGATCTCCAATGTATGGGGAACGCCGGATAAAAATATTTCCGTCAATTTAAGCGCTCAGAAGCTGTGGCCCGCGGCTGCGCATCAGCAGGTGCAGGACAATCTTGCGGACAATTACATGGAAAAATACCGCATTCTGCAGCTGCAGGAGTCTGAGCTGGCTGTGGATGTGCTGAAAGCCAAAGCGCGGCCAAACCCGACCCTGAATGCAGGCGTGAACCGCACCCGTACAGCCAGTGCTGAAACAGAAAGCCAGTTTGTCATTGGCCTCAGCGTTCCATTGAATATTTTTGACCGGCAGCAGCATGGCCTGCAGATTGCGCAAGCCAAGCAGGGGCTGCTCTCGCGCCAGCAGAATTTCTATTTAAAGCAGAATGCTTTGCAAATCGGCACGCTTTTGACCGAACTGCAGGGGCTGGAAGTGCAGTTCAATGAAGTCGATCAGACGCAAATTCCGCTGGCGGTGCAGGTGCAGGGCAAAACTTTGCAGGGCTTTCAAGCCGGAAAATTCGCCTTAACCGATGTGCAGCAGGCCACGCTGCAGCTGCAGGAAGTGCGCTTGCGCAAAATTCAACTGCTTAAAGACGGCTGGCAGAAAGCGCTGGAAGCGGAAAGCCTGAGTTTAGGCATTGCGCCAAGCGCCGTGATGTCCAAAGACGCCGTGGCGGAAATCAATCAGAATTTATGGCAGGACATACAGGCCATGCCGGTTATCGGCGGGGGAAATTAACATGCTGAAGCTTCAAAATGGGTTAAAAAAACACAGCGGTAAAATTTCACAGCCGCTGATGATTGCTTTGGCAATCGGCGTCACCTTGTTTGCCGCCTTAGGCCTGCTGTTTGCGGGCAAAAACAAGCCTGAATCTGCAGATGAGCATGGGCATGGGCCCGCGGAAGGCGCGGAAGAGCATGCTGAAGCAGGCCAAGAGGGTGAGGCTGGGCATGAAGAAGGCGTGGCTTTAACGGCAAAGCAGCTGGCTGAACAGGGCATTCAGCTGGCCAAAGTTGAGCAGGGCGCTGTGCTGAGCGTCAATGCCTATCCCGCCAAGCTGAGCGTTAATACAGACCAGCAGGCGCATGTTTCGCCAAGCTTCAGCGGCCATGTGGAAGCAGTGTATGTCGAGCTGGGGCAAAACGTGAAAAAAGGCCAGCCTTTGGCTGCCTTGCTGGTGCCGGAGCTGGTTGATCAGCAGTCCAATTTGCGCATTGAACAGAGCAATCTTGAACTGGCTAAGCAGGATTATGAGCGCGAGCGCCAGCTGTGGTCGCAGGGCATTTCCGCCAAGCAGGATTATCAAAAAGCCTATAGCAGCTATAAGCAGGCGCAGATTCAGGTGCATGCGGCTCAGTCGCGCCTCAGCGCCTATGGCGCAGCCGCTTCAACGCAGGGGCGCTATATTTTAAAAGCGCCGATTTCCGGGGTGATCAGCAAAAAAGATCTGGTGCTGGGCGAAAATGTCCAGCTGGCGGATCAGCTTTTTGTGATTGACCAGCTGGATCAGCTTTGGCTGGAATTTATTGTGCCGAACAGCGAATTCAGCGCCTTGGCGCCCAATCAGGACGTCGAATTTAAATCGCTGCAAACTGAAAATGTGTTCAAGGCGGTGATTCAAAGCCTAAACACCGAGGCGGATACGCAAACTGGACGCCTGCAGATCCGCGCGAAAGTGCTGTCTAAAGCTTCGGAGCTTCGGCCGAATTTGATGGTCAACGTGATGCTGCAGCGGAAATCTGAAGGCCAGGCCCTGCGGATTTTAAAAGCCGCCGTGCAAAAGGTTGAGGGGCAGGATGCGGTATTTATCGCCTCTGCGCATGGCGCAAACATTGAATTTACTGCGCAGCCGGTGAAGCTCGGCCAAAGCGCCGGGGACAGCCCGTGGATTGAAGTCATTTCCGGCCTGAAGCAGGGCCAGCAGTATGCAGCCAGCGGCAGCTTCCTGCTGAAATCTGAACTGGAAAAAGGGGAAGCTTCTCATGCGCACTGACATGCCGGATTCCTCCAGCGCGGAAGACGCAGCGCTTCCTGAGCCGGAAGGCCTGTTTGACAGGTTGATTCAGTTTGCCATTCAAAATGCCATTTGGGTCATGCTGTTCGCGGCGGCGTGGATTGGCATTGGAATTTACAGCTATCAGCAACTGCCGATTGATGCTGTTCCTGACATCACCAATATCCAAGTACAGATTAATACCCAAGCCAATGGCTTTACCGCGCTGGAAATTGAACAGCGGATTACCTATCCCATAGAAAACGCCATGTCCGGCATGCCGAAACTGGAACAGACGCGTTCCATTTCACGCTATGGCCTGTCGCAGATTACCGTGGTGTTTAAAGACGGCACAGACATCTATTGGGCCAGGCAGCTGATCAATCAGCGCCTGCAGGAAGCGCAGGGCGAGATGCCGGACGGTGTGCAGCCGGTGATGTCGCCGGTTTCCACCGGTTTAGGCGAAATTTACCAATGGGTGATTAAGGCCGGGCCGGATGCGCGCAAGCCGGACGGGACGCCGTACACCGCGATGGATTTGCGTGAAATTCAGGACTGGATTGTGCGCCCGCAGCTGCAGCGCGTGGAAGGCGTTGCGGAAGTGAACAGCATCGGCGGCTTTAACAAAACTTATGTGGTGGCGCCGGATTTAAACCGCCTGCAGCAGCTGCAGATCCCTCTGTCAGACCTGCAGGCGGCCTTGACGGAAAATAATGAAAACCGCGGCGCGGGCTATATTGAAAAAAATGGCCAGCAGCTGACGGTGCGCGTGCCGGGCACTCTGGGCACGCTTGAAGACATTCAGAACATCAGCATCGCCAATAAAAGCGGCTATCCGATTAGGGTTGCAGATGTGGCGTCCGTCAGCATCGGCCATGACTTAAGAACCGGCGCGGCCACCTATAACGGCGAAGAAACGGTCTTAGGCATCGCCATGATGATGATGGGCGAAAACAGCCGCACCGTAGCGCAGGCGATTGACGCCAAAGTGCAGGTGATTCAGCAGTCTCTGCCCAAAGGCGTGGTGATTGAAACCGTGTATGACCGCACGCATTTAGTTAACCGGGCGATTGCCACCGTGCAGAAGAACCTGATTGAAGGCGCCATTCTGGTCATTGTGATCCTGTTTGTTTTCTTGGGGAATTTCCGCGCAGCGCTGATTACCGCCTGCGTGATTCCGCTGTCGATGCTGTTTACCTTAACCGGCATGGCGGAGCAGAAAATCAGCGCCAACCTGATGAGTCTAGGCGCTTTGGACTTCGGGATTATTGTCGATGGCGCGGTGGTGATTGTCGAAAACTGCATCCGGCGCCTGGCGGAGGCGCAGAAGCATCACGGCCGGATGCTGACCCGCTCAGAGCGCTTTAGGGAAGTATTTCTAGCGGCCAAGCAGGCGCGGCGCCCGCTGATTTTTGGCCAGCTGATTATTTTAGTGGTCTATCTGCCGATTTTCGCGCTGTCCGGGGTGGAAGCAAAGCTGTTTCATCCAATGGCGATGACGGTGGTGCTGGCTTTAGCCGGCGCGATGATTCTGTCTGTGACGTTTGTTCCGGCTGCCGTGGCGCTGTTTGTCAAAGGCGAAATTAAGGAAAAGGAAAGCCGCTGGATGCTGTGGCTGAAAGCCAAATATGAAGCGCTTTTAGACCGGGCCTATGCATTCCGCCTGTTCGTGCTGACCGCAGCCGGCTGCATTTTAGCGCTGACCGGCATTTTAGCTTCGCAGATGGGCAGCGAGTTTGCGCCGCAGCTGAGCGAAGGCGATTTTGCCGTGCAGCAGATGCGTTCGCCCAGCACCGGCCTAGAGCAGTCGCTGCGCATGCAGGAAAATACCGAAAAGCTTCTGCTGAAGGAATTCCCTGAAATTAAGGCGATCTTTGCGCGCACCGGTACGGCCGAAGTAGCTACCGATGTGATGCCGCCGAACATTTCAGACGGCATTGTGCTGCTGAAGCCGCGCGATGAATGGCCGAATGCCAAGCAAAGCACGGATGAGCTGCGCCAGCGCATGATTGCTTTTTTAGCCACCTTGCCGGGCAACAACAGCGAGTTTTCGCAGCCGATTGAACTGCGCTTCAATGAGCTGATTTCCGGCGTGCGCAGCGATGTCGGCATTAAGCTGTTTGGCGATGATATGGACGTGCTGAACAGTGAAGCCAATAAAATCGCCGCGCAGGTTCAAGCCATTGCCGGCGCGGCGGCGGTTAACGTCGAGCAAACCAGCGGACTGCCTTTGCTGAATGTCGAAATTGACAAGTCCAGGGCGGCGCAATACGGCCTGTCGGTTAAATCCATTCAGGATCTGGTTTCGGCCAGTGTCGGCGGGCAGAATGTCGGTTCAATTCTGCAGGGCGACCGGCGCTTCGATTTTGTCATCCGGCTGGATGAGTCGCAGCGCAGTCCCGAACAGCTGGCGGTGCTTCCCGTGCAGTTGCCGAACGGCGGCCTGATTCAGCTGCAGGACGTAGCCAAAGTGGAAAATATTCTAGGCATCAATCAGGTGAGCCGTGAAAACGGCAAGCGCCGTGTGGTGATTACCGCCAATGTCGAAGGCCGCGATTTAGGCTCTTTTGTCAAAGAACTGCAAAGCAAATTATCCGCGCAAGCCTTGCCGAGCGGCTACTGGCTGGAATACGGCGGGCAGTTTGAAAACTTAATGTCGGCCAAGGCCAGAATGCAATTGGTGGTGCCACTGGCCCTGCTGACCATTTTCATCCTGCTGCTGGCAGTGTTCCGCAATATTAAAGAATGCCTGCTGGTGTTCAGCGGCGTGCCGTTTGCGCTCAGCGGCGGCCTCATGGCGATCTGGCTGCGGGATATTCCGCTGTCGATGTCTGCTGGCATCGGCTTTATCGCTTTATCCGGCGTGGCAGTTTTAAACGGTTTGGTGATGCTGACTTTCATTAAAGAGCTGCGCCAGCAGTACGATATTCATTATGCAACATGGCATGGCGCAGTGCTGCGCCTGCGCCCGGTGCTGATGACCGCCTGCGTGGCTTCATTGGGCTTTGTGCCGATGGCTTTGGCCACCGGCACAGGCGCTGAAGTGCAGCGTCCATTGGCGACGGTGGTGATTGGCGGGATTGTTTCATCAACCCTGCTGACGCTGGTGCTGCTGCCGGTGATTTACCGCTGGATGAATGAAAAAATAAAACCCGCTTAGCGCTTAGTGTTCAACTTTAAGCATAGAAAAGCAGAATCCTTGGATTCTGCTTTTCTATTTCTGCGCTACAGCTGCCTTTAAGCCTGCCAGCGCAAAAGTCTTAAAATGCTCCGCCAGCTGCTTCGCGGGCAATTGGCCTAAAGCCTGCATCGGCCCGGGCATGCCGGTTAACAGCAGCATCAGGCAGGGCGCAACAGCGCTGAATATGCAGGGCATAATCCGCGGGTCATTTTCATTCAGCCCGGTCACTTCGGCTATGATGCGGCGCACAATTTGAAACTTCCGGGCGCCTTCATTTTCAAAGAAATTCTGCAGATGAGGCGATGGGCTGAATATCTCACTGATGAATACTTTGCCGTGCCATAGATCTTTTTCATTCAGCTTTTCAATCAGTGTTTCAAACAGCAGGCCTAACTTGTCTGCAGCGCTGGCTTTGCTGTCTGCAATTTCACGCAGGCGCGCTTCATTCAGATAATGCGCATGCGCTTCAGCTAAAACCGCGCGGTACAGGCCATCCCTGCCGGCAAAGTGGTAGTTGATAGCGGCTAAATCGGCCTCGGCAGTTTGGGCAATGGCTTTATTGGTGGTTTTGGCCCAGCCGTTCTGCGCAATCAGCTGTCCGGCTGCTTCTATAATCCGTGCTTTGGTGGCATTGCCATCACTGCGTCTTGCTCTTGGCATGCTGCAACCTGAACTAAAATTTATGCAGCAAGTATATCTTTTATTTCTATTCCTATGGTAGTTTAAATTTAAATTGAATTTAAACTAAGCGCGCTTGGTTAAATAAAGGCCCATTCACAATGAAAAAAACCGTCATCGCCGCTGCAGCTGTCATTGCCGTTATCGCCGCGGCAATTGCCTACTGGGTGCTGAACAGCGGCCAAGAAGATGCCAGCGAACTGACGCTGTACGGCAATGTGGATATCCGCCAAGTGTCTTTGGCCTTTGAAGAAGCGGGGCGGATCAAGCAGATGAATGTTCAGGAGGGCGACCGCGTGCAGCCGGGGCAAGTGCTGGCGCTGCTGGATACGCAGGCTTTGGAAATTCAAGCTAAGCAGGCCGAAGCGCAGCTGATTGCGCAGCAGCAGGCTGTGGTGGAGCAGGACACCGGCACACGGCCGGAAGAAATTGCGCAGGCCCAAGCGCAAGCGGGTTCTGCGCAGGCCCAGCTGGACAAAGCCGCCAAAGACCTGCAGCGCTATCAGTCGCTGTTTAACAGCACAGGCGGCCGGGCCATCAGCCGGCAGGAGCTGGATGCAGCGCAAAGCAATGTCAATACCGCGTTGGCCGGGGTTAAAGAGCGTCAGGCGCATTTGGCGCTGCTGCAGAAAGGCGCACGCAAGGAAGACCGCACAGCAGCCAGGGCGCAGGTTGAAGCCACGCAGGCCAATCTGGATTTAATGCGCTACAAAATTGCGCAAAGCCAGCTCCGCGCTTCGGCGCAGGCCACGGTCCGCGCGCGCTTGCTGGAAGTGGGCGATATGGCCAGCGCGCAGAAAACCGTCTATACCTTGGCCTTGAGCAATCCCAAATGGGTGCGGGTCTACGCCAATGAAGCCGATTTAAGCCAGATTAAAATGGGTTCAGCCGCGCAGATTATCCGCGATGCGCAGCCGGATCAGCCTGTGCCGGGAAAAATCGGCTATATCTCATCTGTCGCGGAATTTACCCCAAAGACCGTGCAGACCGAAGATATCCGCACGACGCTGGTGTATGAAGTGCGGGTGTATGTGCAGGATCTGGATGATCAGCTGAAAATGGGGCAGCCGGTTACAGTGAAAATCGCTCAAGCCTCTGCTCCTGCAGGGAAAAAATAACATGAAGGCGCCCGGCATTGTTGTCAGCGCCAAAGCGCTGGTTCAGGTTTTTCCGCCGGAGTCTAAAGGCGCAGCGGAAATCCGCGCGCTTGGCGGGCTGGATATCGACATTAAAGCGGGCGAGCTGACGGCTTTGGTTGGGCCGGACGGCGCTGGAAAAACCACATTTCTGCGCCTGATAGCGGGACTGTATCAGCCTGCATCCGGCCAGCTGGAGGTCTTGGGCTTTGATGTGTTGAAGCAGCCGCAGCGGGTTCAGGAGCGGATTGGCTATATGCCGCAGCGCTTTGGCCTGTATGAAGATTTGAGCGTGCAGGAAAATCTGGAGCTTTATGCCGACCTGCATGGAGTGCCTGAAGATATCCGCAAGGCGCGTTTTGAGCGCCTGCTGAAAATCACCGACCTGCGGCACTTTACGCAGCGCCCAGCCGGCCAGCTGTCCGGCGGAATGAAGCAGAAGCTGGGGCTGGCCTGCACCTTAGTGCGTTCGCCTGAACTGCTGCTGCTGGATGAACCCAGCGCCGGGGTCGATCCTCTATCGCGCCGTGATTTATGGATCATCATTGAACAGCTGGTGCGCGAGGAAAACCTCAGCGTGATCATCAGTACGGCCTATATGGATGAAGCAGAACGCTGCGCTCAAGTGTATGTGATGTATGCAGGCAAAGTGCTGAAGCAGGGCGCGCCGGCGCAGCTGCGTGAGCAGGCCAGCGGGCTGACTTGGCAGGCTGCGCCGCCCAAAGGCATGAAAGCCCGCGCGCTGCAGGCGCAGCTGCTGAAAAATACTCAATATATTGCAGATGCAGTGCCGAAGGGCGGCTACGTGCGCTTTATGACAGCTCAGCAGCACCGGCAGCTTCCCCTGGCAGAATTGCCTGAAGGGACCGCTGTGCAGGCGCGCGCGCCGGATTTGGAAGACGCCTTCATGCTGTTCCTGCATCAGGCTGATCAGGACAGCCGGCTTGGCCCGCAAGAAACCCGGCAGCCGGCGCCTGAGCAGGCACTGGCGCAGGGCAGTCTGCAACTTGCGCCGGAGCTGCAGCCGGCAATTGCCGTGAAAGATCTGGTGCGGAAGTTCGGCAGCTTTACTGCCGTGGCCAGCACGACATTTGAGGTGCAGCGCGGTGAAATTTTCGGCTTGCTTGGCCCGAATGGCGCGGGAAAAACCACCACATTCCGCATGCTGTGCGGCCTGCTGCCGGCTAGCGCCGGCTCGCTGCAGGTTGCCGGCGTGAACTTGCGCCACGCGAGGGCGCAAGCGCGCGCCCGCATTGGCTATGTATCGCAGAAATTCGCCTTATACGGCAATTTAACTGTGCTGGACAATCTGAAATTCTTTGGCGGCGCCTACGGCCTGTCCGGCAAAAAACTCAAAAGCCAAATTGACAAAGCCCTGCAGCAGTTTGACTTAAAGCCGAATGCCAAAAGCGCTGACCTGCCCGGCGGCTACAAGCAGCGCCTGTCGATGGCCGCGGCGTTGCTGCATGAGCCTGAAATTATTTTTTTAGATGAGCCGACCAGCGGCATTGACCCGCTGGCGCGCCGTTCATTCTGGCACAGCATCGGTGAGCTGGCCAATCAGGGCATTACTGTCATTATTACCACGCACTTTATGGAAGAAGCGGAATACTGCGACCGCATTGCCATTCAGGATGCCGGCAGAATGCTGGCGCTGGGTTCGCCCAGCCAGGTGCGCCAGCAGGCCGGTGCAGATCATGCCTTGGACATGAACAGCGCCTTTATTGCAATTGTGGAGCAGGCGCGCGCCCGCGCCGTACAGCAGGAGCAGGCTGAATGAAGTCGGAATTTCTGATGCGCTTTCAGGCTTTGCTGAAAAAGGAAAGCCGGCAGCTGATCCGCGATAAAAGCAGTCTGGCGATCGGCCTGCTGCTGCCGGTTGTGCTGATTCTGCTGTTCGGCTATGGACTGTCTTTCGATTTAAGCAATGGCCGGGTTGGCGTGGTGGCTGAACAGCCCTCACCGCAAAGCCGGCAGCTGATGTCCGGCCTGCAGGGGTCGCGCTATCTCAGCGTACAGCAGTACAGCAACTACCCTGAAGCCGTGGCCGCGGTTAAAAAGGATGAAATTGATGCGATTCTGGTGATTCCTGCAACCTTCGCCGCCGACAGCGCGCAAGGCCAGGCGCATTTGCAGCTGCTGCTGAACGGTCGCTCTACCAGCATTGCTTCGGCCATGCAGGGCTATGTCAGCGGCGCAATCGCTGCAACATCCGCCATTCAGGCTGAACGCCAGCATGCCGGCGCCGCCGCGGCGATGGTGACAGTGGAACAGCGCATGTGGTTTAACGAATCATCCAACAGCACATGGTATCTGGTGCCGGGCTTAATTGTGCTGATCCTGACCTTAATCGGCGCGTTTTTAACCTGCCTGCTGATTGCGCGGGAACGCGAGCGCGGCACGCTGGAAGCCTTATTTGTCACGCCGGTCAGGCCTTTTGAGCTGGTGCTGGCCAAGCTGGCGCCGTATTTTGTGATTGGCATGATTGATATTGCTGTTTGCCTTGCTGCCTCTTATTTCTTATTTGAAGTGCCGATGCGCGCTTCAATGCTGGCGATTTTCAGCGCGTCACTGATGTACCTGTTGGTGTCGCTGCTGCTGGGGCTGGCAATTTCCGGCTATTCCAGCAGCCAGTTTCAGGCCAGCCAGATTGCGCTTTTAGCCAGCTTTATGCCCGCTTTAATGCTGTCGGGCTTTGTATTTGACACCCGCAATTTGCCTATGGCGGTGCAAGCGGTCAGCCATGTTTTGCCTGCCACGCACTTTATGACGCTGATTAAAACGCTGTTTCTGGGCGGAGATGACTGGGCGCTGTGGCTGAAAGAATGCGGAATTTTAATGCTTTACGTGATTGTGCTGGTTGCAGCATCCACCCGTTCCCTGAAAAAGCAGCTGAGGTAAGCCAATGTTCAGTTCAGTTCTTGCATGGTTCAGCTCGCTCAGCTGCCTGGTCAAAAAAGAATTTTTGACCATTTTCAGCGATCCTGCGAACCGGGCGATTTTAATTGCGCCGGCACTGGTGCAGGCGCTGCTGTTCGGCTACGCCGCCAGCTATGATGTCAATCATGTGGATTATGCCGTGCTGGATCAAAGCCGAGGGCAGGCTTCGGCTGCATTCATTGCGCGGCTGGACGGATCCGGCATTTTTACGCGCACGCTGACGCTGCAGAACAGCAGCCAGATTCAGCCGGCTATTGATGAGCGCAAGGCTTTGGCGGTCATCAGCATTCCAGCAGACTTTGAAAGCAAGCTGAATCAGCAGCAGGCATCGCCTATTCAAGTGATTTTAGACGGGCGCAATTCCTCTACCGCAGGCGCAGCCGGCGCCTATATTGGCGCCGTGGTCAGCCAATTCAATCAGCAGCAGCTGGGGCATGCGCCGCCGGTCACAATTGAAACGCGGACATGGTATAACCCGAATCAGCAATCGCGCTGGGGACTGATGCCGTCTTTGATCGCCGCACTGAGCATGATCCAGACTTTGCTGCTTTCCGCACTGTCCGTTGCGCGCGAGCGCGAGCAGGGTACTTTTGATCAGCTGCTGGTGACGCCGTATACGCCCATGCATATTATGATTGGCAAGGCCCTGCCGCCGATTTTTGTCGGGCTGATGCAGTCAACCATCATCCTGCTGATTATTCTGTTCTGGTTCCAGATTCCAATGAATGGCTCGATTGGCCTGCTGTATTTTGGCTTGATCAGCTTCAATATTGCCGTCGTGGGTGTGGGGCTGTCTATTTCGGCCGTGTCTTTAAATATGCAGCAGGCCATGCTGTTCACCTTCCTGCTGATTATGCCCTTAATGCTGCTGTCCGGGCTGCTGACGCCTGTGCAGAACATGCCGGAAGTGCTGGAAATTGCCACTTATGCCAATCCGCTGCGTTTCGGGATTGATCTGGTGCAGCGGGTTTACTTGGAAGGCGCGCAGTTCAGCCAAGTCAAATATGATTTTATTCCCATGATTATTCTGGCTGCGGTGACATTGCCCTTGGCAGCCTGGCTGTTCAGAAACCGCCTGTCATAGCTGCGCAGCCGGCGGCCTGAGCTTGGCTTTGAACTGCTGCCAGTTGGTGGAAATCCAGCAGATAAACGAGCCTAGAGTGACCAGAATAGCCCCATGCCAAAAGGCTGCAGATAAGCTGGTCTGCAGAATCAGCATGGAAAATACCGACGAGATCAGCGGGCTGAAATAAGACAGGGTCACTAACAGGGTGATATTGCCTTTAATGATGCCGATATTCCATGCGGCGTAGCCCAGCGCCGTAACCACTGAAACGCACAGCATGCATAGCAGGGTTGTCAAGTCTAAAGGCGGCAGGGCATGCATATCCTGCAGCCAGAACATTTTCAGCCACAGCACGGCGGCGGTTAGGGTGAAAAACAGGGCAATCGGGTTGTGGCCATTGCTGTATTTTTTGGTGATGACGCAGTACAGCGCCCATAAGGCTGCGCCTAGAAAAGCTAAAACATAACTGACGGGGTTGGCCTGAATATTGCTGAACACCGCTGCCCAGCTGAAAGCGCCGTTGCCGGTCTGAATAAGCACAATCCCGCTGAGGCTGACCGCTAGGCCAACCGCAACAAAAATGTTGAATTTCAGCTCTTTAAACAGAATTAAAGCGGCGATGGTGAGGCTGGGCCATAAATAATTGACCAGACTGATTTCGATGGCTTGCTGCGCGGTTTGCGCCAAAGCAATGGCGTAGGAAAAGCACAGTTCATACACCACAAACAGCAGGGTGGCGAAAATTAAATACGGCTTAGGAATGAGCTTTAAATTTGGAATGCGGAACAGCGCCAGCAAAATAACCGCGCTGATGCTGTACATAAAAGTGACCGCATAATCCGGCCCGATGCTGAAACTGATTTTCTTTAACAGCCCGACAATAGCCGACCATTGCAGAATTGCACTGAAGCCAATCAGTGTTGCAAGATTTTTAGACATTTTCAGCTCAAACCGCCTTTGGTGCAAAGGCTCAGGACATAGATGCAGACAGGAAAATCAACGGCGCGATTATACGCCTTTTTATGGGCGCCAAGCGCCAAATAGGCGGGCGGTTTCATTATATTTTGTAATGCAGCCAAGCGCTTCGGCTTATTCATATAGCTAAATTTTAAAGTCTATATTACGAATAATTGCCTATAAAATATGATTTCACGAGGTTTTAGTCGCGTTAAC
>NZ_JAVXCI010000081.1:0-15874 GCF_036659555.1 Acinetobacter sp.
TCTACAATGCCATTGTAGCGCTCTACCAACTGAGCTATGACCCCAGTCTGTGTGTGAGCGCTATATTATGGATATCGCGCTCACGCGTCAACTAAAAAATCAATTAAATGCTGTCAACTGCATCATTTTTCGGCAATTTCAGGCTTTCATTGAGCTTTTCCCAGGCTTTCGCTTCTTTTTTGCTCGGCCCGCCGGCAATTTCAAGGGCATGGCGCAGGCGCGCGAAGGTCAGATCCGGGCCAAGGGTAACCATGGACTGCATTACCGGCGTAGATGAGGTTGAGCCGGCAATGGCGATAAAGAACGCCGGCATGAAGTCGCGCAGCTTGATTTCCATCTGATTCGCCAAGTCCATCAGGGTTTGGCTGACGGTGTCATTGTTCCAGGTGAACAGGCTTTCCAGGCGCCAGATGGCGAACTGCAGGCTTTGGCGCACCTGTTCTTCGCTCAGTTTTTTGCTTTCAAACTGCTCTTTCGACAGCGCAGGGAACTGATTGAAGTAGAAGCCGGCCCAGTTGACTGCTTCCGACAGCAGGTTGATGCGTGGCTGGATGGCGGCGGCGATGTCTTCCAGCGTCTGGCGGTCAGACTTCCAAGCCAGCAAAGTATTCAGCAGTTCAGCCGGCGTCAGGCCCTTGATCCACTGGCCGTTCAGCCAGTTGAGCTTTTCCACGTCAAAGATTGGGCCACCCAGCGACACGCGCTGAATGTCAAAGTGCTGAACCATTTCCGCCAAGGTGAATTTTTCGCTTTCATCCGGCATTGACCAGCCCATGCGGCCCAGATAGTTCAGCAGGGCTTCCGGCAGCACGCCGATGTCTTTGTAATAATTGATTGAAGTCGGGTTTTTGCGCTTGGACAGTTTGGATTTGTCCGGGTTGCGCAGCAGCGGCATGTGGCACAGCACAGGCATCTCCCAGCCGAAGTACTGGTACAGCAGCTGGTGTTTCGGCGCGGAAGGAATCCATTCTTCGCCGCGGATCACGTGGGTAATCTGCATCAAATGGTCATCCACCACGTTGGCGAGGTGGTAGGTCGGCAAGCCGTCGGTTTTCAGCAGAATCTGCATGTCGACCTGCGCCCATGGAATTTCCACTTCGCCGCGGAGCATGTCATTGAATTTGCACACGCCTTCGGCCGGCACTTTCATGCGGATGACATGCGCTTCACCAGCCGCCAGGCGGCGCTCGACTTCGCCTTGCGTCAGGTTCAAGCCGCGGCCGTCATAGCGCGGCGACTCGCCGCGCGCCTGCTGCTCTGCGCGCATCTGATCCAGCTCTTCCGCTGTAGCGAAGCAGTAGAAGGCATGGCCTTTTTCCACCAGCTGCAAAGCGTACTGCTTGTAAATATCCATGCGTTCTGACTGGCGGTAAGGCGCATGCGGGCCGCCGATATCCGGGCCTTCAGACCAGTTCAGGCCCAGCCAGCGCAAGGAATCCAGAATCATTTTTTCAGATTCCGGCGTAGAGCGCAGCTGGTCGGTATCTTCAATGCGGAGGATGAACTCGCCGCCATGCTGTTTGGCGAAGCAGAGGTTGAACAGGGCAATATAAGCTGTGCCTACATGAGGAAAGCCAGTAGGAGAAGGCGCGATGCGAGTACGGACAGTCATAACCGGATAGGATTCAAAAGCTAAATTGCCGCTATTATAACGAAAAAGCCCCATCACTTAATGCTTAATTCAACATTCGGCAATGAGGCTTTAAAAATGGCGCGCCGGAAATCAGCTGTGCTGCGGGAACAACGCCTGCACAAAGCGGGTGAAGCTTTGGTTTTGCGATGCCAGGAAATTTTGGGTCGGCGCAGCTTTCAGGGCAGTGAGCATTTTTAAATTGCTGTCCGGTGGCAGCTGGCCCGCGCTTTTCTGCTGATTGATGGCTTTTTCAATCAGCGAGCCTTTTTCAGCAGGCAAAGCGGCTTTGCTGCTGGCCGATTTGCTGATGGCGGCGGCGTGGCCGGCCTGGGCTGCTAAAGTCAGGCCTAAGCCTAAGCATATTGCAGAAAATAAAGTCGATTTCATTTTCAAACTTCCCCTTAAGCTGATGGTTAAATCGCGTTGATTTGGCTGTTTTTTAATAATAGTACGGCTATTTAAGCATTTTCCGCAGTAAAAAATCAGAACTGTGTCACATTTTTTACAAAAAGGCTAAAAACCCAGCCGGAAACATGCCCAACGCAGGAATTTCTTCCCTAATTAATTTAATTCTAGCAGGCAACTGTGGAGACAGCGTGGAGGCGCATGCCTTCAGCCGCCTGATTCAGCATTAAATGCGCAGATTAATCCAGAATTCTGCATATCGGCAAAACAGCAAAGCAAACGATTTAATAATATAACCATATGATTGTTAGAAATATTTAATATTCATATAGTGCATTTAACTGAACAGATAATAAGTGGAATGCCATGAAAAAAACAATACTGGCTGGAGCGCTGGCGCTTTTAAGCGCAGCTGAAGCCTATGCGGCCAAGGACTTTCTGAATGTGTCCTATGACCCGACCCGCGAATTTTATCAGGAATACAATCAGCAATTCGGCGCCTACTGGAAAAAGCGCACCGGGCAGGAGGTCAATTTCAAGCAGTCGCACGGCGGTTCAGGCAAGCAGGCGCGCGCGGTCGCCACCGGGCTGCAGGCTGATGTGGTGACGCTGGCGCTGGCCAATGACATTGATGAAATTGCCAATAGCGGGCAGATTGACCGGAACTGGCAGAAGGAATTTCCGAATAATTCCGCGCCTTACACCTCAACCATCGTGTTCCTGGTGCGCAAGGGCAATCCCAAGCAGATTAAGGACTGGAATGACTTAACCAAGCCGGGCGTGGAAATCATTACTCCCAACCCGAAAACTGGTGGCGCGCCGCGCTGGATTTACCTGTCGGCATGGGGCTATGCCTTAAAGCAGCCGGGCGGCAATGACGCTAAAGCCAGGGAGCTGGTGAAAAAGCTGTATCAGAATGTGAAGGTGCTGGATTCGGGCGCGCGCGGCTCATTGACCACCTTTGCCGAGCGCGGCATCGGCGATGTGCTGCTGTCCTGGGAAAATGAAGCGCTGCTGGCGTCGCAGGGCTTAGGCAAAAATCAGTTTGATGTGGTGTATCCGTCAATTTCCATTCTGGCCGAGCCGTCCGTGGCGATTGTGGATAAAACCGCCGATAAAAACGGCAGCCGCAATTTGGCCAAAGGCTACCTCAATTATCTGTATTCGCCTAAAGGCCAGGAGCTGGCGGCTAAGCATTATTTCCGCCCGCGCGACAGCAAGGCGGCCGCCAAATACGCGGCGCAGTTCCCGAAAGTGCAGACCTTCAGCATTGATAAAGTCTTTGGCGGCTGGGCCAAGGCGCAAAAGGCGCATTTTGCAAATGGCGCAATTTTTGACCAGATCTACAGCGGGAAAAATTAAGCCTGCAGGCGCTGAAGCCGCCTGCAGGCAGCTGCTGAGCCTTGATTATGCATTTTTATTATATGCAAAGATAAAAACGGTATATATGTGGAATAAGTAAAGTGTTTTGCGGTTTTTTATGCGCAAAAACAAGGCGATAAAATGGAATGCGCCTGGCAGCCGCTGCCGTGCGGGCCGCTGGCGCGCATTGATGTTGATGGCTTTATTTCTTATATTGAGCGGCATTGCAGATCAATTTCTTATACGCTCATGAAAACCCAATTGAAAGTTTTTTTCAGCGCGGCTGTGCTGTCGGCCAGCTTCGCATTCAGCGCGGCTGCGCAGGCAGCCGACCGTGAATTCCTGAATGTCTCCTATGATGCAACCCGTGAATTTTACGATGAATTCAATCAGTCTTTCGGCGCTTACTGGCAATCCCGCACCGGCAAAAGCGTAAACTTCAAGCAGTCGCACGGCGGTTCCGGCAAGCAGGCCCGTTCCGTGGTTGACGGCTTAAAAGGCGATGTGGTGACTTTGGCTTTGGCCAACGATATTGATGAAATCGTCAAGTCCGGGCAGATTCAGCCGGGCTGGCAGAAAGAGTTCCCGTACAACTCTGCGCCTTATACCTCGACCATTGTGTTTATGGTGCGCAAGGGCAATCCTAAAAAGATTAAAGACTGGTCTGATTTAACCAAGCCGGGCGTGCAGATCATCACGCCAAACCCGAAAACCGGCGGCCTGCCGCGCTGGGTTTACCTGTCGGCATGGGGCTATGCGCTGCAGCAGCCGGGCGGCAGTGACGCCAAGGCTAAAGACTTTGTCGGCAAAATGTACCGCAACGTCAAGGTGATGGACTCGGCCGCCCGCGCGTCAATGACCACCTTTGCCGAACGCGGCATCGGCGATGTGCTGCTGACCTGGGAAAATGAAGCGCTGGTGACGCAGAAAACGCTGGGCAAGGGCAAGTTTGACATCGTTTACCCATCCGTTTCTATTTTGACTGAGCCGTCTGTGGCGGTTGTCGATAAGACCGTAGAAAAAAACGGCAACAAATGGCTGGCCGAAGGCTATATCAATTACCTGTACTCGCCATTGGGGCAGGAAATGGCCGCCAAGCATTTCTACCGTCCGCGCAATGAAAAAGTGCTGGCCAAATACAAGGCGCAGTTCCCGCCATTGAAAACCTTCACCATTGATGAAGTGTTCGGCGGCTGGGCCAAGGCGCAGCAGACGCATTTTGTGAATGGCGGCATGTTTGATCAGATTTACAATTCCAAGCGCTGATTTTTTACGGGCTTAAAAACCGCTTTACAGACGGTTGAATGCCGGCCGGTTTTTAACTGGCCGGCATTGGCTTGTTGCATCCAGGCCGCTTTTTCATGCCTGGAAATAGCATGCGCAGCCTGAGCCGGAATTGCAGTCTTGATCCAGCCGGAAAAACCGCTGAACAGGCGCAGCGGCAGGCTGCAGGCGCGGACTTTTCCGCTGCAAGGCGCAAATTTAGCCGGATTGCGCCCTCCGGCAAACTTTAAAACGGTTTTCTCTATGAAAAGTAATATTTCTGTACAAAAAGACGTTTGGAGCTTTGTTAAAACAAGGTAATAATGTGCAGTTACTTTTTGACTGTACTGAACCCATCCATATGTCGCATATTTCTGTATTACTTCACGAAACCGTTGATGCCCTGCTTGCCGGGCGCAATACAGGAATTTATGTGGACGGCACGTTTGGGCGCGGCGGGCATACCCGCTTGCTGCTGTCCAAGCTGGATGCCTCGGCGCGGGTGTATGCCTTCGACAAAGACCCGCAGGCCTTGGAAACCGCTGCTGCCTTGGCGCAGGAAGATCCGCGCTTCAGCATCATCCATGCCAGCTTTGCCGACCTGAAGCAGGAACTGCAGGCGCGGGGCATAGAGCATGTCGATGGCGTCATGGCGGACTTAGGGGTGTCATCGCCGCAGCTGGATCAGGCGGAACGCGGCTTCAGCTTTATGCATGACGGCCCGCTGGACATGCGCATGGACAATTCCCAAGGCCAGACCGCCGCGGAATGGCTGCTGCAGATTGAAGAAGAAGCGCTGGCGAATTACATCTATCAATACGGCGAAGAGCGCTACAGCCGCCGCATTGCCAAAGCCATTAAAAATGCCGGCTATATTGAAACCACCGGCAAGCTGGCTGAAATTGTCAAAGTGGCGCATCCTAAGTGGGAAAAAAATAAACACGCCGCCACGCGGACTTTTCAGGCGATCCGTATTGCCATTAATAAAGAATTGGAAGATATTGAAACTTTCCTGCCTCAAGCCGTGGATGTGCTGAAGCCGGAAGGGACTTTGGCGGTGATCAGCTTCCATTCCCTAGAAGACCGGCTGATTAAGCAGTTTATTCAAAAAGAATCGACCCTGGCGGAAGATACCGGCTGGGGCTTGCCTCAAAAGCGGGAAGATACCCGCCGTTTGAAAAAAATCGCGCGCATCCGCGCCAGCGATGCGGAAGTTAAAGCCAATCCGCGTTCACGCAGCGCCTGGCTCCGCGTGGCAGAACGTTTAGCTTAAAAGGCGCATAATGAAAACTGAAGCGACAGAAAAAACAGCTGACAATCTGAAACTGAAAAAAGCCGCGGCTTATGCCATTCTGCTGGCGCTGGTGTTCAGCAGCGCGGTGGTGGTGGTTTTTCAGGTGTTTGAATACCGCCAGGATTACCGCAAGCTCAGCACTTACCTGCGTGAACGCGATGACCTGAATGCGGAATGGGGGCGCCTGCTGATTGAGCAGCAGACTTTCGGCGCGACCGCGCAAATCGGCACGCGGGCGGTGACTCAGCTCCGGATGTATTCTCCGCCAGTGGCGCAGACGGTTGTCATTTCTTTGCCGCAGACTTCAGAAGAGAAAAAATAAGGCTAGCTGTACCATGGTGGATAGAAAAATTAAGCAGGCAGTGCGGAAAAAGCAGCAGTCAGTGACAGGCAAAAATGTCATTCATGTTGAAATGTGGCGGTTTTACCTGATGTGGGGCGTGGTGGTGCTGTGCTTTATCGCCTTGGTCGGGCGCGCTTTTTATGTGCAGGTGATTAACCGCGATTTTCTGCAGAATAAAGCCAATGCCAATATTTTAAGAACGGAAAAAATCAAAGCGATGCGCGGCGTGATTTATGACCGCCATGGCGTGCCCCTGGCCATCAGCACGCCGGTCATGAAAGTGGTGATGGATCCGCGCGATTATTTTGACAATAAAAAGCTGTATGAAGACACCATGGCGCAGCTGCAGAAAGAGCCGAACAGCCGCAAGCTGAAGCGCCAGCTGCCTGACAAAAATATGAATCTGGATGAGCTGGCGGATGCCGTGGGCATGGACCGGGCGGAACTGCGCAAGAAAGTCTATGAGCGCCCGCGCTCGCGCTATCTGGTGCTGCAGAAGGAAGTGCCGCCGCAGCAGGCTGAGCTGATCCTGAAGCGCGACTTCCAGGGCGTGTATACCGAAAAGAACTATAAGCGCTACTATCCGCAGCCGCAGCCGAATTCGCAGATTATCGGCCTGACCAACAGCGAAGGGAGCGGGATTGAAGGCCTGGAAATGCAGCTTAATCAGCGCCTTGCCGGCATTGACGGCGAGCAGCAGATTGTGCGCGACAAAAAAGGCAACCGCGTCAAAGACCCGGAAGTGGTGAAGGAAGTGGAGCCGGGCGAAAACGTCACCCTGAGCATTGATTCGCGCCTGCAGTACATCATGTACCGTGAATTGACCGCTGCCGGCGTGGCCAATAATGCCCGTTCCGCCACCGCCATTGCGGTCGATGTCAAAACCGGCGAAATTCTGGCCATGGCCAGCTGGCCTTCCTATAACCCGAATGACAAGAGCAGCCTGGGCAATAAGGACGCCATGCGCAACCGCGGGGCGGTGGACTCCTTTGAGCCGGGTTCAACCATGAAGCCGCTGACGGTGGCGATGGCGTTGGAAAGCGGCAAATACATGCCGAATACCGTGGTGAATACCTCGCCCGGCTCGATGCGGGTAGGCAACCATACCATCCGCGACACGCATAATTACGGCGCTTTAACCCTTGGCGGGATTATCCAGAAATCCTCCAACGTCGGCGTGGCGAAAATCGCCCTGTCTTTGCCGTATTCAATGCTGCCGACCTTCTATCAGCGTTTAGGCTTTGGCCAGCGCTCAGCGGTGAAATTCCCCGGCGAAAGCGCGGGCCTGATCCTGCCGAAAAGCAAATGGAATGTGTCGGAAGTCGCCACTATGGCCTACGGCTATGGCCTGAACGCGACAGTGCTGCAGATGGCGGACGCCTACGCCATGATCGCCAATAAAGGCGTCAAAATGCCGCTCAGCCTGTACAAGCTGGAAGAGCCGGCCAAAGGCGAGCAGATGATCAGCCCGGCGATTGCCGACCAGGTGCTGCTGATGATGGAATCGGCCACCATGCCGGGCGGCACGGCAACCCGCGCCAATATTTCAGGCTACCGCGTTGCCGGAAAAACCGGCACGGCGCATAAGCTGCGCCCGGACCGCAAAGGCTATTCAACCACCGAATACCGCGCTTTATTCGCCGGCGTTGCGCCGGTCAGCGATCCGCGCATCGCCATGGTGGTGGTGGTGGAAAACCCGAAAGGCACGTATTTCGGCGGCACGGTTTCCGCGCCGGTCTTTGCGCGCGTTATGCAGGAGTCTTTGCGCCTGATGAACGTGCCTTTAGACAAACCTTTAGATACTCCTAAATCCAGCAAATAGGTGATGCATGCCAATTACATTTCAACAGCTCTGCAGCGCTGAACAGCCGGCTGAATGGATGCTGCAGCCGTTCAGCGGCTTCAGCCTGGACAGCCGGAAAGTATCGGCGGGGCAGATTTTCATTGCCCTGACATCGCTTTCCCAGCCGGAGAAAACCGCGCAGTTTGCGCAGGCCGCCTTGGATCAAGGCGCGCTGGCGGTGATTTCTGAAACGGATCTGGGCCTGGAAAAAAGCTTTGCGGCGCCGGATGTGCGCCATGTGATGGGGCAGTGGCAGAAGCAGTACCTGCAGGCCGCGCAGCCGGTGCAGCCGGCGCGGATTATTGCGGTGACCGGCACCAATGGCAAAACCACTATTTCGCGCTTGATTGCTGAGCTGCTGATGCTGCAGGGCAAAAAATGCGCGGTGATGGGCACTACCGGCAACGGCATTCTGCCCAATCTGGAGGCCTCCACGCATACCACGCTGGATGCGCTGCAGATGCAGAACGCCCTGCACAGCTATGCGCAGCAGGGCGCAGAATTCGCTTCGATTGAAGCCAGCTCGCACGGGCTGGAGCAGGGCCGGCTGAATGGCTGCGCGGTTGAAATCGCCGCCTACAGCAATTTAAGCCGCGACCATCTGGATTATCATAAAACGCTGGAAGCCTATGCGCAGGCTAAGGCGCGCCTGTTCCAGTTCCCGTCACTGAAAACGGCCATTATCAATCTGGATGACGCCTATGCGCCGGTGATGCTGCAGGCAGCGGAAAATAACCCGGCGCAGCCGAAGATCCTGACCTATTCCGCCGCCGCGCAGGACGCGGATTATCAGGTGCGCGATATTCAGTACAGCCTGAATGGCGTGCAGTTTAAGCTGGCGACGGCGCAAGGCGAATTTGCCGTGCGCAGTCCGCTGCTGGGCCGCTTCAATGTGGAAAATATAGTGGCGGCTTTCATCGCCGCTGAACAGGCTGGGTTTGCGCTGCCGGACTTAATCGCCGCTGCGCCGCAGCTGCAGGGCGCGCCGGGGCGCATGCAGGTGATCCGCGATGCGGACCGGCTGTTTATTGTCGATTATGCGCATACGCCGGATGCTTTAATTCAAGTGCTGCAGACGCTGCGGCGCCATGCCTCGCAGGATTTATGGGCTGTATTCGGCTGCGGCGGCGACCGCGACCGTGGCAAGCGCCCGCTGATGACGCAGGCGGCTTTGGCGCATGCCGATATCGCCTTAATCACTTCGGACAATCCGCGCACCGAAGATCCTGCGCAGATTTTCACCGACATGAAAGCCGGCATCAGCTTTGACCAGCATCAGGTGCATGAAATTCATGACCGCCGTGAAGCGATTAAATTCGCCGTAGCGCAGGCCAAAGGCGGCGACATTGTGGTGATTGCTGGAAAAGGCCATGAGAACTATCAGGAAATTGACGGCGTGCGCCACTGGTTTGATGATGCGGTGGAAGTGCAGTCAGCGATTGACGCGCAGCATCACGGTACAGATTCAGCATATCCAGCGCATTAAGCCAGCTTCATAGGAAACAACATGCATACTTCTACAACCAGTACGGCAGTTTTAGAGCCGTGGACCGCAGAGCAGCTGGTGCAGGCCACGCAAGGGCATTGGCATAATGCAAAAGCGCCTCAGGGCGCAATCAAGCGCATTTTGACCGATTCGCGCCATGCCGAATCCGGCGATGCCTTTCTGGCGCTGCAGGGCGAACGCTTTGATGCGCATGACTTTATTGCTCAAGTGGCTGCCAGTGGCTGTGAAATCGTGATTGTCAGCCACCCTGTGGATGCAGACATTTGCCAGCTGGTGGTTGCGGATACCCGCCTGGCGCTGGGCCATCTTGGCGCTTACCGGCGCGCGCAGCATCCGCAGCTGAAAGTCATCGCCCTGACCGGCAGCAGCGGCAAAACCACGGTAAAGGAAATGCTCGGCAGCATTCTGTCGCGCATTGCGCCGGCGCTGATTACCCGCGGCAACCTGAACAATGACCTAGGCGTGCCGATGATGCTGCTGGAGCTGCGCCGCGAGCATCAGTATGCCGTGATGGAGCTGGGCGCCAGCCATGTCGGTGAAATTGACTACACTTCAAATCTGGTGCAGCCGGATGTGGCCGGCATCCTGAATGTCGGAACGGCGCATTTAGGCGAATTCGGCGGCCGTGACGGCATCTGCCGCGCCAAGTCAGAAATTTATGCGCATGTCGCCAAAACCGGCGTGTCCATTGTGCCGGCTGCGGATGACTTTGCCGACGCGATCCGCAGCGCGGTGCAGACAGAGCAGCTGATGAGCTTCGGCCCCGGCGGCGATGTGTACGCCGCGGATATTCAGCTGCAGCCGCAGTCTGCAGCATTTACGCTGCATACCCCGTCCGGCGCGCGCCAGATCAATCTGCCCTTTGCCGGTGGGCACAATGTGCAGAACGCAGCCGCTGCGGCCGCTTTTGCGCTGGCCATCGGCATTGGCCTGGATGATATTGCGGCGGGCCTGGAAAACGCCGCCGGCGCCAAAGGCCGCTTGAATTTCATCCAGCATCAGCAGCATTTATTCATTGATGACACCTATAATGCCAATCCGGCGTCAATGCGCGCCGCCGCTGAAGTGCTGGCGCAGCAGGACGGCATCCGGGTCATGGTGATTGGCGATATCGGCGAGCTGGGCGCCAGCGCAGCGCAGCAGCATTATATGCTCGGCCGTGATCTGGTCTCGGTAAAAGGCATTAACTTTGTGGTTGCTGTAGGCGGGTTTGCGCCTGCTGTGCAGGAAGGCGCGCGCAGCACCCAGTACGGAAAGAAACTGCAGGCGTTCCTGACGCAGGAACAGGCCCTGCCGCTTTTAATCAGTCTCGCTGAGACGCATCAGCCTCAGTCCATGAGCTTCCTGTTCAAAGGTTCTCGCTTTACCCATATGGAAACCTTGATGGCTGACTTGATGGAGAAAATTTAAATGCTGTTATGGTTATTTGAACAGCTTGCGGGCTATCACAGCTCATTCCAGGTTGTGCGCTATTTGACGCTGCGTTCGCTGCTGAGCGTATTGACGGCACTGACCATCGGCCTGGTGCTGGGGCCGGTGATGATCCGCAGGCTGCAGGCCTTGAAATACGGCCAGGCCGTGAGTTCATTTGCGCCTGAAGGGCATGCCAAGAAAATGGGCACGCCCACCATGGGCGGCGTGCTGATTCTGCTGTCCATCGGTATTTCCACCCTGCTTTGGGCGGATTTGTCCAATCCCTATGTCTGGATTGTGCTGGCGGTGATGGTGATTTTTGGCGCGGTCGGCTGGGCCGATGACTGGATCAAGATCCGCTATAAGGACAATGCCGGCCTGCCGGCGAAGAAGAAATTCTTCTGGACATCGGTCGGCTCTTTGGGCGCCGGCATCGCGCTGTATATGATTGCAGCCCAGCAGGCCAACCCGGTGCATACCGCAGACATGCTGGATGTGCTGATTCCGTTCTTTAAGGAAATCAGCATTCCCCTGTCGGTCATTCCGCTTGGCATTGGCTTTATTATTTTCAC
This sequence comes from Acinetobacter sp., assembly GCF_036659555.1. Classification (GTDB taxonomy): domain Bacteria; phylum Pseudomonadota; class Gammaproteobacteria; order Pseudomonadales; family Moraxellaceae; genus Acinetobacter. Next base: position 11,636 of record NZ_JAVXCI010000081.1, read on the forward strand.
TTATCTGGTGATTAACGGCGCATCCAATGCCGTGAACTTAACCGACGGCCTGGACGGCCTGGCGATTATGCCGATTGTGCTGGTGGCTGCCGGCTTGGGCGTTTTTGCTTATTTAGCGGGTGATGTGCGCTTTGCGGATTACCTGCATATTCCCTATGTGAAATACGCCTCGGAACTGGTGGTGATCTGCGCGGCCATGATTGGCGCAGGCCTGGCGTTCCTGTGGTACAACGCGCATCCTGCGCAGGTGTTCATGGGCGATGTCGGCGCGCTGTCTTTAGGCGCCATGCTCGGCACCATTGCCGTGATGGTGCGTCAGGAAATCGTTTTTGCCATTATGGGCGGGGTGTTTGTAGTGGAGGCGGTGTCTGTATTCCTGCAGATCGGCTCACTGCGCATGCGCAACAAGCGGGTGTTCCTGATGGCGCCGCTGCATCACCATTATGAGAAAAAAGGCTGGCGCGAAACCCAGGTGGTGATCCGCTTCTGGATTATCACAATTATGCTGGTAGTTTTAGGCCTGATGACCTTAAAATTGCGCTAAGCGAATAGAATGTGAAAAGCCGGCATTTGCCGGCTTTTTTAATGCCTGAACGGCTTTGGAGAAAATGATGAATCTGCTGATGTGCCCGGTTTGCCAGAAGCAATTGGCGCTTGAGGACAGAACATGGCGCTGTGAAAACAAGCACAGCTATGACGTGGCGAAGCAGGGCTATGTCAACTTGCATGTGGTGCAGCATAAGCACAGCAAGAACCCGGGCGATACCCCGGAATCGGTGCAGGCGCGCCGGGCTTTTTTAAGCGCCGGGCACTATGCGCCGTTGCAGCAGGCCGCTGTGGAAAAGATCCGCGGGCTGCGGATTGAAAATCTGCTGGATATCGGCTGCGGCGAAGGCTATTACACCGATGCCATGCAGCGGGAGGTAATGCAGTGCGCCGGAGTGGATATCGCCAAAAATGCCGTGCAGGCAGCGGCCAGGCTGAATAAAGCCGTGACATGGGTGGTGGGAACCGGCGCGACCCTGCCGGTGCTGGATCAGTCGGTTGATTTGTGCAGCAGCCTGTTCAGCCCGATTCCGAAAGAAGAAATCCTGCGGGTTTTAAAGCCTAAGGGCTATCTGATGGTGGTCACGCCGGCGCCGCAGCATCTTTACGCCCTGCGTGAAGCGCTGTTTGAAGAGGTGCAGGCGCATGATCCGCACAAATTTGCGCATCAGCTGCAGGATGCATTTGACTTGGCGGAGGAGCTGGTGATTGATGCGCCGATGCGGCTGCCGCAGCAGGATTTGAAAAACCTGATCGCAATGACGCCTTATGCCTATAAGGCTAAGCCAGAGCGCAGGCAGGCCTTGGAAAGCCAGGCGGAATTTGCGCTGAATGCGCAATTCCAGATGTTTATCTTTCAGAAGAAATAAAGCTCTTGCGCTAAAGAAAAGCCCTCTTGCGGGTAATGCCAGTCAGTTAAGCATTTTTAATCCTCCCCAACCCTCCTTTTTCAAAGGAGGGAGTATTTTGAAATTCAATACAGTCTTGAATTCCTTGCACAGCAACGCTGTTCATCCCCTCTTTTTCCTTGCGCCATATATGGCTCAGGGTTAGGGGAGATATTTATCAATCAGTAATAATGAAATTACGCTTAACTGATCAGCATTACTCTTGCGGGGGCTTTCTTTTATTGAACCTGTTCGATTAAATTTTCCAGCGCATCTGTGCGGGGTTTCGTTCCCGCAGGCGCTGGGCGGTTCTGCATAGCAGGCGGCGCGCTGTTTTTCGGCACCAGCGCCTCCTCTTCGCCCGGCAGATCTTCAAAATCATTCTGCGCAGGCCGGGCTGCCGGCGCAGGCGCCGGGCGGTACAAAGGCTGCGCCAGCGGCGGCGAAGCGCGGTCCTGAACTTCAGCCCCAGGCTGGATTTTGACTGTCACCTGATTGCGGTTCAGCGGCGCTTTGGCATTTTTATCCAGGCGCACCCAGGCTTCAGGCGTGCCTTTCAAGGCGTTGCCCATAAAGCTGGTCCAGACCGGCAGGGCCGCTACGCCGCCGTATTCACGGCGCCCCAGCGTTGTCGGCTGGTCAAAGCCGACCCATGCAATCGCCACCAGCTTGCCGTTAAAGCCGGCAAACCATGCATCTTTAGCGTCATTGGTGGTGCCTGTTTTGCCGCCAAGATCATTGCGTCCGATTTTCAGGGCCGCGCGGCCGGTGCCGTGCTGAATCACATCACGCAGAATATTGGCCATGTCAAATGCGGAGCTGGATTTTAAAATCCGCTGCGCTTGGCGGTAATCTGCCGTATCAACATCCGCCGGCCGTACTTCCGGCAGGGCGGCGCCGGCCACTGCAAAGGCTTCATCATCCGGCGTTGACGGCTCAGCTGAATCCGCCGGCTGTTCCGGCTCATTAATGCAGGAAATGCAGGCGTAGTCAGGGTTTGATTGATAAATGACTTTGCCGTAGGCGTCTTCAATGCGGTCAATAAAATGCGGCTGAATGCGGTAACCGCCATTGGCGAAAGTGGCGTAGCCGGTGGCCATTTGAACCGGCAAAACCTGCGGCGTTCCTAGGGCAATGGTGTAATTGCGCGGAATCTGGTCTTCCTGCAGGCCAAAGTCCATGAACAGCTGGCGGGTGCGCTCAATGCCGACGGTCTGCAGCAGGCGCACAGATACGGTATTGCGCGACAGGTAAAGCGCGCGGCGCAGCGGAATCATGCCCAGATAGCGGCCGTCAGCATTTTTAGGTGTCCATTTGCCAATGGTAATCGGGCTGTCATTGACCATGCTGTAAGGGGTCATGCCGCGCTCTAAAGCCAGCGCATAGACAAAAGGCTTAATGATGGAACCCGGCTGGCGCCAGCCTTGCAGCGCGCGGTTGAATTTAGACTGATAAAAATTATAGCCCCCTGAAATGGCTTCAATCGCGCCATTGTTCGGGTTCATCGCAATCAGCTGGCCTTGCGCTTTCGGAATCTGCACCAGCGACCAGGAGCTTTTGTCCTGATTCGGGCGCAGGCGGATAATATCTTTGACTTTGACAATCTGCGAGGCTTTGCCCGGCGCATTGCCTACGCTGTTGGCATTGCGGTAGGGGCGGGCCCATGACATGCCTGACCAGGGCACAGTCACCGTGGTGCCGTCCTGCATCAGCGCATCAAAGCTTGATGCGCTGACTTTGGTCACTTCGGCGGGAAAGGTGTTGGCATAGGCCATAAATTCAGACAGCGGCTTGTCATGCGCTTCCGCGCCGCGCCAGCCGTGGCGGCGGTCATAATCTTCCAGGCCATTCTGCACCGCTTCTTCAGCGTAGGCCTGGCGCTTGCTGTCAATGGTGGTGTAGACCTTGTAGCCGGAGTCAACCGCCTGTTCGCCCAAGGTTTGCACCAGTTCCGAGCGCACCATCTCGCCGACATAGGGGAAGCGGTTGTTCACCCCGCGTTCCGGCATGTCCAGGCTGACCGGCTCGGCAATGGCTTTTTGATATTCAGCCTGATTGATATAGCCGAGCTGCAGCATGCGCCCTAAAATCCAGTTGCGGCGCTCCAGCGCGCGCTTCGGGTTCGCCACCGGGTTGTATTTGGAGGGCGCTTTCGGCAGGCCGGAAATCATCGCCATTTGCGCCGTGCTCAGTTCATTCAGATTTTTGTTGTAATAAATTTTGGCGGCCGCTGCGATGCCGTAGGCATTTTTGCCTAAAAATATTTTATTCACATACAGCGTTAAAATTTCTTCCTTGCTTAAATTCTGCTCAATTTTGCGCGCCAGAAAGATTTCAGTCAGTTTGCGCTTCAGCGTGCGTTCAGGGCTTAAATAATAGTTCTTCGCCACCTGCATGGTAATGGTTGAGCCGCCGGACTGCACGTTTGATCCGGTGATGCTCTCGCTGACGGCGCGGCCCAGCCCCTTAAAGCTGATCCCGCTGTGTTCAAAAAATGATGAATCTTCGGCGGCCAGAAAGGCGTGAATAAAGGCCGGCGGAATCTGCTTATATTCAACCGGCACGGAAAGCTTGCCGCCGTATTCCGCAATCAGCTCGTTATCTGCGCTGTACACTTGCAAAGGCTTCAGCAATGGCGCCTTTTTCAGGGTGGACATTTCAGGCAAAGATGGGGCAATATAGAGATACATGCCATAGAAACCCATTGGAATTGAGACCAGAATAATAATTAGGATCAAAAAAAATGGATGGACAAGGCCTGAACAAGATAGCTTTTTCATAACAAGTAAGTTTTAATAAGAGCTAA
>NZ_JAVXCI010000082.1:0-13644 GCF_036659555.1 Acinetobacter sp.
GACAAATGCTTTTGGTTCTTTTGGCGAAACAAAAGAACAAAACGAGCTCCAAAATTCGATTTAAAAACGGTAAGACTCCGCCGTGAATAGCCCAAAAAAGTTAAGAAGTTTACTGTGAAACTCCTTAACTGATCAGCATTACGCCTAGGCGCGGTTTTTCATATCCATGCAGATTTAGAACCAATTCATTAATGACACGCCAATGCCGACATACGTCGCGCGATGGTTATAATCAATCAGGCTCTCGCCATAGCCGTCAAACAGCTGGACTTGGCCGCGCAGCTTGCCGCTGATCGGAAACGTCCAGTCAAACTGCACCGCGCCGTGCGAATTATCGCCGCCTTTCAGCGAGTGGCGCAGCATCAGGCTGAAATCATGCTCTTTCCAGCGGTAAAACGCGGTTAAATCGCCGCGGCCGACATAGTCTGTGATGTCTGGATTATTGTCATCCGCCGAGCCTTCTTCAATGCGGTACCATGGGCGCAGCATCAAGGCAAAATCATCGCGCTCAAAGCCAAGGTTCAGAATTACCCGGTTCCAGCTGCGCGACAGCGGATCTGAACGGCCGTTGGACTGGTGATTCAAGGTTAGGCCCAGCATGCGCCAATTCAAGCCCAGCATCTCATAGTTGGTTCTGAATACCAGGCTGGCTTCAGGCTCATAGTTGGTTTCACGGAATGGGCGCGATTCCGCCTCGTTATACACCTGCCAGCGCGAAGACTGCGTATAGCCCACCCAGACATCGCCGTTATCGCCAAACAGATTTTCCACCGCCTTGGTTTTGAGCGACAGCTGGAACTTGGCTTCCATCGATTTCAGCTGCTGTTCCTGATCCGGCTGCACGGTATTGCTTGGATTCGGGCTGGATGGGCGTTCATTCTTATCTGAAGTCCAATAGCCCGGCATCAAATAGACCGGCTGATAGCCGCGGATATTCCATGTGCCCAGCTTGCTGTCCTGCGACAGCTCCCAGCGCCTGTCCAGCATGGACAGATTCGGGTTCAGCTGAGGCGCCTCAACAGCAAACAGGCGCTCTGAAAATGCATGGCTGACTTTTTCCTTAAAAGTCAGCTTTTCGGTCGGCTCAGGCTTCAACTCCTGCGCGGCCATGCGCTCTGAAACCAGCGCCGGCTTGACTTCCTGCGGGATTTTATACAATGCGTCGTAGCATGCCAGGCGGTCAGCATTCGATGCCAGCGCTACGCAGGCTTCAGGCGTTGCCGGCGTTGGCGCTGCTGGATTAGTCTGTGCAGATGCGCTGGCTGCAGCCATTACGCTGAGCAGAATGCCCAGCTGCAATGCGGTACGCTCAAAATGAATGAACGCCATAATCACCTCTGTATTTCTTAATTGACTTGCTTAATGTCAAAGCCCAGCTCAATAAGCGCGTCACGCTTCGCGACAGGCGCAACAACGGCTTTGACCGGCGTCTGATCCAGCAGGTAGGTTGTTGCAGCGCGCTTTAAATCATCCAGCGTTACGGCCAGCAGGCGTTCACGCAGCACTTTGCGGAATGCAGGCGTGCGCTTATGCAGCAAGGAATAGCATGCAGTAATCGCTTCACCGGCTGGCGAGCCCGGCTTATCCATGCCAGCAATCAGGCCCAAAATCGCTTCTTCAAGCTGATGCTCCTGCTGCGGCGCATTCAGCAGCCACTGCACGCTGGCTTCAAAATCATTGAAAGTTTCCGCCAGGCGCGGGTCACGGTAGCTGTAGAAACGGAATGAGCAGGCATTGCCGTCATAGCTTGCGCCGCCGCCGTATGCGCCGCCTTTTTCACGGATTGCGCTGTGCAGGAAGCCATTGCGCAAATAAGCAGCCAAAATCATCAGCGGCGCAGCATCCGGATGCGACACATCTACCGCAGGATAGGCTGATGCGCAGAATTGCACATTGGCTTGAATCAGCCAGGCTTCATCTTTGGCGCTGTTTTCAGGCTGCTGCTGAATTAAATCGCGTTCAATGCTTTCAATTGCAACTTTGTCCCACACCGTTTGCACTTCTTCCACCAGCTGCTCTGACTGATGCTCTTCACAAACCAGCAGGAACTGCTTTGGCGCTTGCAGCAGCTTATTGTGAATCAGCTTCAGCTCATCAATCAGCTGATTGTAGGCAGCTTCATCTTTTTCAATTTTAGCGGTTAAATCGCTGAGCCAGTTTAAAGCGCCAAGGCCGGTATTGTGATAGTCGCGCTGCGCCAATGCGCTGTGATTACGGCTGGCAATCTGCATGGCATAGCTGTGGCCCGAACCCGACAGGCGTGACTGCCAGCGGGTTTTGCGCTGCTGCAGCAGCTCAATAATACGGCCTTTTTCGTCAAAGCGCAGCTGTTCAAAAGCCAGTTTCAGCAGGCGAACCGCTTCAAAATTATCCACCAAAGACTTGGTGGTCAGCGTCAGCCACGCGCTGATCTGGTTTTTGTCATCGACTTTAGAACGCAGCGATGCGCCCATGCCAAGGCCGCCGCTGACTGCAGTCTGCAGCTGCTGCAGCTCAAGGTAGCCGTATTGGCCCGCGCCGACTTCGCCCATCAAAATTGACAGCAGGTTAAAGTACGGCGAGTGCACAATTTCATCCGGAATTTCAATCAGCACCTGCTGATAATAAATGCCGTTAGTGCCCGCATGATACAGATTCAGCGGCATGTCCATCTTGTTGGAAATGATTTCACGCAGCTGGCCCTGCACAATCTGCAGCTCCGCCGGAATATCTTCCAAGCCGACTTTAGGCAGCAGATTCATATCATCCGGCGTATCTTGGCGCACTTTCAGCGCTTCAGTCTGCGCAATAATTTCCGCCCTCTGCGCTTCGGTCAGCTGAGCGCCAATTTCCGCAAGGCGCGCTTTTTCAGCTTCAGCTTCTTTGGCGGATTTCTGCGCGTCCGGCACCAGCGTCATTTGCACGCGGTGCGGGTTATCAATCAAATGGGTTTTGATTAAGTTCGACAGCCACATCGGGTCTTTCAGTTCTTCTTTCACCTGTTCAATGGCCGTGTCTACATCCCAGACATGGATCGGGTCAGAATGGTGAATGGCGCTGCCCAGGCCGTTTAAAATCAGGCTCAGGCCGTACGGCATGCCGTCACCATTGATTTCACGCTGATGCAGTTCAATCTGATGCAGAATGGCTTCAACCAGCGCAGCGTCTACAGGCTTTGAGGCTACATCCTGCAGAATGCTGAATACGCCGTTTTTAAATTCTTCAGCATGTTCCGGATTAGAACCCTGCACGCCGCAGAAGAAAGTCATTTCAAAGTTGGAATCATCCACTCCCATAATCGGGCCAGTGGATTGCGCATAGCTGCAGGTTTCCAAATAATGGCGCAGCGGCGATGCGGAATCTTCCAGCAGCACGCCTTCTGCAAGGCGCATGCCTAAGCGCAGCTTAATATCGCTGGCCTGCGGCAGCAGCCAGGAAATAATGTGGTAAGTTTTGTCTTTCAGGTCTTCCGCATCCACCGCATAGGTTTCAGTCACAGCCACCGGCTGGGTTAGGCGGCGTTCCGGCTTGGAATGCAGGGTTTCACCCGGGCCGAATTTAGCCAAAGCCAGCATTTCAAACTGCTCCTGCAGCTTATAGGCCGGCTCATTGCCGAAAGTCATAAACACCGCATTGCTTGGGTGATAATGCGATTTATAGAAATTCACCAGCTCAGGATAAGTCAAGTCTGGAATATCTTTCGGGTCGCCGCCGGAATTATAGTGATAGGTGGTTTCCGGGAATAAATGATGCGCCAACTGATGATACAGCTGGTCTGAAGGCGAACTCATGGCGCCTTTCATTTCATTGAACACCACGCCTTTATAAACCGGTTCGCCATTTTCCAGCTCAATGCGGATGCCTTCCTGCGCGAAGTCCAGCGGGTTCAGGTTGGCAGAAAAGGCTGCATCCAGATACACTTCCAGCAGGTTCTGGAAATCTTTTTTGTTCTGCGTCGCAAAAGGATAGGCTGTCCAATCCGCGGCGGTAAATGCGTTCATAAAAGTATTGAGTGAACGGCGGATCATTAAAAAGAATGGATCGCGCACCGGGAACTTTTCTGAACCGCACAGTGCGGTATGCTCCAAAATGTGCGCTTCGCCTTTCGAGTCCATCGGCTGGGTGCGGAATGCGACTAAAAAGACGTTTTCATCATGCTTGGACGCCAAATGGTAATGCACTGCGCCGGTAACTTTATGCTTGTATTCAGACACGGCTATGTCTAAGGCTTCAACATGGTGTTGACGTACCAACTGAAACGCTGGGTGAACAGTTTGAGAAATGGTTTCAGTGACATCTACAGTCATGTGATCTCCTAATTCATAGTATTTTAAGTCGCTTGAGTATACCTGAAAATCAAGAACAGGATTCACAGATTGATAAATTTCCAAGTGAACCGGTCAACATTTTGATGCCTGTCAAAACCAGCGCTAATGCGCCTTTTGCACTGCCGGCGCATCAATTAAACGTGGCTTTCTTCAGCTGATGCGCCTTGCCTCCCGCAGCTTAGCCCAATGAACGCACAGCATGATCGCCAGCAGCAGCACGGCGGAGGCTGCAAAGCGGCTTAAATCCAGGCCTCCGGAGCTGAGCGGCTTGTCCAGAAAATCACCCACCACTGCGCCCAAAGGCCGGGTCAGCACAAAGGCGGCCCAAAACAGCAGAGTTTTTGAAACTTCAGTAAAATAAAACAGCGCCGCAACCAGCAGAATTAAAGCCGAAAATAAAACCATGCCGCCGGCATAGCCCAGCCCGGCGCTGTCGGCAGACCAGTCGCCTAAGGCGGTGCCCAATGTCTGGGAAAAAGTAATGGTCAGCCAGTACAGCCATTCTGCCCGCGGCCGGCGCAGCGCATAAGGCGAAATACTGCCTTCCAGCGCGCGCCAGAGATACAGCGCGGCAATCAGCAAAGTCAGCAATATGGCGCTGCCGCCCAAATAGCCAATGCCCAATGAACGGTCTAGAAAATCCGCCAAAGTTGTGCCGACGGTCGTGCTGGCAATAATCGTAAACCAGTACAGATAGGGATGATAATGCTTTGCGCGGATCTGCTGGCAGACAAGGCCAATAAAGATGCCGGCGAAAATCAATGTACTGGCCAGATAGCCCAAATTCAGCGACATCGACAGCGCATCCCCCGCTGTTTCGCCAAAAGTCGTGGCAAAAATTTTCGTCAGCCAGAATAGCGCGGTAATTTGCGGCACTTTGGCTAAAAGCCGGATGGCGCTTTCATTTTCATGTGCAGATGGAACGGGAACGGACATGCGCTTGATTCTTGTATTAAAGGATAAGAATCATTGTTGAATGCGCAACTTAAATTGAAATTAAAAAATTGCGGATTTCCGGTGCAAAAGCGCCGCATCGTTCCGGCTTGAACCGCGATGCAGCGCAGAAATATAAAATATATTAAACAATCAAATATTTAAAATAATTATAATTTGGATGGCTTTCAACAAACACATAATTATTCTTTTGATAAAAATGCGCAGCGGACTTGGTGTCGGTATTCAAGCAAAGCGCTGCATAAAATGGGCGCGCTTTTTTCTCCAGCTCCAGCAGCAGCTGTTTTCCCACCCCATGCTGGCGGTACTGCGGATGTACATAAAAGCGCCTAACCCGGCCAATGCGGTCTTCTACGCCGGCATCGCCCCACTGCTGATTCAAGCCGCCGCAGCCCACCAGCTTATCGCCGTCATAGGCCAGCAGCAGGCATTCGCCGGTCTGGTCAAAACGGTTTTTGCCGCTTTGAAATTCATCGATTAAACGCTGAATAAATGCATAGCCTTCTTGATTTGCCAAAGCTGCTAAATTTTCGATGTGTTTTGGCAGCTGTTCGGCTTGACGAATACTTATTTCCATATATCCACACTTTTTTAATCTAATGATCAGTTAATATTTTCAGCGGCGTCAAAAGCTGAGACAGCGAAATAACCGCTGCAGTCTATGTAAATAAAAATTCAGGCATTGATCAATAGCAAAGAGAAACAAATGCACAAATAACACAGAAAAAAGCCTCATTTTTAGCAATATGCATAAAAAACCGGCGCAGATCCAGGCGTCATGAATTTTACTCAACAAACTACAGCAAACCTGAGCATTGGTGTAAACTTAGCGCTTTCATTTTTTGATGTGACCAAAAGACATGGCGACTGTGGATCTTTTTGCAATTGGCAATGCATTAATTGACCAGGAATTTAAAATTTCTGATGATTTTCTTATTCAGCAAAACCTGCAAAAAGGCACGATGCAGCTGACAGACGGCGGCACTCAGGCAGCGCTGTACAGCTCCCTGCAAGCCAGCCAAGTCTATAAAGGCCAAGCTTCCGGCGGTTCCGCGGCCAATACAACCGTAGCATTCAGCGCATTGGGCGGTTCCGCATTTTACGGCTGCCGCGTCGGCAATGATGATTTGGGGCAAATCTACCTGCAGGGCTTAAATGAAGCCGGCATTCAAACCGCGGCGCAATCCATCAGTGAAGGCGTTACAGGCACTTGCATGGTGCTGGTCAGCCCGGACTCAGAACGCACCATGCACACCTATTTAGGCATTACTGCTGAGCTGACCGACTCTCAGATTGATTTTGCGCCGCTGCAGGCAGCCAAATGGCTCTATATTGAAGGTTATTTATCAACCAGCGATTCTGCCCGCGTTGCAGTCAAGCAGGCGCGTGAAATCGCCAAAGCCAATGGCGTTCAAATTGCTTTAACGCTGTCAGACCCGGCAATGGTGCAGTACGCGCGCCAAGGCCTGGATGAACTGCTGGATGACGGCGTAGACTTGCTGTTCTGCAACGAGCAGGAAGCCTTAATGTATACCGAAACCAAAAGCATTGAAGCTGCGCTGGCCAAACTGCAATTACTCAGCAAGCACATTGTCATTACATTGGGCGCAAAAGGCGCTTTAATTCATAACAATGAACAGACATTTACTGTTGCCGGGCGCAAAGTCACCGCTGTAGACACCAACGGCGCCGGCGATGCATTCTCAGGCGCCTTCCTTTATGCATTAAATGCAGGCTTAAGCTATCAAACCGCTGCGGAACTCGCTATTCTGATTTCCAGTGAAGTCGTTGCGCAGTTTGGCCCGCGCCTGGACATCAGCGGCTATGCGCAGCTGCTGCAGAACTTTCAAAAGGAATGCGCCTAATGCATAAAATCTGCATGACTGAAGATGTGCCGGAACGCGAAGCGCGCTCCTTTGAAACGCCGGACGGCGACACGATTTTCATCACCCAGCGTGACGGCGCTTTTTACGCCTATCAGAATCTATGCCCGCATTTGCAGGTCGAATTGGAATTTTTAGAAAACCAGTTTTTAGACCGCGATCAGGAATACATTGAATGCTCTACGCATGGCGCACTGTTCATGGTGGAAAGCGGCGAATGCATTTCCGGCCCATGCCAAGGTCAAGCACTTGAAAAAGTAGCAATTACCGTGCATTCTGATGGCGGAATCTACCTTTCAGAAGCATAAAACGCGCAGGATGCCGCCATGCCAGAGTTTCTTACAGACTACAGCTTAATTCCTTTTCATTTAAGCTTAATCGCTGTTCTGCTGCTCGGCATGGCGGAAACCATCGGCTATTATCTGAATTTGCGCCCAAGCATGCTTTTTAAGAAGTTCTCACCCAAGCGCTTAGATGAACTGCCGCTGCTGAATGTTAAATTTTCTAAAACATTAATCTTATTTTTCCTGCTGATGAATTTCAGCTTTGCAGGCTATTTTCTGCAGTTCTGCATTTACTCACGCGAATTGGCTTTTCTTCCAGCCTATTATCTGATGCTTCCGGCGCTGATTATTGCCATTTTTTTCACGGTTTTCATGATCCACTGCCTTGATCAGGTTATTCCGCCCAGACAGGCCAAGCAGCAGGTCAGCCTGCTGGGGCGCTTAGCCACTATTTCCAGCGGCAATGCCCGGCCGGGGTTTTCCGCGCAGGCGCGGGTCAGAGATGAGCTGGGCCAGCTGCATTATGTGCAGGTTGAACCTGAGTTTGGCGAGCTGGAATTTCAGTCGCAGATCATTTTAATCCGGCTGAAAAACTCACACTATATTGCCAAAAGAATCTGCGCTTCCAACCGCTTGTTTCATTTAGATTCAGGCGCTTAAAAGCAAAACATCGGCTGAAGTCATGGGCACGCCACCCTGCGGATTGGCACAGCCTGCATCCAGCCAACCCGCCGCTACCAGCGGAATTTATTCCAGTTTTCAGGGTTTGCCCAAAACTTGGAATTAAACCAGTCCGGCACATGCTTATAAGTCAGAATATTAAACTGCCACAAGGCAAAATCGCTGCCGTGCGCGGTTTTATCAATCAGCTGGGTAAAACCCAAAGCGCGCATCAGCTGTTCATCCTGCAGCCGGCTGGCCACGACAATGCGCTTTGCCATCAGGTCACGGAGCTTAACCAGCAGCTGAGCTTTATCCTGGCTGGAAACCTCCGCCATTTCCGCTGTATCCAGCAGCACAAATCCCAAGTCATAGCGCCGGTTAAAAGGCAGACTTAAAAACTCAGATACGCTAAAATAGCACCATTGAATTGATTGATTATTGCCGTATTGTTCAAGATTCTGTCCAATACATAATGCAGTTGAAATGGGCTGTTCTTTGGATAAATCGTCTAGCATCGAAGTGATGACATTTTGTTCAGCCATAACTGCATCCTTATTATTTAAGCGAGTATTCTTTATGGAACTACAAGGCATTTGCCATAAAATGCATGCAGGCCTCATCGACCTTAGTGTAACTGATCAGCAGACGCACAAGGCGAATGTAGAATACAAATTTATTCTAGACCGTTCAGAAATTGAGCTTCCTTTCAGCCTGGGCCAGGAAATTGAAATTGAGGCTGCAGGCAATATTTACTGCATTTCCTGCGGAACTAAAACCCCTAAATCGTATTCGCAAGGCCACTGTTTCAAATGCTTTAAAACCAAAGCTTCATGTGATATGTGCATTATGAAGCCGGAAACCTGCCATTACCATTTAGGCACCTGCCGCGAAGAAAGTTTTGCGCAAGAGGTCTGCTTTCAGCCACATATTGTTTATCTGGCCAATTCCAGCGCTTTAAAAGTCGGCATTACCCGCCTGGGCCAAATGCCGACACGCTGGCTGGATCAGGGCGCAACCCAAGCCCTGCCGGTTATGCAAGTCGGCTCCCGCCGCCTGTCCGGCCAATTGGAGATCATGTTCGGCACGCAGGTTGCGGATAAAACCGACTGGCGCAAGCTGCTGAAAGGCGAAGCCGAACCGATTGATTTAATTGAAATCCGTGAACGGCTGGTCGATGAATTCGCGCCGAAAATTCAAGCCATCCGCGATGAATTCAGCCAAAATCTGCAATTCAATGAAACGGTTGAACTGCTGAATGATGAACGCCCGCGCGAATTCATCTACCCTGTAGAGCAGTATCCTGAAAAAATTAAATCGCATAATTTGGATAAAACCCCGATTATCCGCGGCAGGCTGCAAGGCATTAAGGGCCAGTACTTAATTTTGGATACGGGCGTGATCAACATCCGCAAATACACTGGCTACGAAATTAAAATCCGCACCTGATCTTCTGCCCCAGCCCATGCAGGCCGGAAATGCGGATGCTTGGCCTGACGCATTTCCAGTTGAAGCGTATTCAATATTGATGCTTCCTCTGCCTGTTTAAGCCTTTCCGGCTGCTCTGTGATGTTCCGGCTTGCAGCGAAGAATGCCAAGCTGAAGGCATCCGCTTCAGCACCGCGAAACCGCGAAAGCAGATGCAAAAAAAACCAGCCCGGGGGCTGGTTTTTTCTTTTCAGCAATCGCTTCAGCGCTTACTTGATTTTCGCATGCTCTTTCAAGTAGCGGGTGTAATCATCAAATTCCTGCTGGCCGCGCAGCTGCTGGTACAGCTTAGACAGCTCATTCAGCTGATCGCCGGTTAATGCATTAGACGTAGTTTTATTCACGCCAGTCACAGCTACAACAACCAATTCATTTGGCAGGCTGGCCGTGGTCACAGACCAATGGCCCGCTTTTGGCGCCGCTACACTGAAAGCAGCGCGCTGAATTTCGCGCTTCAGCATGCCGTCTGCACGGGTAAATGTGCCTGCGCTGACAAAGTTCAGGCCCGCTTTGCTCACCGATGCTTCAGGCTTGGTTTTAAATTCATTCAGCGCGGTTTGAATTTTCGCTTTAGCAGCATCAAAAGCTTTCTGCTCAATTAACTTTGCAGTAACTTGCGCTTTCGCTTCAGCCAAAGTCTGCACGCCGGCAGCATGATAATTCCGGACTTTCACCCACACCGCATCGCCATTCGCCAGCTGGATGCTGCTGGAAACATTGCGCTCGCCGTTTTTAACATCATCATTGAACAGCTTCACTTTCACGCTGGCATCGCTCAGCACCGGATGCACGGAAGAAAGCGTCAGGCCTTTGACTGACTGAACCTGAACGCCTTTTACTTCCTGCGTAATCACGTCAAGCGCGTCGCTGCTGACCACCATGTCATTCAGGCTGTTGACCGTATCAGAGAATGCATTAGCATTTTTAGCGCTTAAAACTTCCTGAGTCAGGCGGGCTTTTTCAGCTTCAAATGCAGGCACTTGCACTGCAGGCGCAGAAGTTTCAACAATGTGGTAGCCGTAACCCGTTTTCACCGGCGCAGAAATCTGGCCGGCTTTTAAGCCTGCAACGGCCTGGTCAAATGCATCGCCAAATACGCCTTTTTGATATACCGCAATGGCGCCGCCTTTATTCTTCGATTCAGGATCTTCAGAATACTGCGCTGCAGCCTGAGCAAAAGAAGCGCCCGCTTTAATTTCCGCTGCGGCCTGTTCAGCTAATTTCTTCGCTTCAGCATCAGTGCGGCCATCCGCAGTAATTAAAATATGCTTCACCGCAGGCTGAACCGCTGCCTGCTGCTTTTTCACAAATTCATCATACGCCTGCTTAAGCTCTACATCGGTCACTTCATTTGAAGCGCCTTTTACATTGGCTGGAGAAAGCACCACAAAATCCACATCAACGCTGGTCGCCTGCTTAAACATTGACGGATGCTTTTTATAATAGGCAGCAATCTCAGCTTCAGTAACTTTAACACCGCGTCTGTAATCATCCAGCTTAATGCTCGCCAGCTGCAGCGTACGCTGTTCAGTCTGCAAGTCAGCAATTTGCTTGATATCCACCTGGCTGACCAGCGCATAATCCATAAATGTTGCAGAAAGCATTTTCAAAGCGTGATCTTTACGTAAATTTTCAATAAATTCACGGTTGGTCATGCCAATCGATTTTAAATAATTAGAAAATAATTCTTCTGAAAATTGGCCATTTTGCTGAAAACTCGGCTGCTGCTGAATCATCTGCACCAATTGCTGATCGCTTAGGCTAATACCCAGCTTGTCAGCCTGCTGCAGCAGCAATTGACGCGCAATTAAAGTTTCCATGGCTTTATTATTAATGAAATTCTGATTCAGTAAAGTTTCATCACCCTTCGCATATGCCAGATACTGCTCTTTCAGCGAGTTTGTCAGCTGCTCCACCTCTTTTTCAGAGATGTCTGCGCCATTCACCGACTTCGCCGCATCTTTTGAACCGCTGCTAAAATATCCTTCAATACCTACAAGCGCTAAAGGGGTTAAAAACAAAACGAGCAAAACCTTGCCCAGCCAGCCCTTAATGACTTTGCGAAAAGATTCCATAAGTAATCCAATATTTTATTTGCCGAGGATTTTAACTGAAAACCCGCAATGAATGAATGCGCTGAGGCGCTAAATCACATTTATCAATAAAAAACGCGCCAAAGAGGCGCGTTTCCAAGCTTAATGGAATTAAGCAACAGAATCTTTCAAGCCTTTGCCTGCTTTGAAGCTTGGCACTTTGCTTGCTTTAATTTCTAAAGTCGCGCCAGTTTGCGGATTGCGGCCAGTGCGCGCTGCGCGCTCTTTAACGCTGAACGTGCCAAAACCAACCAAAGTTACAGAATCGCCTGCTTTCAATGCTTCAGTAACCGAAGCAATTGCTGCGTCTAAAGCCTTGCCTGCGTCAGCCTTGGATAATCCCCCTTTATCTGCAATAGCATCAATTAATTCTGATTTATTCATGAAAGTTACGTCCTCTTAATATCGTTTATTTAAGGTTCAAGAAGTTGTTTAGATTGCCCTAGCGCCTTTATAGCAATGCTTTAGGGGAAAACGCAATACTCCCGAACCTCTTTTTTTGCAAAAACATGACAGAAAAAACCATGAAAAATGAATAATAGCGCACAGAACTCTATTTTTTAGACAATTGCGCCTGAATTTTACGCTGCTCTTCTGCCAATAGGTCAATTTTCGCATGCAGCTGCAGAATCATTTTTTCCAAATGCTGCAAATCTTTGGCCGCGACCAGCCCCAGGCGGTTCAAAGAATGATTGACGCCGTTATCCAGCAGCTTTTCAACTTTATCTTTCGTGTCTGTGACAGATTCTTTAGCTTTTTCAGAAACTTTCTCTACAGCCTGATCCGCAATATCTGCAGTTTTGGACTCCAGTTCTTCACCCACTTTGACTAAAGAATCAAACAGCTTATTGCCCTCTTCTTCAGCACGTGAAAATGCGCCTAAACCCGCCAGCCAGATTTGCTTGGTGTATTTGCGGAAATCCAGCACAGACTTGCGGTCAGGCTGATGGCGAAGCTTGGATTTTATATGTTTTTCAGACTGATCCTGCTCAGCAGCTTCCGGCTCAGCTGTTTTTATTTTATCCATATAATGCGCCGCTCCTCATGATTTTATGAGCAAATTTATACGTCAATCTGCAAATTAGCACTATAATAGCAAACTTAAGGCTTGATAGATTTGCAAAACTGTTCTACAAAGCAATTTAATTCATGTGTTTTTGGTTTAATCCTGAAATCACCCGCGGGCAGGACGCTCATTTGTTTCAGGTAAGGATTGTTTTTTTTATGAGTGATACGCAACAAAAACCAAATCAATCAAATCCGCATGTGCTGCTTACAATGACCTTGATTGTTTTGGAAACCGTGTTCAGCTTTATTTTAAAGCATGACCGTGTTGTGGCGCTGCAGGCCAAAAAGTTTGTAGATGAAAAAATTGCAGTAAAAATAAACAGCTATATCCCTTATTTTGACTTTTACGTTCAGTTCACCGAAAACGGCATGCTGTTTGATGACAAAGCGCCGGAAAAAGCTGTGGATTTAGACGTCCGCACCACCTTGATGGATCTGATTAAAATCTTTGTTTTCGGCAACCGCCGCAGCATTAAAGCCATGCGCATAGACGGTGACATAGTCTTAAAGGATGAGTTCCGCGACCTGCTGTCGTTATTCAGCCTGCCGAAAGTGCTGGCGGACTGGAAACACTGGCTGACTGAGCCAGCAGACGATCAGGACATTACCTCTTCCAAAAAGCGCATTGCGCCGCTTTTAGAGAAAATTGACCAGCAGCGCTCAAAAATCAATACGCTGCAAGTGGAAGTCAAGCAGTACAAAAACCGCATTAAGCGCATCGAGCGCCGGCAAAAGCGGATAAACGCTGTGTTTTCAATAATTACGGTTCTTTTAACTGCGTTATTAGTGTATAATTTTTGGATTGGTTAAATATATAATTTTTCTGCAAAAATAAAACATAACAAACAGCTTCAAAAAAACTTGACTATTTTAGTCAGGATTCTTAAAATCGGCACATCTAGTCTAA
>NZ_JAVXCI010000082.1:13667-15490 GCF_036659555.1 Acinetobacter sp.
CGCAGTGACTGCTCTACTTGATTTAGCTTTGCAGCCAACTGAACAAACGATCACCCTTGCAGAAATTGCGGCGCGCCAGACAATTTCTGTTGCCTATCTTGAGCAGTTATTTGCGAAATTAAAGCGCCACGGCTTAGTTTCCAGTATCCGCGGTGCAAACGGCGGCTATCATTTAGCCCGAAGCGCTGAAGAAATCACTGTGTTAGCAATTATTGAAGCTGTAAATGAAACCGTCGATGCGACCCGCTGCGACCATAAAGGCAACTGCCAGAATGGCGCGATGTGCTTGACGCATGATTTATGGCAGGAACTCTCCCACCACATTGCCGATTATCTTGCAAAAATCACCCTTGCTGACCTTGTAGCGCGTGACAATGTGCAAACTGTTGCCATCCGCCAAAATTCTTCAGGTCTTGATTCAGCCCTTTTATCGGTTACAGGTATTTGACATGAAACGTCCAATTTATCTTGATTATGCAGCAACAACCCCTGTAGATCCTCAAGTTGCAGAACGCATGATGGAGTGCCTGACCTTTGACGGCACATTCGGCAATGCAGCATCGCGTTCACACGCTTACGGCTGGCAGGCGGAAGAAAAAGTAGAATACGCGCGCGAACAAGTCGCAAACTTAATTAAAGCCGACCCGCGTGAAATTGTCTGGACTTCCGGCGCGACTGAATCTGACAACCTTGCGCTTAAAGGCGTTGCCCAGTTCTACAAATCTAAAGGCAAGCACATCATTACGTCTAAAATTGAGCATAAAGCGATTTTAGACACCTGCCGCGAGCTGGAAGAAGAAGGCTTCGAAATTACCTATATTGAGCCGCAGGAAAAAACCGGCTTAATCACCCCAGAAATGGTTGAAGCAGCGATCCGTCCAGACACCATCCTTGTTTCCCTGATGATGGTGAACAATGAGATTGGCACAGTGACAGATGTGGCAGCCATTGGCGAGATTACCCGCGCGAAGAAAATCTTCTTCCACGTTGACGCTGCGCAGGCTGCTGGCAAGGTTGAAATTGACCTTTCCACAATGAAAATTGACTTAATGAGCTTCTCCGCTCACAAAATTTACGGCCCTAAAGGCATTGGCGCTTTATTTGTACGCCGCTCTCCGCGTGTACGCGTGAAAGCGCAAATGCATGGCGGCGGTCATGAGCGCGGCATGCGTTCAGGCACACTGGCAACGCATCAAATTGTCGGCATGGGCGAAGCATTTGAACTTGCAGGCAAAAACCTGCAATCAGAACAGGCCCGCATCCGCGTGCTGCGCGACAAGCTGTGGAATGGCCTGCAGGGCCTTGAACAGGTGTTCTTAAACGGCCACCCGACACAAAGCGTTGCAAACTATTTAAATGTCAGCTTCAACTTTGTTGAAGGCGAATCGCTGATGATGGCGCTGAAAGACGCGGCGGTCTCTTCAGGTTCCGCATGCACATCCGCAACACTTGAACCGTCTTATGTGCTGCGCGCGCTGGGCCTGACCGATGAATTGGCGCACAGTTCAATCCGTTTCAGCTTCGGCAAATACACCACTGAAGAAGACATCGACCACGTTCTTGAAATTACTAAAGCAGCTGTTGAGAAATTGCGTGAACTTTCTCCGCTTTGGGACATGTATAAAGAAGGTATCGACCTTTCTACTGTTGAATGGGCTGAACACTGATTCATCCCGCTGAGATAGCTTTAGACTAAGGCTATCTCATTGAAAAATGTAATTTCACCCCCATATTAATATTAGGCTGACCCCGAGGTTTGGAGAAGCATCATGGCTTATAGCGAAAAAGTAATTGATCATTACGAAAACCCTCGTAATGTTGGC
>NZ_JAVXCI010000083.1:0-15223 GCF_036659555.1 Acinetobacter sp.
GCTTACTGTTCGTTCTGCTAACTGTTTGAAAGCAGAAAATATTTACTACATCGGCGACCTTGTGCAGCGTACTGAAGTTGAGTTGTTAAAAACTCCTAACTTAGGTAAAAAATCGCTTACAGAAATCAAAGATGTTCTGGCTTCTAAGGGCTTACAGCTCGGCATGCGTTTAGAGAACTGGCCACCAGCCAGCCTCCGCATGGACGATCGTTTTGCCTATCGCAGCCGTTAATTAAGTAGGACTATTCACCATGCGTCATCGTAATAGTGGTGTGAAATTAGGCCGTACAAGCAGCCACCGTAAGGCGTTGTTTCAAAACTTAACAAATGCTTTAGTAGAGCATGAGTTAATTAAAACAACTTTGCCTAAGGCGAAAGAACTTCGCCGCGTTGCTGAGCCTTTAATCACTTTAGCTAAAAACGATACTGTTGCAAACCGCCGTTTGGCATTTGCCCGTACTCGTTCAGCAGCAACTGTTGGTAAATTATTTACCGTTCTTGGCCCTCGCTACAAAGAGCGTAACGGCGGCTATCTACGTGTGCTTAAAGCGGGCTTCCGTGCAGGTGATGCTGCGCCGATGGCTTACGTTGAGCTTGTAGATCGCGAAGTTAAATAATTTCGCTGAAGAATAACGCTTGTTGTTCTAAAAAGGCTGGTTGATTTCAACCAGCCTTTTTTCATGCTTTCTGTTTAATCATTCCATGCGCTTGTCCTGAATTGACACGCAGCCTGTCCAATTTGCTGCAAGCTGACATTGCGTATTGTCAGTTTTGTGCTTTAATGAAAGCATCAAGCTCCGCGGGTTAAAAGAACAATATGGAAAAACAAGCAGATATCCTCATCATCGGCGCCGGAATTTCCGGCATAGGCCTGGCAGCCCATTTGTCTAAGGAAAGCCCGCACCGTTCATTTGAAATTATTGAGCGCCGCGCCAGTTTTGGCGGCACCTGGGATTTATTCAAGTATCCCGGCATCCGCTCAGATTCAGACATGTCGACTTTCGGCTTCAGCTTCAAGCCGTGGAAACAGTCCAGCGTTTTGGCTGATGGCCCGTCGATTAAAGGCTATCTGGCGGAAGTGGTGGATGAATATCAGTTAAAGCGCAAAATCCATTTCCAGCACCGGGTGCTGGCTGCAAATTATGATTCCGCATCGCGCAAATGGCGGGTTGAAATTGAAAATGACCGGCAGCAGAAAGAAATCTGGACTGCGAATTTCGTTCTCGGCTGCACCGGCTATTATAATTATGATCAGGGCTTTCAGCCGGACTTCCCTAATCAGCAGGCATTCAAAGGGCAGTTTATTCATCCGCAGCATTGGCCGGAAAACTTGGACTATGCCGGCAAAAAAGTCGTGATCATCGGCAGCGGCGCCACGGCGATTACTCTGGTTCCTGCGCTGGCGCAAGGCGGCGCAGGGCATGTGACCATGCTGCAGCGCTCGCCGACCTATATTGCCTCCATTCCATCGGTCGATTTCATTTATGAAAAAATGCGCAAAGTGCTGCCGGAAAATATGGCTTATAAGCTGACGCGCGCGCGCAACATCGGCATGCAGCGCGCAATTTATGCGGCCGCGCGGAAACAGCCGCAGCTGCTGCGGAAATTCCTGCTGCATTCCATTAACGCCCAGCTGAAAGGCAAGGTGGATATGAAGCATTTTACGCCGGAGTACAATCCCTGGGATCAGCGCCTGTGCGTGGTGCCGGATGGCGATCTATTCAAGACTCTGCGCAGCGGCCAAGCCAGCGTGGAAACCGATCAGATTGAAAAATTTACCGCGGAGGGCATTCAGCTGAAATCCGGCAAGCATCTGGAGGCGGATATTGTTGTTTCGGCTACGGGCTTGAATATTCAGATTCTCGGCGGCATACAGGCTGCAATAGACGGCCGGCCGCTGAATACCTCGGAGCATATGCTGTATAAAGGCATGATGATCAGCGATGTGCCGAATATGGCGCTGATTATTGGCTATATCAATGCGTCCTGGACACTGAAGGTTGATATTGCGGCTGAATATATTTGCCGCCTGCTGAATTATATGGATGCGGAGGGCTATGATCAGGTGCTTGCGCAAGGCGATGCTGCCGAGCTGCTGCCGGATACCGTCATGGGCAGCCTGAGCTCCGGCTACATTGCCCGCGCAGCCGGCGCCATGCCGAAGCAGGGCCGGCATGCGCCTTGGAAAGTGTCCAATAATTATCTGGCGGACCGCAGGGAGCTGAAGAATTCCAGCTTTGAAGACACTGTGCTTAAATTTGCAAAGAAGTCTTTGGCCGCGGCGGTAAAGCCGCGCCTGGTGTCTTAAGCTTAAACTGAATTTAAAGGGAACGCGAAATCAGTTCCTTCATGATTTCATTGGTACCGGCATAGATGCGGTTTGCCCGGCTGTCGATATAGGCGCGGGCAATCGGGTATTCCAGCATATAGCCGTAGCCGCCATGCAGCTGCAGGCATTCATCGGCCACTTTGGAAAACATTTCCGATATTTTATATTTGGCTGCGGCGGCGGCGTCAATGCCGAGATTCCCAGCCAGCTGCAGTTCCATGCAGCGGTCTAAATAAGCGCGGCAAAAGTCAATTTCCGCGCGCATTTCCGCCAGCTTGAAGCGGCTGTTCTGAAACTCCCCAATCGGCTTGCCAAAAGCCTTGCGCTGCTTGGCGTACTGCACGGTATGCGCAAAGGCTGCTTCAGCGCCGGCCTGGCAGATGATCGCCACCAGCATGCGCTCCCAAGCCAATTCTTTCATCAGCATCATAAAGCCCATGCCTTCTGCGCCGAGCAGATTTTCTTTCGGCACGCGCACATTGTCAAAGAACAGTTCGCAGGTATCCTGGCCTTTCATACCGATTTTATTGAGGGGCTTGCCTTTGCTGAAGCCGGCGCGGTCTGCCTCAACGATAATCAAGGATAAGTCGGCTGAGCCTTTGCCGCTGCTTCCGGTTTTGCAGACCACAAGCGCCATGTCGCATAAATAGCCGTTGGTGATGAAAATTTTAGAGCCGTTAATGACGTATTCATCGCCCTTTAGGACTGCTGAGGTTCTGACCGCCTGCAGGTCTGAGCCGGTTCCGGGTTCGGTCATGGCGATTGCGGTGACTGTCTCGCCGCTTGCCATTTTCGGCAGCCACTGCAGCTTCTGCTGCTGATTGCCGAAGTTCAGAATGTAATTGGCGACGATGTCTGAATGCAGCGAAAAGCCGGTGGAAGAATCCATGGCATAGGCCTGCTCTTCAATCAGAATCATGCTGTATAAGCGGTCTGCGCCGCAGCCGCCATACTGTTCAGGCATCGTGCAGCAGAGCAGGCCCAGTGCGCCGGCCTTCCGCCATAAGCTGCGGTCGACATGCTGCTGCTCATATTTGGCAATATTCGGCACGACTTCTTTTTCATAGAATTTGCGCGCGCTGTCGCGGAAAGCGTCATGTTCCGCATTGAATAAATTGCGCGGCAGCATGTTGGGAATGGGGCGGATCGCTCCTGACTGCATTGCTGTTTTCCTTAATTTTATGCTTGCAGATTCAAGCTATAAGATGGGGCAGCGGGCCGCAATGCGCTGAATGGTCAAATCCGGGAAAAATGCTGATGGATTTGGCCAATTCAGGCAAATGATGCAGGCAAAAAAGTCAGGATCGGGTAAAATATGCGGGGTTTTAAAATAATTGGGGGAATGCTGTGAGTGACGAAATAAGCTTGGAAGAGCGCAAAGTAATTTACCGCGCGCGCCGCGGCCTAAAAGAAATTGATGTGTATTTTGACCCTTATGTGAAAAATCACTATTTGCAGGCCGATGCTTTTGAAAAGGGCATGTTCGCTGAACTGGTGGAGCAGGAAGATCCGGATTTGCTGGACTGGTTTATGGAAGTCAGCGAGCCGCCGCGTCCGGAATTAAAAACGTTTATTCAAAAATTAAAGCATTACGTGCATGGATAATGGCAGTTTCCAGCTGAAGCGCAGCGGTCTGGCCCTGCTGTTTCAGCTGGCTATTTTCGCTGTGCTGATGGCGCTGCTGCATCAGCTGCTGCCGGTCAGCCTCTGGTGCGGCTTTCTGGCTTTAGGCGCTGTCATTTATCTGCTGTTTTACCGCAAGGCGCCGAAAGTCACTGCGCTGGATCATCTGGACGGCAGGGAGTGGACGCTGTCGGCAGCCGGCAAAAAGCAGCGCGTGCAGATCAGCCATATTATTGATCATCAGGCCTATGTTGTGCTGTATTTCCAGCATGCGCGGGCCAAGCCGGTGATTATCTGGCACGATCAGGTGGCGCTGAAGCAGTGGAAAGCATTCAAGGTATTGGCGAAAATGCTCTGATTGTCAGACAGCCTGATTTTATTTTAAAATAAAAAACCAATTAATAACAATGATTTGAATCAATATTGCATCCCTGCTGTCAGACAGGATGGGTGAAAATTGGCATAAACTGCCGATTGTCAGACAGCATTGAATCCTGAAAAAATTTATCCCTGTACATTGTATTGAACGGCAGCAAAGCGCAAGCCATGGCGGTTTTCCAGCTTGGGTGTTCCGGCCGCTGTGCCCTTTGCGGCTGCAGAAGGGCGCTGAAGCCGCAGATTCGCAAAATGAGTGTTATAGGTTTTCCAGTTAATAAGCAGCATGTGCTGAACCGTCGCAATGCTGCTTTTTTTTGCCTGAAATTCAGCAGCCGCTAAAAATCAGCCAATTTCAGCGCGCTGAAACCGCGCTAAAGTGCAGGCTTGAATTAGAGTAAATACTCTTTAATTCGGAAATTGCTTCTGATATGTTTGTCGGGATGGGCATAAATACAATTATAGAGGACAGGAAAATGTCGGGCGTCCAAAAAATATGCCAGGGTATGGCAGCAATAACAATAGCAGCGACTTTATTATCAGGCTGTTCACAAGTTGTGAAAACAGGCGCCAATGTGGCGCTCGGATTTACCGAAAAGCATATCGTGCCGCCTATTTTAGCCATGGATGATGCTGAAATGGTCTGCAATTCAGGCAATTCCCTTACCCCTGCGGTTATGGCCGCGAAGGACATGGGGGCTGATCCCACCCGCGTCGCGGTGCTGATGTATTCAGCCGCAGGCATCTGCGCGGAACAGCAGGCGCTGCAGTCTGAACTGCGCTATCTGCGCGCATCCAAGGCCAATCAGGTGACTGAAGCGCAAGATGCGCGCATAGAGCAGAAGCACTGGGCGGCTTTGGCGGCGCAGCGCCAGTATGCGGGCTACAAGCTGTTTCAGAACCGCTATGAAAAGAAATACAGGGCAGCCTTGGGTGAAAGCTGCCCGAAAATGAACAGCGATATCGAGCAGACCGTCTATCTGCTGGGCATGCTGAGCGGGCTGCAGGCCATGACCAACGACATCAATTCCGGCGGCGCGGTGAATGTGCCGAAGGATATTGCCGCCGTGGTGGAGCGCGGCATGGCTTGCCTGAACAATGAAAAGTTCTGGGGCGCGCCGAACGCGGCGCGCGCTGTGATTTGGACGCTGCTGCCGGGCGCAGGGGAAGGCAAGCCGGATCCGTATCAAACCTTAAAGCAGTCAGCGCAGCTTGGCGAGCAGAAAGGCGTGCGCCTGCCGCATGCGATGTATGCTGTCGCGGCGCAAGCCAGCGGCGATGATGCCAAAATCCGCGATGCGCTGAAAACTTTTGCGCAGGCCCGCAGTGATGAAAAGCCGGTGAATCCGCAATTCAAGCTGATAGACAGCATGGCGGAAATCATGGTGAAAGGCATTGCTGACCGCTACTGGACCGAGCATACCGGCGTGCGCGCCGCGGATGACGGCATGGAGCGCTTTTGGGATGAATCCGCCAGCTCCCCAGACTTGGATGCGCTGTTTGACGGCAAGCCTGAATAGTCCGGCTGCAGCCCTTTTCAGCAAAACAGAGGAATGCGCATGAAAGACCAGTTTATCAGGCGGAAAATTGTTTTTTTAGCGGCGCTCGTTTCTGCCGGCGCCTGCCTGCAGGTTTATCAGGATGCCTTCATCTATGTGCATGACGGCGTATTCACGCAGTTCTGGCGGCTGTGGACTGGCCATTGGGTGCATGTGGGATGGATGCATTATTTCCTGAATATGCTGGCGTTCATCTGCCTGCCGTTTATTTTCCCGAGGGCATCGGTCTGGCATTTTACGGCCTTGCTGCTGGCGCTGCCGCCTTTAATCAGCCTAAGCTTTTATTATTTTTTGCCGGACATCAATGCCTACGCCGGGCTGTCCGGCGTGCTGCACGGCGCCTATACTGCCGTGGCCTGCGTGCATCTGATGTACAGGCGCGAGCGGAATTTCGCGGCGCTTGTGCTGTTTTTAATTTTATCCAAGCTGCTCTGGGAAAATACCGTGGGCAGCATGGGCACGGCGCAGCTGATCGGCAGCCCTGTGCTGGTGGAAGCACATTTGCTGGGGGTGATTTGGGGGGTCGGCATTGCAGCTGCATACCTGCTGGCCGACCATTTTGCCGACCGGTGATCCGCTTGGCATTTAAAACATAAAAGAACATGCAGATTGTCATGTTCAAAAACAGAAAACTGATGCAAATTTAAACCAAATAATAAAGCGCTGGGCTGGAGAAGGGATTTTCTTCAGCCGAAAAGGACAAGGATCGGGTGCCTCCGGCATCACATCTGAAAATAAAAACAGGAAAATTCATGCAAAATCATGCACCAAGCAGATCCGGCCTCGGCCTGCTCAGCTATATCTGGACAGAGTGGATTTCGGCTTTTGCCATTCTTTTACTGCTTTTGCTGACGCTGATCATTGGCACGGGCGAAATGATTCATGGCCAGCTGCTGCGCATGGGTGAGCGCCTGTATGGCGACCCTGCAGTGGGAATGCAGTATTCATTTCTGCGCGCAGAGCCGGCCAAGCCCAGCTGTGACCGCCATCCGGATGTTGATGCGCAGGTTCAGCGCCAAATGAAGGTCAATGCCGCGGATGAGTTTGCCGATATTTTCGGCACGGCTTCCGCTGCGGATGTCCGGGCATCCATTCTGGCTGCGCAGCAGATGTGCGAAGAGCGCTACCAGTTCTATGATAAAGCGCTGAAGCACATGGATGCCCATCCAAGCATCCGCGCTTACCGGACTTTTGAAACGTCATTTTTCGGCATTTTTAAATTCGGCACAGAAAACCGCGCCATCCTGCTGATTATGATGGTGGTGCTGGCTGCGGTCAGCGCGACGCTGAAGATTCACCATATTGGCCTGCGCGGCCCGGCAACACAGCTGGATTACCGGGTTTACAGCATTTTCATGCTACTGGGCAACGGGCTGCTGGCTTTCTCCAGCATCAGCCAGTTTAATTCCGTGAAGGATTCAGGCGTACCCATGACGGGCGAAACTCTGGTCATCTCTTGGATGTGGATCATTCTGTTTGCTGCGCTGACGCTGATCAGCTGCTGGCAGCTGGCCAGGCCGCCAAAAGCCGCGCAGGCCGGCGGAAGCTTCGGGCTGGCCTTGCTCAGCGTGCCGCTGTATGCCTATATGGCGGTGATTACCGGCGCAGCTTTTGTGTTCTTCATGGATTATCCAATGGGGCAGGGAATCTATCTTGGCCAGCTGGTGGAGTTTTCCAGCATCTTCCTGAATTTGGCGCTGTTCATCTGGGCCGGCATGCTGCTGAAGCAAACCCGCGTGGTCGACCTATTCCTGAATATTCTGCGCCCATGGAATCTGGCTCCTGAAACCCTGACCTGGCTGATTTTAATCGCCGCCGCCTTGCCGACCGCCTATACCGGCGCATCGGGGATTTTTGTGATTGCAGCCGGCGCCATTATCTATAAAGAAGTCTGGAATGCCGGCGGGCGCCGCCAGTTTGCATTGGCGGCGGCGGCGATGTCCGGCTCTTTAGGCGTGGTGCTGCGTCCATGCCTGCTGATTGTGGTGGTTGCCTCCCTGAATAAGGAAGTGACCACGGACTTGCTGTACCAGTATGGCGTCTATGTCTTTCTGCTGACTTCCACGCTGTTCCTGATCATTGCGCTGTTTTTTGCAGAGCACCGCTTCCGCATCGCTGCGCCGTCCGCCGCGGCGCCGCAGTCCGGCCGCGCATTTTTAGCGGTGGTGCCCTACATGGTGATTTTTGTGCTGATCTGGCTGTTCTATAAGTATTTATTATCCACAGACCTGAATGAGTTTACGGCGCCGGTGATGATGCCGGTGATTCTGCTGATGATCGTGCTGTTTGATAAATTGCGCCATGAGCCGGCGCCGCTTCCGCCCGTCGGGCACTGGGATGAAGCTTTAGCTGCCGGCAATGCAATGCAGCCTGAGCCTGCCTTGGCGGGCGCGGCGGTTCCGGGCCATGCGGAATACCGTGACGGCATGCGCGCCGGGGCTGCGCCGGATGAGCTAGCTGTCAGCCATGCAGCCAAGCATTCCAGCGCGATGAATGTGCTGCGCAAGGTCGGTTTCTGGAAGTCGATG
Organism: Acinetobacter sp.; assembly: GCF_036659555.1. Taxonomy (GTDB): domain Bacteria; phylum Pseudomonadota; class Gammaproteobacteria; order Pseudomonadales; family Moraxellaceae; genus Acinetobacter. The sequence goes on from NZ_JAVXCI010000083.1 coordinate 8,415, forward strand.
CATATTTCGACCAGTGAAACAGTGGGGCATATCGGCGCATTGGTCATTCTGATGGCGCTTTCGGTCAGCGTGGGCGGCCTGCTTGAGCGTACGGAAGTGATGAGCCTGTTCCCCGCAGACATCAGCAGCACCTTCCTTGTGCTCAGCCTGATCATTGCCTTAATGGTCTTTGTCGGCATGATTATGGACCCGTTTGGCGCGGTGATTCTGATTTCAGCTACGGTCGCGCCTGTCGCCTATCAGTACGGCATTCATCCCGTGCATTTCTGGATGATTACGCTGATTGGCTTTGAATTGGGCTATGTGACGCCGCCGGTCGCGCTGAACCATCTGCTGGCGCGGCAGTCGATCGGCGATGCGGAAGTGAATGAGGCGGATGCGGAAGTGCGCGACAAATCATTTTATTACCGCTATGAGCGCTGGATTCTGCCGCTGATTGTGCTGTTCCCGGCCATGCTGATTATTGCCTATGTTCCTTACTTCTTTAAGCTGTTCGGCTGGTATCAATAGCCTGCCAGCAGAAAAAGCGCCTTCGGGCGCTTTTTTACGGCTGTGTCCCGCCCTGAGTAAAGGCAAAGCCAGCCGGGCGGAATTTCTGCCTGCATTCAGGCCTGAATTGCAGCGGTCAGTTTGCCTGCTTCAGCTGCGCCTCCAGTAGCTTCAGCTGTTCTTCTTTCAGCTGGATCAATTGATCGGCATCGGCATGCTGGGCTTTTAGGGTTTTTTCCTGTTCAGCCAGCTGGGCCTGAATATCTTCCAGCTTCGCGATTTCCTCCTTGGCCAAAGAGGCATTTTCAGGCACCGGCGCTTTCAGAATGTCTTCTTCCACCAGCTTTGCTGTTTCGGATGCAGCTGTTTCCTGCAAGGGCGCTGCCGGTGCCGGCTTGGCTTGCGCCGGCGCAGCTTTGGCCGCTGCAGCGTTGCCCGCCTGCGGCGGAGGCCCTTCAGCATTGGATGCCGCCAGCCACTGATAAGCTAAAAATGCCGCAATAACGGCAATTATTCCCCCAATAATCCCGATTAAAAGTTTCGGGCTATTTCTTTGATCTTCAATCATTATAAAAGCCTTGTTGTTATTTCGGCTGACGCGGCTTGAATTGAATGACGCCTATGCTGTCTGGAACCGCCGGAGCTTCCGGCTCTTCCACATGCGTCGGGCGGTTCTCGCTGTAACCGCAATCGATGCATTCAATCCACTCATCGTTGCCTGAGGTCAGCATGACAACCCGGTCCATCGCCTGGCATTTTGGACATTTTGCACCCGCAATGAAACGGCGTTTAATGGTCATCATACTTACCCTTGATCAAATTAAGGCCGATAGTTTAAGCGTTTTATGATGCGTTCGTCCAACCTTGATGGCGCAGCAGCGCATCTATTTTTGGCTCGCGTCCGCGGAAATTGACAAATGCGTCAAGCGCGGCGTCTTTTCCGCCGACGGCGAGGATGAACCGGCGGAATTCCTGGCCGGTTTGCGTATTGAAAATTCCTTCATTTTCAAAACGCTCAAAGGCATCGCTGGCCAAAACTTCGGCCCATTTGTAGGAGTAGTAGCCGGCTGCATAGCCGCCTGCAAAAATATGGCTGAAGCCGTGCTGGAAGCGGCTATAGCTGACTGCCGGCACCACGGAATATTTGGCGCGGATGTCATCCAGAACCGCCTGAATCTGCGCAGCATTCAATGCAGGCGTCTGCTTGTGAATATTCAAGTCAAACAGGGCAAATTCAATCTGGCGCAAAGTCTGCATGCCGGACTGGAAGAAGCGCGCATCCAGCAGGGCGGCCAGCAGCTCCTGCGGCAGGGCCTGCCGGCTTTCAATATGCTCGCTCAGCAAGTCAAGGCTTTCTTTGTCCCAAGTCCAGAATTCCATGAACTGGCTCGGCAGCTCAACCGCATCCCAGGCCACGCCGTGCGTGCCCGCAACGGCAATGTTGTCGACTTCGGTCAGCATGTGGTGCAGGCCGTGGCCGAATTCATGGAATAAGGTGTTCACTTCATCGTGGGTGAGCAGCGCCGGCTGATCGCCCACAGGCGGGGTAAAGTTGCAGACCATGTAGCAAATAGGCTTTTGCAGGCCATTTCCAGTCTGCATGCGGGAGCGGAAGCCGCTCATCCATGCGCCGCCGCGCTTGCCGCTGCGGGCATACAGGTCAAAGTAGAAGCCCCCCACGACACTGCCGTGTTCTTCCAGTTCAAAATAGCGCGCATCGGGGTGCCAGAGCGGCGCTTCGCGCTCTGCAATATTGATGCCGTACAGGCGGCTGACAATGCTGAACAGGCCCTGCAGGATTTTAGGCGCCGGGAAGTAGGGCTTTAAGGCTTCCTGCGACAGGTTGAACTGGCGCATTTTCAGCTTTTCAGAATAGTATCCGGTATCCCACGGCTGCAGCTCGGCAATGCCGTCTTCGGCGGCCATGGCTTTCAGCTCGGAAATTTCCTGTTCGGCCGGCTTGCGGGCATGCTCTGCCAGATCAGTCAGGAATTGCTGGACAGTGGCCACATCCGGCGCCATTTTGCTGGCCAGTGAAAACTCGGCATAATTGCCGAAGCCCAGCAGCTGCGCCATTTCCTGACGCAGGCTGAGGATTTCCTCCATGACCGGGGTATTGTCAAATTCAGGATTGCCCTGCTCAGAAGCCCGGGTGGTGTAGGCTCTGTACAGCTCTTCACGCAGTTCGCGGTCCGCGGCATAGGTCATAATGGCCATATAGGACGGAATGTCCAGTGTGGCTGCCGGCTGCTGCAGTTCACGCTGCTGGCCGTACTGCTGCAGCAGGGCGATGCTGCTTTGCGGCAGGCCTTTCAGCTGCGCATCGGCCAGCGGCTTGAAATAGGCCTGGGTGGCGTCCAGCACATGGTTGGAAAAGTCCGACGACAGCTGCGACAGGCGCGCAGAAATTTCCGCATAGCGCTTTTTGGCTTCGCCTTCCAAGGCCACGCCGGACAGCTTGAAGTCGCGCAGGGCCAGCTTGATGGCGCTTTGCTGGGCTGCCGGCAGCGCGGTGAAAGCAGCCGCGTCCTGCACCTGCTGATAGGTTTGATACAGCGCCGTGTGCTGGCCGAGTCCGGTATAGTATTCGCTGAGGGCCGGCAGCAGGGACTGGTAGACTTCGCGGGTTTCGGCATTGTTCATCACCGCATTGAGGTGCGACAGCGCGCCCCAGGATTCGCTTAAGTTATTTTCCAGCAGATCGACCTGATCTAATACGCCGAGCTGCGCCTGAATGCCGTCCGGCACGGCAGCCAATTCTTTTAAAAACGTTTGCCCCTGCTGAATGGCCTGTTCAATTTGCGCTTTCAGCTGATCCAAGGTGATTTGATCAAACTGCGGTACAGGCAAGGTCGCCTTTTCTAATGTCATGATTTTAATGCCGTATAAAATATTCTATGTTATTTGTAGATGTAGGGCTTTGGGCATGGGAAATCAAGGGTCTATTTTCTTTTATTAATATTTGTATTGAGTGTTTTTAATTCTTTATAAATCTTTTCAAGGTTTTCCGTTGTATTACCAATCGTTGATAGCAAGGCTTCGAGTTCTTTGATGTCTATAATTGATATATCGGTAATTCGGGATCTCCATATATTTAGAGGATGCTTATATGTATAGGTTACATAAAAAGTGATAGGGCTATTATTTAACGCATCTTTGAGTCCTCCATATTGCCCCCAGTCAAAAATATAGTTTTGATTTGGAGGGAATATTTTTATTCCATATTTAAATATTCCACTTTCAAAAATTTCCTTACTCGCACTTAGCTTTGACAAACTAAACGCTCGCCTAGGGAGTTCTTGGTCGCTACTTATTTGAACATTTTCAGCTATACCAAAACCTATGTTTTTAACATTTAATTGAATAAATGTTTGTTTTCCATAGTGAGGAGAAGCATAAATTATTATCCTTGGAGTTTGATTGGATTTAAAAACGACGTACGTGACTAGTAAAGCTAGTAGTGAAATAGTAAGGGTTAATAAGTTATTAATATCCATATTCTTTATTTGGAACTATTTATTTTAATCATTATAAAAGAAAAAGAGCGCCGAAGCGCTCTCTTTAAAGCTGGGAAATTACTCAGTCTTGGCTTTCGCGTTGGACTTTTTCTTTTTTGCCTTGGCTTTTTTCTTCACTTTATCTTTAGCCTTTGCTTCAGACTTGCTTGAAGATTTTTTAGCAGACTTTGCGCCGTATGAGCTGGGTTTGGCCTTTTTTTTGCGAAAGGGGCGTTCTCCATCTTCACTGGCAGCAGATTTGGCGCGTTCAGTAAACACTTCCTCTTTGGCTTCAGCGCGCGGAGCGGGCTTGGCTTCACCGCGCTGCACGGCTTTGGCTGCCCGCGGCGCGCGGCTGCGCACTGGGCGGCCGGCATGGGTCAGCTGCTGCAGCAGTTCAAAGTCAATTTTGCGCTCTTCAAGATTTACGCCGGCGACTTTAATTTTTACTTCATCGCCCAGGCTGAAGGTTTGCCCATGGCCTTGGCCAATCAGGCTCTGGCTTGGCTGATCAAAGGCAAAGAAGTCATCGCCTAATTGGCTGACATGAATCATGCCGTCCACATACAGATCTTTTAAGGTCACGAACAGGCCAAATTCCGCAACGGCTGAAATCGTCCCGATAAACTCTTCGCCCAAATGCTGCTTCATGTAATGGCATTTCAGCCAGGTGGTCACAGAGCGCGAGGCTTCATCCGCACGCCGTTCAGTGGCGGAAAAATGCTCGCCGGCATCATCCAGCGAAGCGCCGGAAAGCGGATAGGGCTTTTTCTTCAATTGCGCTTTAATGGCGCGGTGCAGCAGCAGATCCGGATAGCGCCGGATTGGCGAGGTGAAGTGCGTATAGGCCTCATAGGCCAAGCCGAAGTGGCCTGAGTTATTGGCGCCGTAATAGGCCTGCATCATTGAGCGCAGCAGCACCGCATGAATGCTTGGCGCATCAATGCGGTCTTTGGTGGCTTCAATCACCGCCTGATAATCGGCCTGCGTCGGCTGTTCAGGGAAATTCATGCCCAGCAGCTTCACAAAGTCGCGGACTTTCTGAATGCGCGAGAACTCCGGCGGCTCATGCACGCGGTACAGCATTGGAATTTCATGCTTTAACGCATAATCAGCGGCAGCCACATTGGCCAGCAGCATGCATTCTTCAATCAGCTTATGCGCATCGTTGCGTGAGCGCGGCAGAATTTCCTTGATGCCGCCCAGCTCGTCAAAGGTCATATAGGTTTCGACGGTTTCAAATTCCATGGCGTGGCGTTCTGCGCGCAGGCCTTTCAGCACTTGATACAGCTGGAACAGGGTATTCAGCGATTTGCGCACATCGCGGTTTTCCGGAACCGCGCTGCCGTCACCCTCAAAATACTGCGCTACCTGCGTATAGGTCAGGCGCGCTTTGGAATGCATCACCGAAGGGTAGAACTCAAAACCGGTCACGCGCCCGGCGCGGGACAGTTTTAAATCGCAGACCATGCACAGGCGGTCGACATTCGGATTTAAAGAGCACAGGCCATTTGACAGCGCTTCCGGCAGCATCGGCAGCACATAATGCGGGAAATAGACCGAGGTGCCGCGCTCCTGCGCTTCATCATCCAATGGCTTGCCGACCCGCACATAATGGCTGACATCGGCAATCGCAACCACTACGCGGTAGCCGCCGCCAGCGCGTTTTTCCGCATACACGGCATCGTCAAAGTCGCGGGCATCTTCGCCGTCAATGGTGACTAAAGGCAGGTCGCGCAGGTCAATGCGGCCTTCACGGTCCTGCGCGGAAGGCTCTTTAAAGCTTTCCGCTTCCTGAATCACTTCTTCAGGGAATTCATAGGGCAGGCCGTATTCCAGAATGGTTTGCGGAATAATGATTTCGGTATCGGCTTTGTCCGCCATGGACTGCACAATATGGCCTGTGGCGAATTCTTCCTTGGTTGGATAGCTGTCAATGGCGATCCGGACTGAATCGCCCAGATTGACTTTGGCATGCTCAATCAGCTCTTTTTCCAAAGTAATCGGCTGATGCGCATTCGGGCTGGCCGGCTGAATAAAGTATTCGCCGTCATGCACCGAGACTTTGCCGATGATTTCCTTGACGCGGCGCTGCAGCACTTCGCTGATGAAGCCCCAGGCTTTGCCTTTGCGGTCGACAGAGGTCTGGCGCACTTTAATGCGGTCGCCGTTGAACACCTGGCGCAGTTCGCGCTCAGGCAGCAGCAGGTCATCCTGGCCTGAAATATTGGCTGTGCCCATGCCTTTAGAATTGATATAAACCGTCGCTTCATGGGTCGGCTGCTCTTCCGCCAGCTGAAATTTAAAGCCGTCTTTCATCAGCTGTCCGTCACGCACCATGGCAATTAGGCGGTGGCTCAGGGCATCAATGCTTTTCTGATCGGCCATTTCAAAGTGTTCGACAAAATCCGCATGCGACAATGCAGTTTTCTGCTGTTCAATAGTTTCCAAAATCAGCTTGCGGCTGGGGATCGGATTTTCGTAACGTTCGGCTTCAGCTTTTGCTTCAGGGTCGACCCAATTTTTCATAATGTCTTTGGCTTCAAGTCAGAAGATTAGGTTTAGCATAAGACATGCAGCAGGATACTGCACGCAAATGATTGCAATATTGTATTTTAAATTGGCATTTTACGGCGTTTGCAGTTTTTATGGACGGGATCGCCGGTTTTTTTATCTGTTTAGCGTCAAATGCTGCAGAATTGCTTAAAAAGTATTTAATTGAGCAGAAATATGCAAAAAAGATCGGCTCTGAGCTTGCAGCGCATGGGCGAAGTTTGTATTATGGCCGCACGTTACGGTGAGATGGGTGAGTGGCTGAAACCA
>NZ_JAVXCI010000084.1:0-14730 GCF_036659555.1 Acinetobacter sp.
GTGAAATGCTTGTTCGCGCATTAGCGGACGAAGGCGTTGAACATGTTTTTGGGTACCCAGGCGGCGCAGTACTGCATATTTACGACGCGCTATTTCAACAAGACAGAATTAACCATTACCTTGTGCGCCATGAGCAGGCAGCCGGCCATATGGCGGACGCTTATTCGCGCGTAACAGGCAAAACCGGCGTTGTGCTGGTCACTTCAGGCCCGGGCGCAACCAATACCGTTACTCCAATTGCAACTGCCTATATGGACTCCATCCCAATGGTGATTTTGTCCGGCCAGGTTGCTTCGCATCTGATTGGCGAAGACGCGTTTCAGGAAACTGACATGGTGGGGATTTCCCGCCCAATCGTGAAGCACAGCTTCCAAGTGCGCCATGCCAGCGAAATTCCTGCAATTATTAAAAAAGCTTTTTATATTGCGTCTTCAGGCCGTCCGGGGCCAGTGGTTGTCGACATTCCTAAAGATGCGACCAATCCGGCGGAAAAATTCGCTTACGAATATCCTGAAAAAGTGAAAATGCGCTCTTACCAGCCGCCGCACCGCGGCCACTCCGGTCAGATCCGCAAGGCGATTGATGAGCTGCTGCATGCCAAGCGTCCAGTGATTTACTCCGGCGGCGGCGTGGTGCAGGGCAATGCTTCCGAATTGCTGACCGAGCTGGCGCATACTTTAGGCTTTCCGGTGACCAATACCTTGATGGGCTTAGGCGCATTCCCGGGCGATGATCCGCAGTTTGTCGGCATGCTGGGCATGCACGGCACCTATGAAGCCAACATGACCATGCATAATGCGGACGTGATTCTGGCCATAGGCGCGCGCTTTGATGACCGCGTGACCAATAATCCGGCAAAATTCTGCAAAAATGCCAAAGTGATCCATATTGACATCGACCCGGCGGCGATTTCAAAAACCATCATGGCGCATATTCCGATAGTCGGCGCGGTGGAGCCGGTCTTGCAGGAAATGCTGGCGCAGCTGAAGCAGCTGAACGTGTCCAAGCCGAATCCTGAAGCCATGGCTGCCTGGTGGTCGCAAATCAATGAATGGCGCAAAGTTCACGGCCTGAGATATGAGATCCCGGCGGACGGCACCATGAAGCCGCAGCAGGTGGTTGCAGCTTTAGATAAACTCACCAACAGCGAAGCGATCATTACCTCTGACGTTGGCCAGCATCAAATGTTCGGCGCGCTGTATTACCGCTACAAGCGTCCGCGCCAATGGATCAACTCCGGCGGCTTGGGCACCATGGGCGTAGGCTTGCCGTATGCCATGGCTGCCAAGCTGGCTTTCCCGGATCAGCAGGTGGTGTGCATTACCGGCGAAGCATCGATTCAGATGTGCATTCAGGAGCTTTCGACCTGCAAGCAGTACGGCTTGAATGTGAAAATCCTTTGCCTGAACAACCGCGCATTAGGCATGGTGAAGCAGTGGCAGGATATGAACTATGAAGGCCGCCACTCCAGCTCTTATGTAGAGTCGCTGCCGGACTTCGCCAAGCTGATGGAAGCGTACGGCCATGTCGGCATTCAAATTGACCATGCCGATGAGCTTGAATCCAAGCTGGCGCAAGCGATGGCGATTAACGACAAGTGCGTATTTATTAACGTTATGGTTGACCGCACCGAGCACGTTTATCCGATGCTGATTGCGGGCCAGTCCATGCAGGACATGTGGCTAGGCAAAGGGGAGCGCACAAAATGAGACACATTATCTCTGTACTCGTTGAAAACGAAGCGGGCGCGCTTTCCCGTTTAGTGGGCCTGTTTTCACAGCGCGGCTACAATATTGAAACGCTGAATGTGGCGCCGACTGAAGATCCGACGCTGTCGCGCCTGACGCTGACCACGTATGGCGATGACCATAAGATTGAGCAGATTACCAAGCAGCTGAATAAGCTGGTTGAAGTGGTGAAAGTGGTTGATTTGTCAGAAGGCGCGCATATTGAGCGTGAGCTGATGCTGATTAAAGTGAAAGCTTTAGGCGCAGCGCGTGCGGAAATCAAGCGCACCGCTGACATTTTCCGCGGGCAGATTGTGGATGTGACGCCGACGACTTATACCATTCAGCTGGCGGGCACAACAGACAAATTGGATGGCTTTATTGACGCGCTGGCGGAAAATACCATCCTTGAAGTCGTGCGTTCCGGCGTATCGGGCATCGCGCGCGGCGAAAAAGTTTTAACCATCTGATTTTAAACAAATATACCCTCTTTATTTATTCAGAAGAGGGGCTTAATTTAGTGAAAAACAAGAAATCACTAACTTAGGGTAAGGAAACACAGCATTTTAGCGGAGACAGCAATGCAAATTTTTTATGATAAAGACTGCGACTTATCTATCATCCAATCTAAGAAAGTAGCGATCATCGGTTACGGTTCACAAGGCCATGCGCATGCGCAAAACCTGAAAGACTCTGGCGTTGACGTAACCGTGGGCTTGCGCGCCGGTTCTGCTTCATGGAAGAAAGCTGAAAACGCAGGACTTAAAGTTGCTGAAGTTCCAGCTGCCGTTGCTCAGGCTGACCTGGTGATGATTCTGACTCCGGATGAATTCCAGTCACAGCTTTACCGCGACGTGATTGAGCCGAACATTAAAGAAGGCGCAACTTTAGCATTTGCTCACGGTTTTTCTATTCTTTACAACCAAGTTGTTCCGCGTGCCGATTTAGACGTGATCATGGTTGCGCCGAAAGCGCCGGGCCACACCGTGCGTTCAGAATTCCAGCGCGGTTCAGGCGTTCCTGACTTAATCGCGATTCATCAGGATGCTTCCGGCAATGCCCGCAATGTTGCGCTTTCTTATGCTTCAGGCGTAGGCGGCGGCCGCACCGGCATTATCGAAACGTCTTTCCGTGAAGAAACTGAAACGGACTTGTTCGGTGAGCAGGCAGTGCTTTGCGGCGGCGCAGTTGAATTGGTTAAAATGGGCTACGAAACTTTGGTTGAAGCCGGCTATGCGCCGGAAATGGCGTATTTCGAATGCCTGCACGAGCTTAAGTTGATCGTTGACTTGATGTTCGAAGGCGGCATCGCGGACATGAACTATTCAGTATCGAACAATGCTGAATATGGCGAATATGTAACGGGTACTGAAGTAATCAACGAACAGTCCCGTGAAGCAATGCGCAATGCATTGAAACGCATCCAGTCTGGTGAATATGCGAAGATGTTCATTAACGAAGGCGCGCTGAACTACCCGTCTATGACTGCCCGCCGCCGTCAAAATGCTGCACACGGCATTGAAGTGACAGGCAACAAGCTGCGCGCGATGATGCCTTGGATTCAAGCAAACAAGATCGTCGACAAAGAAAAGAACTAAGGTTGCGAGCCTTGCAAAAAGCGGAAAGCAGTGCTTTCCGCTTTTTTTATGCCTTGGATTCAAGCAAACAAGATCGTTGACAAAGAAATCAGCTGATTTTTATGCTGTAAAACCCTGCGAAAGCAGGTTTTTTTATTAGGGGAATGCAGGGTTTTATATGCGCGCGGGGCTTGATGCGGAGTAAAAAATCAGCCAGCCAGTCTTGAGATGCTCTTATTCAAAAGGCTTGAAGGGTTCTTGAGATGGCGCAGCATGAGGCGCGCTGGCTTGAACCTCAGTCTGGCTGCTGCCGGCTTTTCAGCGGGCCGGGCCGCTTGCATCGGAGTTTAATAATTCTGTGATACAGTATTCACAATCCATTCTTTCTTTTGAGTGTAGCCTGCCAATGAATACTAAAAATCTCCTTTGTATCGCTGCATTAATGTTCTCAAGCTTCAGCTTTGCGGAAATGGAAGTCGCGCCGGCTGCCGCAGCGCCAGCCATAGCGGATCATGAGCTGAAAGCATTCCACAGCGTCCGCGTTTCCATGCAGCGCATGCTGCGCTCTGCGGACGGCCAGTATTTTCTGGATTTGTACGCCGGAATATGGAATCCGCACGGCACGTTAAAAGACCTTAAAAATCAAAAGAGCATTGCCTTTAAAGGCATGCAGAAAGGCGACCAGCTGAATTTGAAATCGGTCAGCGTGGACAGCATGGATGAAACCGCCACGCAGTATGCCTTGGAAGGCAAATTAAATGCCAATACGGGCTTAATGGCGGCGGTGCTGACGTCTGCCGATAAAGCCGTAAATATGCCGATTGCGTTTGAGCCTGCATTTCCGGCAGCGGATAAGCCGGTCATTGTATTTAAATTTTACGGCATTGACGGTGAACAGCAGCCCTATGGCAAAGCGCTGAAGCGCATAGACATCATCAATAAGAACAATAATGCGGTAATGCAGAGCCTGAGCGGATTTACCGCATTTGCCGGCAGCATCGGCTTTCTGGACATCAATTTTGACGGCTATTACGATGTTGTGCTGGCGGATACATCAGAGAACCGCAAGGTGGAAGACAAGCGCTTTATCTATTGGATGTACAATCCGAAAACGCAGCAGTTCCAGCGTTCCCCGCAGCTGGAAAAGATCGCCGGCTTTCCGGCGCTGCAGGGCGAAAATAAGCAGATTGATTTCGGCGCCGGCCAGCTGTATCAAGTGCAGACCGGACTGCTGAACCGCATTCAGCCGGCGGAATGATGCATGCATCCGCCTGCTGAGGCAGCCGGTTCAGCATTTGCGCCTGTGCCCCCTTATTTATTCTTTCCGCTGAAAGCGGCGGCGCATTGCCCTGAGCAAAGCCCGGTCAAATCCTAAAAACCGCAGCTAAAGGGCAGCCTGCCGCCTCAAGCGCCAGCGCGCATTTTTTCTGTTTTTGCCTGCCCTGAAAAGTTTCAGCCTATCGCCGGAAGCGCTTCATTCCGGGGCGTTCCGCTTGCGCGCAATTTGCGCATTTGCAGGAATTCTGCCGGGCGGCTGGGTCAAGCGCTATTGTGTTAAGGCCGGCTGCGGCCAGAAATGCGCTGAAGCCTGCGGCCTGCTGCGCCTAACCGGGCGGGCTGTGCAGTCCGGCGGAAATGAAGCGCTAAGCCATTCAGCTGGAAATGAATTTCAGGTGAAAAAGGAAAAATCATTTAAATTTAAAAAATCCGGCAATGCAGCGGAACCGTGAGCTTTTGCAATAAAGTTTGATGTGGATTTATTTTTTTTGTAATTCCGTGACCGGTTGTGTAAATTCTGGCGCGGAAATATTGCGCATTATTGCGGAAACAATCCCTATTTGGGGATATTTGCATTTATTAAACTGATCGTTTTTAAGCCTGTCATGGAAATTTAAAACAGCATTGCGTGAAGATTCATGCAAAATGAGCGGGCTAAAGCAGTAAATGAGGAAAAATAGGCTTTAAGTGTAATTTAATGTAAGTTTCTTATAAAAATATACTGATGAAAATACATAAATTTAATGCACAAAGAACGTGCATTTTCTGTTTTTGCATTTTGTTGCAGAAAAAATCTGCATGAAGCTGCAGCCGGCTATTGCTGGATAAACATCACTATAAACAACAGGATTTTTAATACCGTGGCTTGCAGCTGTGATGGATTTCACGTTTTATGTGAAAAATGCCGCATAAATTATTTTTCATGAAATTTGTTGAACAATGGTTATGCCATCCGGAGAAATGCAGGCGGCTTAGATTAATCACTCCAAAGCTAGGCAGTCCGCTCCAGACAAAATGGCGGATAATAATTCACAAATTGGAGAATACATCATGGCTAAATTAATTGCAGCAGGCGTATCTGCGCTGGTTTTAGGCCTATGTTCAGCAGCAGCCTATGCCGGCGAAACACAATCGCAGCGGCCGCCTAAAGGATGCGGCGTTGAGTGCCACGACAAAATTGACATTGAGCTGAAAGTTGAACCGCATTGCGATATTGACGTGCTGACGCCGAAACTTGTGCTTAAAGACAAATCAGGCGGCGACAGTGAAACCGGATATTTCAAAGTGGGCGCAAATGCAACCTATAAGCTGGATTTGAGCACAGCAAACGGCGGCAAGCTGAAATACGGCTCCAACGAAATTCCAGTGACCTTCGTGACTAAGCGCGGCGGCACAACCATTCCTATGGGGGTTTCCACAGGCCATCCTGCGACCGGCGGCGGCTGGGCTAACTACAGCGTAAAAGCCAGCATTAACGAAGTCGGCGTCGGCTATCCAGTCGGTACTTATACAGAACAGTACAAAATTAAGGTGTATTTCTAAGTTCCGGCAAGCCCTTGACCGCAGGCAGGCCTGTCATGCACAGGCCTGCTTCTTCAGCAGAATATCCGCAGCGGTTGACTTTGCAGAATAAGAATAAGGACAGGGATATGCGTAAATTACTATTGAATGCGCTGTTTGCTTCACTGGCTGCCGTGTCAGCCCTGACGCAGGCCGGATTGAAAATTACCCCCATCCAGCTTTACATTGGCGATAAAAGCAATCAGCGCAGCGCCACAGTGACACTTGATTATACCGAAGTAAGCGCAGCCAGAATTTTTGAGGCCACGGCAGTGCGCTGGTCGCAGAATGAAAAAGGGGAAGATGTTTACACGCCGGACCCGGATGTGCTGATTAATCCTAAAAACTTTGTGCTTCAGCCGGATTCCAGGCAGCTGGTGCGGGTCGGGTTTTCGCAGCCGGTGGGCGCCATGAACCTTAAGGAAGAAGGGGCTTGGCGGGTTTTGTTTAATGAAGTGCCGCCGGTGACGCAGGAAAACGCAGTCAGCTTCCTCTTTACAATTTCACTGCCCCTGTTTGTCGGCGCGCAAAATACGGCCGATCTCCGCCCCAGCATCAAGTATCGCGCCAATAATCTGATTTTGACCTTAGCCAATAATGCCAATTCACATATTCAGATCAAAGAAATTTCCCTTGTGGACAGCAGCGGCGATGCGGTTGCCGCTTTTCCCGAAATGAGATATTTGCTGGCAAAGCAGCGGGGCGAGTTTGATTTGGGTCAGATTAAGTTGGCCAGCGCTGAAAAGTATAAAGTGATAATAAAAACAGACAAGGGCGAAGCGCCTTTGGAGATTGCCTTATGAGGTGACAGTCATGATCAGGATCATTGCCCTAATGCCCTGCATCGCAGCCGGCGCATTTTGTATGACTCTGCTTCATGCTGCTGAAGATGATTTGATTTTAAGCAATGTGTGGCTAAACCAAGTTGACCGGAACACTGAGGTTCTGGTCTTTGAAAAAAATCAGCAGCTGTATGCAGAATGCGGTGTTTTAAAGCAGTTGAAAGTCAAAATTGAATTAATGAGCCGAAGCGAGCTGAAGCCGGAATTCTGCCTGCTGGCGGCAGCGGGCATCAAGTCTGAACTGGACGGAAGCCTGCAGGCAGTTAAAATTGAACTGCCGGGGAATTATTTTGAGGCGCAAAGCCTGTCGGAAAGCCCGCTGCTGATGCCGGACAAGGCTTCATTGGGCGGCTTTGTCAATTATGACCTGTATTTTGAAGACACGCGGGACGCAAGGGAATACAGCGCGCTGTCTGAAATCGGCCTGTTCAGGGATTACTGGCTGCTGGATCACGCCATGCTGGCTAGGCATGTGGAAGACGGCGAAGGCAAGCTCAGTGAAATGCTGCGCCTGAACAGCACATTCAGCATCGATTTTCCGCAAAACTATACGCGCCTGGTGCTGGGCGACAGCACCACAGTCATGAACCCGTTTATGAACTCCCTGCGCTTCGGCGGCCTGAGCTTCGGAACCAGCTACACTGAGCGCCCGGATTTTATTTACTGGAATGCGCCGACTTTAAGAGGCAGCGCGGCTTTGCCTTCCAAAGTTGACCTGCTGCTGAACGGCGTCAGCATTTACCAGCAGCAGGTGACTCCGGGCGATTATGCGCTGCAGACCGGCGCCAGCATTCAGGAGGCGGGCAATGCGCAAGTGGTGGTGGAAGATGTTTTGGGAAACCGGACTGTTCAGAGCTTTCCGCTGATGATCAACAACCGGCTGCTGCTGCCGAAGCTGAACGAATACAATATCAGCCTGGGCAAGCTGCGCTATAACTACAATATTGAAAATGATGATTACCGTGAATTCTTCAGCAATCTGTACTTCCGGCGCGGCATCAGCCATGCGGTGACGCTGGGCTTCAATGCGGCTTACAGTGAGGATGTGCAGAATCTGGGCCTGATGTGGACGCAGGCCGCAGGCAAAATCGCTGTGCTGGATATGTACGCCGCCGGCAGCCGTTCAGGTCAGGAAACTGGCTATTCCGCCGGGACGGCGCTGACCCGCTCCTGGCGCAAGATGTCTGCAGGCGCATCCATCGCGTATGCATCGCATGGCTACCGGATTCTCGGCTATCAGGACAGCCTGAGCGTGCCGAAATACGATATTCTGGCCTATCTGAATGTTTATGAAGTGCCTTGGGCCGGCAATATCAATGCCAACTATGTGCAGCGTGAATACTATGATGATACGGAGGGCTATTCGGTAGACAGCAAAGTGCTGAATCTCGGCATTTCCAGAAGCTTCAGCAGCGGCCTGACTTTAGGCCTGAGCTATTTCAATGACTTTGCCCCTGAAGGCGATCAGGGACTGTATTTCTCCCTGAACTATAATTTCGGCAGCAGCCGCAGCCTGTACGCCAGCCACTCTACAGAAGATTTCAGCCGCCTGCAGTTTGTGCAGAACAATGTCGCGGAAACCGGCCTGGACTATACGCTGGGCGCCTATCAGCGCGAGGGCGATGTCACCTATCAGGCCTATGGCGCCTACGGAACCCGATTCGGCGATCTGACCGCGCAGTACCTGCAGTCGCCGGACTATGATTCCAGCATGCTGTCTTACCGCGGCGCCGTGGCGGTGCTGGGCAAAAAAGCCGCGCTGACGCGCTATGTGGACAATGCCTTTGCCCTGGTTCAGGTCGGCGATTATGCCGATGTAGATATTTACCGCTCGCTGTCGCCGGTGGGCGCAACCCGCAGTGACGGCACCTTTTTTGTGCACAATATCGTTCCCTATGTCACCTATGATATTTCCTTCAATCAAGACCAGCTGATGATTGACGACAAGATTGACTATTCCAGCAAGCGCATGATCGCCCTGGATAAGCGCGGCTATGCGCTCAAGTTCCCTATTTATCAAACGCGCCTGATTGTGGCGCGCCTGCTGGATGAGCGCGGGCAGATTCTGGCCCGCGCCAGCGAAGTTTACCTGAATCAAAGCCAAAGCGAGTTCTTCCCGGTCGATGGTGAAGGCAAAGTCTATTTATACGGTCTGAAGCCGGATGTGTACTCCGTCACGGTGAAAACTGCAGGCGGAAAAACCTGCAGCGCGGTGCTGGCGGTTCCTGCAGGAAATTCAGAGCAGTCCGCTGCCCAGCCGGTTGATTTATTATGCAAATAAGGAGGTGAGCCATGAAAAGCCTTATTCCGCTGCTGCTGTGCATTGCAGCCGGCAGCCCGCTGGCGCATGCGGAGCAGTGCGCGATGGATACGGTCACTGAAAGCAGCATGCGCCTTTCAGGCTACTTGCGCAGCCAGGCGGCGTCCAGCTTCAGGGTGCGCTGCGGCCAGGCCTACAATATCCGCTTCAGCAGCATGAATTTAGTCAGTTCCAATGGCGACAGCTATGTGCGCAACGGCGCATTCAGGCTGGCGACGCGCATGCGCATTGAAGGCGCAAATAAAAATGAATGGAATGCGCTGCTGTCGCCGCGGACAGCCGGCCGCGACAATAAATTTGCGGTTGTGGTGGAGCTGGAAGAAACCCCGACCGTCAGCACGCCTGCCGGGATTTACCGCGATGTGGTGTATGTCAGCCTGGCCTTTTAGGCGTCCGCCCGGCGCGCTTTGCAAGGCGGCATCGGCCGGCCGTCTTGCGTTCCTGGACGGCGCGGCCGCCTCTTTGAATTGTTTAATCTTTAAACTGTCACCGCGGCATCATTAAACTGAAAGAATTGCAGCTTATGCTTTGGCTAAAACTCAAATGATAGGTAAGATATGGAACAGGTATCTGCATTCGGTCATTTAAAACAACAAGATTTTCCGGAAAGCTTCAAGTTTTATTTTAAGAATAAAAGCGCGCAAAATGTGCAGAATGATATCCGGGCGCTGAATGATCTGGTGCGCCCAAGGCTGAAGATTGCTGTGGTGACTGAAACCTGGCCGCCGGAAATCAACGGCGTGGCTTTGTCGCTGCTGCAGCTGTGCAAAGGCCTGCAGCAGCAGGGGCATAAAATCCTGCTGATCCGCCCTGAGCAGAAGCAGGGCTGCAGCCAGTTTGCTCCCAATAAGGAATGCCTGGTGCTGGCGCAGGCCATTCCGCGCTATCCCAGCTTGAAATTCGGCTGGCCGCAGTTCCTGAAGGTTGCCGGCGCAATAGACGCTTTTGAGCCGGATGTGGTGCATATTGTGACTGAAGGGCCGCTGGGGCTGGCTGCCCTGCAGGCGGCGAAAACTAAGAAAATCCCGGTTTCCAGCGGCTTTCATTCAGCTTTTCAGGACTTCAGCCGCTTTTTTGATTTGGCATTTCTGCTAAAGCCGATTCAGCGCTATCTGTGCTGGTTTCATAACAGCACCCAGCTGACCTGCGTGCCAAGCAGGGATACGGCACGTTCCTTGCAGGCCTTAGGGGTGGATTGCCCGATGGCGGTGGTTGGCCGCGGGGTTGATGTGGAATGCTTCCATCCCAAGCATGCATCGGCGCAGCTGCGCCGGCAGTGGGGGGCGGATGAGCAGACCGCCGTGCTGCTGTATGTCGGCCGGCTTTCGCCGGAAAAAGAAGTGCAGGTTATCATCAATGCTTTTTCAGCCCTGCAGCAAAGCAGCCGGCAGAAAACCCTGCTGGTGATTGTGGGCGATGGCCCGGAGCGTGAAAAGCTGCAGCGCTTAAGCGGGAGCGCTGTGGTGTTTACCGGCAGCTTAAGCGGGGCAAGGCTGTCGGAAGCCTATGCCAGCGCGGATGTTTTTGTGTTTGCCAGCCAAGTGGAAACTTTCGGCAATGTGGTGCTGGAAGCCATGGCCAGCGGCTTGCCGGTGCTGGCTTATGACAATGCCTGCGCGCAGCAGCATGTGCGGCATCAGCAGTCGGGCTGGCTGTGCGGCTTAGGCAATAGCGCCGAATTTCTGCGCCTGATGCGCGCGCTGCCGCAGCGCAGCGTGCTGAAGCGGATGGGGCTGGGCGCGCGGGAAGATATTCAGGATATTGGCTGGCAGTATCCGGTTCAGCAATTCGAACAGGCGCTTTATTCGGCAGCGGGGGCCATCCTATGATGGCTTAAGCCGGCCGTGGACGCTCGAGGACAGAACAATGAAACTCAAGAATGCAAAAATAAGAATGCTCGATCTCGATTTAAAAGGCTGTATCTATCTCAACACTTTTTCCCATTCAGAGCGGGTGGCGCATTTTTTCAAGCTGATCAGCCGCCTGGGCGACGGCATGTTCTGGTACGTCATGCTGGCGGCGGTCTGGCTGCTGCAGGGCCTGCTGTACGGGCTGCAGATGCTGTACCTGATCATCAGCAGCCTGGCGGGCACCGGCATCTATAAAGTGCTGAAAAGCAAAACCGTGCGCCCGCGGCCTTATCAGGTGCATCAGGTGATCCGCCTGGGCGAGCGCCCGCTGGATCATTTCAGCTTTCCTTCAGGGCATACCCTGCATGCGGTGATGGTGACGGCTATTTTAGGCTATGTGCAGCCGGTGCTGCTGATTCTGATGCTGCCGTTTACCGTGCTGGTGGCGCTGTCGCGCATGGTGCTGGGGCTGCATTATCCCAGCGATGTGGCGGTAGGGGCGGTGATTGGCGGGGCGGTGGCCAGCGGGATAGTCTGCAGCGCGCCCCTGCTGAACATTGCGCTGTAAATTTTCAGCGCCGGATCAGGCAAAACTCACGCAGCTTTTGGGAAATTTGCTAAAGTACGCCGTCATTTAAATAATGTTAGGAAGACTCATGGGCTTACGCTGGACAGATACCATCGATATCGCAATTGAGCTGTACGAAGCGCATCCGGAGGTTGATCCGCAGTGGATCCGCTTTACCGACCTGCATGCATGGGTTTGCGCCTTGCCGGATTTTGCCGATGACCCGGCAAAATCAACCGAAGGCCTGCTGGAAGCCATTCAAATGGCGTGGATTGACGAAGCGAGCTGATCCCTGCGTCGAAAAAAGCATTTTTTTTACATCTCAAAAGCGGAAAATAGCGCATTATTCGGTATAATGCGCCAAATTTTCCTGTCAACATTGTGACTTAAGGAGCCAATCATGGCTATTGAACGTACATTATCTATCGTAAAACCAGACGCAGTTGCTAAAAACCACATCGGCGACATCTTTGCCCGTTTTGAAAAAGCTGGCCTGCAAATCGTTGCAACTAAAATGAAGCACCTGACTCAAGCTGAAGCTGAAGGCTTCTACGCTGAGCACAAAGAACGCGGTTTCTTTGCTGACCTGGTTGCATTCATGACTTCTGGCCCAGTCGTTGTTTCAGTGCTTGAAGGCGAAAACGCAGTTCTTGCTCACCGCGACATCCTTGGCGCAACTAACCCTAAAGAAGCGGCTCCAGGCACTATCCGCGCTGACTTCGCTGTAAGCATCGACGAAAACGCTGCGCACGGTTCTGACTCTGTAGCATCTGCTGACCGTGAAGTAAACTACTTCTTCGCGCAAACTGAGATTGCTCCGCGTACTCGTTAATTCGCAGTATTCAAGCCAGATAAGTGCTATTATGCTTATCTGGTTTTTTTATTCCCTGAATAACGCTTTGCTCGTTTATTGAGCTTCTCCTTTCATCTATAGACATGGTTTAGGTAATTACACATGAGTAATGAAATGGCCGCTGCATCGGCAATTTCTGATGTGCAGCAACAATCTCCGTCCGTTCCGGCACAGCCTGCTGCGCCGAAAGTGAACTTACTCGGCATGTCGCGCCCGCAAATGGAAAAATTCTTCGAAGATATGGGGGAGAAGAAGTTCCGCGCCGGGCAAGTGATGAAATGGATTCACCAGTTTTTTGTCACCGACTTTGCCGAAATGACCAATATTTCAGGCAAGCTGCGTGAAAAATTAGAAAAAATTTCTGAAATTAAAGCGCCGGAAGTGGTGCACCGCAACTATTCCAAAGACGGCACGCGCAAATGGGTGTTCCGCGTCGGCGAAGGCGCCGGTTCTCTGGTGGAAACCGTGCTGATTCCGGCCGAAGATAAAACCGGTTCGCGCAAGACTTTGTGCATTTCTTCGCAGGTCGGCTGCGCGCTCGACTGCTCATTCTGCTCGACCGGCAAGCAGGGCTTCCAGCGCGACTTGAGCCAGGCGGAAATCATCGGCCAGCTGTGGATGGCCAACTTGTCCTATATGGAAGATGTGCCGGTGGCGGAGCGCGAGCGCTCAGTGACCAATGTGGTGATGATGGGCATGGGCGAGCCGCTGCTGAACTATGACGCCGTGCTGCATTCCATGCGCATTATGCTGGATGACTTCGCCTACGGCATGTCCAAGCGCCGCGTGACGCTGTCCACCTCCGGCGTGGTGCCGAAAATTGACCAGCTGGCGCAGGATATTGATGTCGCCTTAGCCATTTCGCTGCATGCGCCGAATGATGAACTGCGCAATGAACTGGTGCCGATCAATAAAAAATATCCGCTGGAGCAGCTGATTGCTGCCTGCCAGCGCTATATCGGCAAAGACGGCAATGAAAGCTCGCGCAAGCATGTGACCATTGAATATGTAATGCTGGACGGCGTAAACGACAAGCCGGAGCATGCGCAGCAGATGATCCGCCTGCTGAAGAACCTGCCGAGCAAAATTAATTTAATTCCTTTTAATCCGTTCCCGCATGCGCCCTATGGGCGTTCCAGCCGCAACCGGATTATTTCTTTCCAAAAAACTTTGTCTGATGCCGGATTTGTGTGTACGATTCGTCAGACCCGCGGCGATGATATTGACGCCGCCTGCGGGCAGCTGGTCGGGCAGGTTGCTGACCGCACCCGGCGCGCAGAGCAGTGGAAACAGAAAGTTGCGCAGCAGAATGAAATCCTGCGCACACAAGGATAATAAAGAGGCGGCCAATTGAGAACCTTAACGTATAAAATTGCTTTCATCTCATCTTTATGCTTTTCAGCTTTGGCGCTGACGGCCTGCCAGACGCCAGATCTCGGCAAAAAAGACCCGGAGAAAGCAGCCAAAGTGCGCACTCAATTGGCGGTTGAATATATTAAGGCGGGCGATCTGGACGCCGCCAAGCGCGCTCTGGATCAGGCGCTGGAAACGCATCCGCGCGATGCCCAGGCCAATATGATGATGGGTGTGCTGCTGCAGCAGGAAGGCAGTCCGCTGAATATGGAAAAAGCCGACAGCTATTTCCGGCGCGCTATTTCCGCTGAACCGAAAAATGCGCAGATACGTAACAACTATGGTACGTATTTGTATCAAATTGAGCGCTATAATGACGCGCTTGAACAGCTGAACATCGCCGGCGCGACACTGGGCTATGATCAGCGCGCCCGCGCGCTTGAAAACGCCGGCCGGATTTACCTGAAGCTGGGCGATGCTGCGAATGCTGAAAAATCATTCAAGCAGGCGCTGCAGGCCAATCGGGATTCCTTTGTTTCAATGTTAGAGCTGGCGGAAATTTTTTATTTAAACCAGCAAACCGCCGCCGCAGCGCAAATGTATGAACAGTTCGTGCGTGCGGTCGGGCAAAAAAATCAGGGTGCCCGCGCACTTTGGATCGGCATCCGCACTGCGCGTGCGAATGGGGATAATCTGGGAATGCAGGTGCTGGTCAACCAGCTGCGGGCATTATTCCCGGAAAGTCCTGAATACCAACGTTATTTGCAATTACAGTACAGTACTGAGGCCGTATGGAAGTAAA
>NZ_JAVXCI010000085.1:0-14507 GCF_036659555.1 Acinetobacter sp.
AATCTCCCCTAACCCCTCTTTGAAAAAGAGGGGGATGAACAGCATTGCTGTGCAAAGGAGTTCAATACCGCATTGAATTCCGAAATACCCCCTCCTTTGAAAAAGGAGGGTTGGGGAGGATTAAAAATGCTTAACTGACTGGCTAAGCCATTCGGCTAATTTCTACGGCAGGCAGAAATTACAGACCCGCTTCATACTCTGCGCTGGACAGCAGCTTTTCGACGTCCGCCATATTGTCCGGCTTGATTTTGTAGATCCAGCCTTTGCCATACGGCGCATCATTGACGAAATCCGGATCATCTTCCAGATCTGCATTTACTTCAACCACAGTGCCTGAAACTGGCGCATGAATATCTGAAGCGGTTTTTACCGACTCAACCACACCCGCTTGCTGGCCGGCAGTAATATGCGAACCCGCTTCCGGCGCCTCAACATAAACCAAATCGCCTAATGCATCCTGCGCATGGTCTGAAATGCCGGTTACGACAAGATCACCTTCAATGCGCACCCATTCGTGCGTGCTGGCATATTTTAAATCTGAAGGATGATTCATGGCTAACTCCTTAAAACTATTAAAATCATTTTTGGCATGTTTATACATGCTTTTGGCAGAAAACAAAAGAACAATCAAAGCTAGTTAAAGATACGGATCTTTGCGCCAATTGCTTGGGCTGCGTCCGTTCCAGCGCTTAAAGGCCCGGCTGAAATTGGCAACGTCGCTGTAGCCAAGCTCATCGGCAATTTGCTCCAGCGTAAAGTCAGTGCGCGAGAGCAGGGAAGTCGCATGGCGGTAGCGCACTTCATCGACTAAAGTTGAAAATGAAGTGCCTTCGGCCGCCAGCTGGCGCTTCAGGGTGCGGTCTGACATATGCAGCCGATCCGCAACTGCTTCAATGCTTAGGTAGTGCTGTTCTGAATGAGTCAGAATATCGCGCACGCGCATGGCCAGGCGGTGGCGCTCGCCCAAGGCGGACAGTTCCGCTTCGCACTGGTTAATGGCGATTTGGCTGGCAATCGGGTCGGCATGCACCAGTTTATTGCCTAAATACCGCTTATCAAAACTCAGCAGCAAATGCGGCTGGTCAAAGCGGAACTGATGATGTGGAAATTTCGCCATGAAGCGCTCAAAGCCTTCCGGCTTGGGAAAGTCAAAATCGATATCGCCGGAGGCATAGTCCGTGCCGGTAATGGCTTTGCCCATGCTGATCATGCCGAAAATCAGGGCAACGGCGATTTCTGTGCGCAAAGGCTCCAGGCTGACATCCGTCCGCAGCTGCACCGTAGCTTTACTGCCGAAGGTGGAGAAAAACAGCTGCAGGAAGGGCATCCGCAGTTGAATGAAGCGGTTGGCCAGCACCAAGGCATCGGTAATGTCATTGGCGGTCATAATGGCATAGCCAATAAAGCCATGAATTGAAATGCGCATTTGCGTGCCCAAATGAAAGCCTAAAGTCGGCTCGCCGGTCAAGCGCAGGGCATGCTGCACCAGCTCATTGGCAAGGGCGGTGGGAATGCGGTACTCAGGGTCTGCCAGCTGTTCACTGTGCAGCCGGAACGGGCCAAACAGGGTTTCGCTATTATAGCCCCAGCGGGAAACAACATCTAAAAGCAGTAATCCATAAACGCCAGGAATGCCTAAATCTTGGCGTGAAGAAGGTGTTTTCATGCGCGGTCCGTTGCAGTCTTTATATTTTTTATTTGTTCAAAGCTATATTGGCACGAAATATAATGTTCGGCTATTAAAATTGTTGGACAATTCAGCTTGCGCGCCCGGCAGCTGAATTTAACAATTCAGCTGCTTTTCATCCGGAATTTTATGCGTCCGCAGTTTCTTTTTTAAACACAATGATTTTTGTGGTGGAAATGAACAGCACATCGCCGTGCTGATTTAAGGCCTGAGTCACATAGCTGACAAGCGCGCGGTCATTCCTGCTTTTTGATGGCGTAATGGAATCAATTTCAACTTGGACATGCAGCCTGTCGCCGGGGCGTGTCGGGCGCGGCCAGCGCAGGCTGGATTCAGCGCCAATTAAGCCTTTGGCGATCGGAAAGCATTCTGTCCATAAGCGCATGGTCACCGCTGCGGTGTGCCAGCCGCTGGCGGCGATGCCTTGGAAGATGGGATGATCTTCGGCTTTATCTTCATCTAAATGAAACTCCTGCGGATCATAAGCCTGAGCAAACTGCTTAATTTCTTCCAGCTTCATTTCATATTCACGGCTGACAAAGCGGTCACCGACTTTGATATCTTCCAAATACAGCATCTATTTATTTCCTTTCTGGTTCATTGGTCTGTTGTTCAATTAAGAAGCCGCCGGTCTGGCGCTGCCATAAATGCGCATAAATGCCGTCCAGCGCCACCAGTTCTTCATGCGTTCCCTGTTCCGCAATGCGCCCCTGATCCAGCACAATCAGGCGGTCCATCTGCGCAATGGTGGATAGGCGGTGCGCAATCGCAATAACCGTTTTGCCTTGCATTAAATCGTTCAAGCTGGATTGAATGGCGGCTTCCACTTCAGAATCCAGCGCGCTGGTCGCTTCATCCAAAATTAAAATAGGCGCATCTTTCAGGAAGACCCGCGCAATAGCCACCCGCTGGCGCTGGCCGCCGGAAAGCTTGACGCCGCGCTCGCCCACAAAGGCCTCATAGCCGGACTTGCCGCGCATATCCACCAGCTGCGGAATAAATTCATCCGCCTGAGCTTTTTTCACCGCCTGATGCATTTCCTCATCGGTGGCATCTGGGCGGCCATACTTGATGTTGTCTTCTACAGTGCGGTGCAGCAGGGAGGTGTCCTGCGTCACCAGCGCGATATTCCGCCTTAAGCTGTCCTGCGTTACATCTTCTATATTTTGCCCGTCAATCAAAATACGACCTTGGTTGATGGCGTAAAAATGCAGCAGCAGCTGAATCAGGGTGGATTTTCCTGCGCCGGAACGGCCGACAATGCCGATTTTTTCACCCGGCTTAATGGTTAAATTCAGCTGATCGACCACATTTTTTGTGCTGTAGGCGAAGCTGACATTTTCAAACTTAATTTCGCCGCGCGGGACTTTTAATTCCTGCGCATCAGGCTTGTCTTTAATGCTGATTGGGCGTCCAAGCGTTTTCATTCCGTCCTGAATGGTGCCGATATTTTCAAACAGCGCGGAAGTTTGCCACATAATGAATTCCGCAATGCTGCTGAGCTTCAAAATCATGGCGGTGGCTGCTGCAATAACGCCCAGTTCGGCTTGGCCCTGCATCCACAAATAAACCGCTGTGCCAATCACGCCGGCATACAGCACAATATTCAGCAGGCTGATGCTGATGGAATATCTTGCGCCCAGGCGCATTTGCTTGAATACCGTCACCATAAACTGCTGCATAGAGCTTTTGGCGTACTGGCTTTCACGGCCGGCATGCGCAAACAGCTTAACGGTTTGAATATTGGTATAGGCATCAGTTACGCGGCCGGTCATGACTGCGCGCGCATCTGCCTGTTCATTGGAAATTTTGCTCAGGCGCGGAATAAAGTAGGCTGCGGAACAGATGAACAGAAGTAGCCAAAGCATCAGCGGAATCAGCAGCATGGGAGAGATGGCCCCCAAAACCAGGCTGACGGTGACAAAATAAATCAGCACATAGGCCAGCATGTCGCCCAGAATAATCCAGAATTCACGCACGGCAAGCGCCGTTTGCATGACCTTAGCCGACAGCCGCCCTGCAAAATCATTATGGAAAAAGTCCAGGCTCTGCCGCAGCAGCAGATTATGGAAGCGCCAGCGCAGGCGCATAGGAAAACTGCTGTACAGCATTTGGTGCTTTACAACCGTTTGCAGGCTGGAAAAGAAAACATTCGCCAGCAGAATGCAGGTCAGAATCGTCAGGTTCTGGCTGTGATTTTCTAAGAATGTGTCAGGCTGGCTTCGGCTCAGCCAGTTGACCAAATCGCCGATTTTAGCGTACAGAAAGGCTTCAAAACTGGCAGCCCCTGCGGTGCAGATGACTAAAAGCAGCAGATAGCGCTTTACACCGCTGGCAGCCTGCCATACAAAAGGGAAAAACTGGGTGGGAAGAGGTTCGTTTAGGCCTTTTTCGGGGTAAGGATCAACAAGTTTTTCAAACCACTTCAGCATAAGCTGCACCTTCAATTCTCAATAATGTTAAATTTCAGTAATTTAAATATTTTATATTAAAATCAATATCTTAGATGATAATCATAAAGACGCTTTTACCGGTGTAAACACCCTTTTAGCTGTGCTAACGCGTTTCTATTTACGCCCTGATTTACGCCATAATGAAAAAAAATGGTCAAAGCGTAAATTTTATGGGAACAATAGCTCAAAGATCTCTCTCAGACGGCACTTTAAGATATAGAGCTGAAATTCGCGTTAATCGTAAAGATTTCCCAGTATATAAGGAAAGCAAAACTTTTAGCACGAAGCGAATGGCTGAAAAGTAGCTTAAAAACGCGAAGCAGAAATTGAGGCTAATCCTAATATTCTGTACGGCAATCAGCATGAGGGCTTTCTGTTATTCGCATACGGCTTGTTCAACCATTTGCGTTGTTTGAACTGGAACTTGTATCCGCTGGGGGATTAGGTCGAATTGATGTATCTGGAAAGGCCCGTATGGCCCATATTGTATATGCGAGCATGGAACGCTTTGCTGAATCACCCGATATTGCATTACTGTCGTTATTTGAGGAACTAAGCGCGTTGTGCATTGCTTTTGCGGTGGGTTACCTGATGCGCATGATAATATATTTTGAGCCCTTTCATTCCCGCTGGGATATCCTCCGCCAGCAAAATGGCCCGACGCCAAATTGGTCAGCATTTGAAATTGCAGATCTCCTGCAAGGTTGTGTTCACTAAGCTGCCTTGCAGCCCAGCAATCCGCTTCCAATTCCTGTTTGCGTGTCCCGCCATGGTATCTTTCCATTTCCCCAAGTGCTGAAGTATGACCCAATTTATGGTGGGCGCATTCATGGGCCAGTGTGAATAGTCTTGAACTTGAAATATTTGCCAATGCGCTAGGATCAATATGGATAATTTTATTTCCGAACTGGTCTTTTTCCGCTGTAGCAATTTGCGGATTTTGCCCAGTAAACACGGGTAATCCGCAGAATGCATCATAGCCAACGGGTAAATACAGCTTATTGGCATAGGCATTTTGAATGCCGGCTGGATAAAGAATAAAAGCTGAAGAAAATATAATATGGCTTAAGCATCTTTTTAAGTTAAGCGGGTTTTTCGGATAGCTCAAGAATAATGCCCCTGTATTTAAGCTATATCAGCAACTGAGTATATCTTAAATTCCTAGGCAGCATTTTCAGATTTAGCGGCAAAATCTTTATCTTGAACCTTTGCATAAAATGCGCCGTGGAAAGTTCAGCGCCTGTTTGATCGCTATATATAAATGGCGGCATTTGATTGAGAATTATTTTGCAAATTGAAGGCATTGAAATGCCTGCCGAATGCTTTAATCACAATTGGAAAATACTCAAATTCACCTGCCTCTGGAAGATTGCCAAACAAAACCGGCTGCGTGCATGCTACAATGAAAGTGTACTGGTCAGTACACTTTGAGTGTGGCAGGTAATTTATTAAGCAGAGAAGGAGTATTTATGCATCGTATAGTTGTTGTTGGCGGTGGTGCAGGCGGATTGGAATTAGTGACCAAACTGGGTGACCTTATTGGCCATAAAGAGAATATTTCTATTACTTTGGTTGATGCAGGGCTGACTCATGTTTGGAAACCGTTATTGCATGAAGCAGCAAGCGGCAGCCTTGACTTAGCTGCAAATGAAGTTAACTATCTCGTTCATTCACACCAGCATAACTATAATTATGTATATGGTTCCTTAGTTGATATTAATAAAGATAAAAAATCGATTGATATCGAAATTATTAGCCTGATGAATCCAGAAATAAAATGCATCCGCAGCATTGAATACGATACGCTGGTTTTAGCTTTAGGCTCTAAATCAAATGATTTCAATGTCGCTGGAGTGAAAGAGCATTGCTACTTTTTAGACAGCCAAGATCAAGCAAAAAAAATTCATGACAATATTTTCATGTCGTACTTTGATATGAAGCAGCAAGTCATTCCCGCACAGTCAGATTATCATGTCGCAATTATTGGCGGCGGCGCGACTGGCGTTGAATTAATCTCAGAATTAATTAATTTGAAAAACAAAATGGCGGAGACTTTATTTAAAGAGTTAAGTCAGATCAAAGTTAAATTCACATTAATTGACTCATCAGAACGCCTTTTATCTGGATTATCGCCCAGCATTTCCAAAGAGGTCGAAAAAAATTTAGCGGCTATGGGCGTGAATATTTTAAAAAACGCTCGAGTTTCTGCCATTGATGCAGATAAAGTTTATTTTTCTGATGGATCAGCGCTGGAAGCTAATTTAAAAGTGTGGACTGCCGGAATTAAAGCGCCGCAAGTTTTAGAAGATTTAAACGGTTTTGAAAAAGACAATATCCACCGCTTAAAAGTTTATGCAACGCTGCAAACCTATTCTGACCCTAATATTTTTGCATTAGGAGATTGTGCGCACTGCCAGCTGGATGCAGCGCATCCCCCTTTAGGCGCTAGAGCGCAAGTTGCATCACAGCAAGCTGAATTCCTTGCGCTAAGCTTAATTAATCGCTTGGAAAATAAGAAATTGCCAATGTTTAAATTTGTCGAAAAGGGATCAATTGTTTCTTTAGGCAAGGAACAGGCAGTCGGCGAGGTTTTAAATGAGCTGAATATTTATGGAAAGCTTGCCAGAACTGCATATGATGCCTTGTACCGGTTGCATCAGGTGAATATTCACGGCTTGAACCAAACTGTACAGCTGCATAAAAGAGATAGCGCGGCCAAGAATTTACTGAAAAAATTTAAACTATACTAACCGCTGACCACAGATAAGCCTCTTCATTGGTCATGCTGAAGCAGGCTTATTCTGATGGCGCATCTGCAATGCGTGCCGTTTCAATCGTGATCTTTGTTAGGGGCCGCATCAGCAGGTTAAGCAATGCTCTGGAGAGCGCTCTCTAAAGCTTAAAAAGCTTGAATAGTTAATTAATAATCATATAATTACCCATTAAATGATAATGATATGTATTTAATATTATGTTTAAAGGCAAGAGTTTTGATTCCTTTCTGAAAGTTTCACACTATAGTTTCTCCGCATTGGCGTTTTGTGCAATTGCTGTCGCCATTTATGAAAAAGCTGCAGGGCAGGCGGAAAGCATTGTGCTTACGCCAGCGCTTAGCTTCATGTTTTTCTCATTTTTTGCGAAGTACAATTATGCCATTCAGTATTGGATAAATCAGATTGAAAGGATAAACAATGAAGAGAGAAGCCGGCAATTGGGGCAAAAAGAATGAACAAAATACAGAACAGTCACTGGCATTCATTTTTTTGGGTTTTTGGCATTTTAATGTTTGGCGCCAATCTTTCGGATATGATCGCAGCCCAAAAAATAGATAGGCGCTTCACGGTTTTTGTGTTTTTTGCATGCTGCGCTGCAATTCATGGCTTATACAAGAGATATAAAGCGGGTAAAGCCGGGCCAGTATAGCTGGAACTGCTGAATAGGTTTTATAGATTATGGCTGGCCTTGCTTTATATAAAAATGGCGCTTTTTTATGCCTCTACAGCGGACATAACCTGAACTGCGGAAGGGGAGGCATGTCCGTATTTTGGCTAAGCCCGCAATGCAGTCAGTCGTAGCCTTGGCGGAAAAAGGCTCTTATAAAGCCGGAATCCGGCTTGGGCCTGCAGTTGCAGGATTTTACTTACGGGTCTGCTTCTGAATTCACATATCATGTATATATTTAATTTTAATGAAATAATTTGCGAATTTTGAAAAATAGTTGCTATAATTCCGCCGCTTTTGGCACGGTTGTATTTCTCCTATCTTAATTGCAAACATCTTTTATGAATTTTAAATTTTTTGGTGCTGCGGCACTGCTGCTTGGGCTAATGAATCCATTGGCTGCTATGCCTTTTGACCCCTTAATTGGTACTTGGAAAGTAATTGATGACCGTACCGGTTATTATGTTTCAGATATTGTGATCCGCAAGAATTCCAAAACACAGCAATATAGCGCTGTCATCACAAAAAACCGGCCTCTGCCCGGCGCTCCAAGTTCAGAAGTGTGCAGCAAATGCCAGGGCAGCCTGAAGAACCAGCCAATTTTAGGCATGGAAGCGCTTAAGGGCCTTGTTGCTGATTCCAGCAATAAAAAATTCAGCCAAGGAATCTGGATCAGCCCGCAAGATGGGAACATTTATACTATTGATGGACGCCTGAATATTGCCGGAGATCAGATGAAAGTCTACGGCAAAGCAAAAAATGCCAATGCTATCAGCAATATGACTTGGAGAAAACTCACCGAAATGTAACAGCATGAAGCATTGAAAACCGCCGGATTGCATGATTGGGCGGTTTTAGCCACCATATTCAATGCAGGAAGGCTTATACAGCCTATATCTTATAAACGGCTGATTATTAATGACAACTTCGCCATCCAGCGCAAAGCCTAATTGATAGATGCCTTGCAGCTTTACCCTTGTTGGAGGGAGCAGAATTGTTATTGACTGCAAACCCATTTGATTAAAAGCCTGCTGGGTGATTTTCTCAAAAATCCGCTTTCCCAGTCCCCAATAATCAGGATGCAAGACCAAAGCTAAATCAGCATCTCCCGCTTCATACTGCAATCCGCCCCAGCCTGCAAATTTACCGTCAACAACAAATGCCCACGGGCCGTAGCCATATTCTTGCCACTGTTTTTCTTTTTCATTAACCCAGGCAATGCACTGCTTTTCATCAAAGTTAATCCCATCAGCCAAAGGCATTTGTTTCAGCACACGGCCATTTGTGTTCAATTCAATAATATCATTGAGGCTAATTTGGCTTAAGCGGCTAAATTGAATATTCACAGGCACTCTCTTAAATATTAGCGATGGTTATTCTTTTGCAATTTTTAAGGTATTTTACATTGGCATGCAAAAGTTTATATGAACAGGGCCGAAAACTTATTAGGATAAGCCGTTAATTTCCTGACGGGAAGCCATGAAACATCCATTGAATGCCATAAAGAATGACCAGAATTAAAATAATAAAGAAGAAAAATTCCATTTTTTTCATTTGCTGGCCGCCTCTAAAGTTTAAATAAATATCTCAATGGCTTAATTTCAAGTTTGAACATGCTGATCCTTTTCCTTCATTATATTTTAACATGCTTGAATTGGAGGACGCATATTCAATTTTTGCATCAGGATAGTGTTTGATAAATACCTGAATTACCGGATGCAAAACTGCTGAACATGCCTGATCGTTCGTGAAATATCTGACGGCCTGATTTTTTGGAATATAATAGGCTGCATAAATCCGACCATCTGCATATAAAGCTGCCGATGAAGCCGCATCGCTGTTCTTTTTCCTGCCTTCATAATAAATCGCTTTTGCAGTTTTCAGTTTATATGGGGCGGCAAAATCTTCAAAGTTTTTGGAAAATTCAATATAGTCCTTGCCTAAAATAACTGCTAATTCATTCTGAATATGCGAATCGCTGTTAATGCCGGATATGGTGGCGGAGTTTTCTAAATACCGCTCCAAATTAAGCTGATCTGCAAAGCTTGAAACTGGAATAAAAAGAAGCACTGCCATGCACAGATTTTTACAATTCATTATTTTACCCAGCCCTAATCAAAGCCTTTTAAGCTGCATTTTATTA
The DNA here is from genome assembly GCF_036659555.1 of Acinetobacter sp. GTDB lineage: Bacteria > Pseudomonadota > Gammaproteobacteria > Pseudomonadales > Moraxellaceae > Acinetobacter. The sequence goes on from NZ_JAVXCI010000085.1 coordinate 9,725, forward strand.
TCAAAGTTTAATAAACCGCTGCCAGCATAATATGCTCTGATAGAAATACCCAGCAGCAATTTTCAATTCACAGCAGTTTTTTAAAGCCTGTCCGCTTCTGAATCTAAAAAATGGCTGAATTTTCAAATACAGCATGCCTTTATTCGCAAAGCATTTTATCCTCTTTAAGGAAGGAGGAAGAAATGCCTGACTGCCATCAGCTTAGGGCGCAATCACCTTGAGCCAAGGCCAGCGCTCCTGATAGCTTTTGGCTTTTTGGCTGAATAGCTCCGGCTTTGGATTTTTAGGATTAATGCGGAGAATCCCTTGTTCTGTATCCGCTAAGCCGTTTGGAGCATAAAGCTGGCCGCTTTCAGCATCTAAGCCAATGCATGTGCCGGCAATAAGATAGCGGTCTATGCCGTCTTTAGACGACTGCAGCTGCGGGTATGTTCCGCCAAACCGCTGGCTGTACCAAAGGTGAACCCGGGCTTGATTTTTAAATTCGACATTGACATTCAAGTCGTGAAATAAACGCTGGCCTGTGGCAATAATTGCACTTTCAGCCTGCAGTGACAGGTCTTCGTCAAAGTAGAAAACGTCATAGTCTTTTATCCCCCATGCCGGCGGCAGCTTGGCTTGATGGTTCCATACGGTTTGAAACAAGCAGCCGGCGGTCAGCATGCATTGATTCAAACCCATTTGAGGCAGCCGTGAAATAATCTCACTATTCACAGGATTCGTCATTGCAGTCTTTAAAAAGCTTTCAGCGGTTAATGGCATCTTGATCCTATTTATATTTTCTGCAATTCAGCGCATACAGCTTAGCAAAAAATGCGGCTTGGCCTGAAGAAAAACTCCAAGCGAGGGCAGGCGGCAAGCCGAATGGCTTGCCTTTATTGGCTGATTTTGGAGATAAATCATTAAAAATACTGTATAATTTAATACAAATGATTTTTATTAGCATTTACTTAACAATGAAGAAATATCTCGTCCTGCTTTTTGTTCTATCTGCCCCCAATTGGGCGTTCTCTGCCAGCCATGACCCGGATTTCAGTCAGCCAATGCATCTTTCAGGGGATTCCTTAGGGATGAACCTAAACTCTGGTGAAGGTGTCTACAAGGGGAACTTTACAGCAGCGCAAGGCTCGCTGAAGCTGGAAGGAAGTGAAATACAATTCAAGCAAAAGCAGAATAGGGAATTAGACCGGATTATTGCCAAGGGCCAGCCGGTCAGATTTCAAAAGAAGAATTACCAAACAGGGGAGCTGATTAAGGGCAGCGCCAGAAAAGCGACATACGATGCCGGCAAACTGCTGGTTACGCTGGAAGGAAATGCTGAAATTTCCAGCGATTTCGGCAAGAGTTTCAAAAGCCCCATCATTACCTATGGCCTGACCACTGGCGAAATTGAAGCGCTCGGAAATAGCAAAGCCAGAGTTCATATCGTTATTCCGCCAAACCGCGCGAAGCAAAGCGCGCCAATTGTTAAGAATTAACTTCCGGCGGCTTTCCTGCAGTTTTTATAGGCTGAATTCGGCAGGGAAATCAGGCCGCTGTCCATGACAGTGCAGCGGTTAAAATTAACAGCAAATACAGCCCAGTTTGCAGTACGAATCTGCATAAACCAGCGGTGATTGGCCTGAAAAAGCAGCCTGCAGCAGGCTGCTTAATAGGAGCGATTTGATCTAGAAAATATCTTCCTAAAGTCAAGGCATCAAAAAATCCTACTCAAGCAGGTTTTTATAAATGACCCCGTCTTTCATAATAACCAGCAGGTTTTTAGCAGGTTCCGCAATTAACTTGATATTGGAAATCGGGTCTCCATCAACAAGCAGCACGTCGGCAAAAGCGCCTTCTTCAATGACGCCCAGTTTCCCAGGATAAGGGCTCCGCTCTCCTGACAGCTGCAGCAGCGATGCATTAGTTGACGTTGCCATTTTTAAAACGTCTGCAGGGCTGTACCAGCGCGTCATCGTGGTCAGCAGCGCGCCTTGGTTTTTGGTCATTTTCGGGTTAAACAGGATGTCGGTTCCCCAAGCTACGTTTAATTTGTATTTTTTTGCCAGTTCAAAAGATTTGTCTGTTCCCGCCTGAACTTTTTTCTGCTTTTCACGGTTTGCTCCAGCTTGCGGGTTGGCATATTCATTGTCAATAAATGCCTGCGAGCTGAACCATGCGCCTTTCTCCGCCATCATTTTAGCCGTGGGCTCATCCATCAGCTGCGCATGTTCAATGATTTTGACTCCGCCTTTTAAAGCGGTTTGAATTGATTTCGGCGTGTAGGCATGCACAGAAACATAGGTTCCCCAATTTTCGGCCGCGCTGACGGCCGCCCGGAATTCTTCTTCCGTATATTGGGAAACATCAATCGGATCATAGCTTGACGATACGCCGCCGCCTGCGGCCAGCTTAAGCTGAGTGGCGCCAAGCATCAGCTGTTCGCGGGAGCGCTTAAGCACTTCATTTGCGCCATCTGCAATAATTCCGCCGCCGGCAGCTTCCCCGCGGCTCAGGGCAGAGCTGCCCGAGGAGGGAATATCATAAGTCATGCGGAAGTCGCCGTGGCCGCCGGTCTGGGAGATGATTGCGCCGGAAGGCCATATTCTTGGGCCATTGACCATGTTTGCATCAATCGCGCGCTTTAACGCAAAAACCGGCCCGCCTAAATCGCGGACGGAGGTGAAGCCGCGCATCAAGGTATTATTGGCTTCTTGGGCGGCCATAAAGTTCAGGTCTGCAACTTCCGCAGTCATCATTTTAGCCGGAGGCAGGGCAGCCATCATGGCATGCCAATGCGCATCAACGAGCCCCGGCATCAGGGTTTTATTGCTGCCGTCAATTACATAGGCTCCTGCGCCGGGAGCCGTGACATTTGCGCCAATGCTTCGAATGCTATTGCCTTCAATCAGCACATTGACCGGGCCGCTTAATTTAGCGGATTTGCCGTCAAAGATCCGGACATTTTTGAATAAAATACTTTTGTTTTCAGCGTTCTTATTATCATGCGCCGGATCTGCAGCGCTGTGAGCGGATGCCGCGGCGCTGCATAAAAAAGCAGCGCCGCATAACAATTTAACTAAGGGCTTCATTGAACTTATTTCCTTGACGGTTAGTTAATGCACAAATAATTTTTATAGTTTCCTGTTATAGCATAAATAGCTTAAATTAATCGGTATTCATAAAATATCCAGATAAATCATAATTTAAATATAAATCATCTGGTAAAAAATAACGATGGGGCAAGGAGAGTGTGAAATTAAAACAGTGCTGGCATTTTCAGGCAGTCTGGGGCTGTAAACAGCTTGATATCAGCCTTCAAGTAAAGGTCTTTGCAAATATGCCGGCGCTCCCCTCAAGGAACGCCGGCATTTCAGGCCTTTAGTTGCCTGACAGCATATAGGGATTTGCCCTGAAGTCAGAGCCGGAAGGCGCCTGATAAATTTTCAAGCCGAATTCAGGAATAATCGCAATCAGGTGGTCGAAAATATCAGACTGGATCGCCTCATAGTCTTTCCAGGCCGTGATGTTGGTAAATGCATAGATTTCCAAAGGCAGGCCTTCACTGGTCGGCTGCAGCTGGCGGATAATCAGCGACTGGTGCTGCGCAATTCCGGGATGCTGCTTTAAATACAGCTCGACATAGGCGCGGAATGTCCCCAAGTTGGTCAATCTGCGCTGATTATAGCGCGCGGGATTGCTCAGCTTCTGGTTAAACTGCTCAATCTCTGCAGACTTGTCATTCAGGTACTGGCCCAGCAGCAGAAATTCCCTGAGCTTTTTCTGCTCATCTTTAGTCATGAAATGCACAGAGTTTTGATCAATATAAATGGAGCGCTTAATGCGGCGCACGCCCGCTGCAGCCATGCCACGCCAGTTTTTAAAGGTATCGGTGACCAGCTTATGGGTTGGAATGGTGGTCAAAGTCTTGTCAAAATTCTGCACGGTAATCGTATGCAATGACATATCAATGACATCGCCATCGGCATTCAGTGAAGGCATTTCTATCCAGTCGCCAATGCGCACCATGTCGTAGGATGAAATCTGCACCGAAGCCACCAAAGACAGAATGGTGTTTTGGAATACCAGCATCAGCACGGCAGCCATGGCGCCAAAACCGGCCAGCAAGGTAAATACGTCTTTCTTCAGGAAGGTGCCTAAAATCATCAGGCCGCAGACAATATAGATGATCAGCTTGACCAGCTGCAGATAGCCTTTAATCGGCTTGTTTTTAGACTTAGGATTGCGCTGATACACCAGATTGAAGATATTCAGCACTTCACTGATGGCTAAAGCGATGGTCAGGAAAATAAAGGCCTGCGAAACCGTCTGCACCAGGCTGATGAATTCCGCAGACACATGGGGCACGGTGTTAATGCCATTCATGATCACAACGGCAGGCACAATGTTGGTAATCCGGCGGATTACGCTGTGCTCAGCAATAATTGAATCATTGAAAAAGGGCAGTTTGGCGATGAGTTTGCGGATGCCACGGACAACCACCTGTTTGGCAATAAAAGTCGCCAAAATGGCCAGTAGAATGACCATGCTGAGCGAGGTCAGCATTTCCAGCCAAGGGTATTGATCAGACCAATCTTGAATTTTTTGAATAATAACGCTAAAACGCTCCAAAACCATCCTCATCGTGTGTTCAGTTAAAATTGCGCGCAGTTTATCGTCTTAATTTTAAAAGATTTTTTATAATAACGTTTTGCATACACAAAGCCTGCATCTTTTTACGCTTTGCTTGGTGCTTGGTGCTTGGTGCTTGGTGCTTGGTGCTTGGTGCTTGGTGCTTGGTGCT